>DKII01000028.1:432-7024 GCA_002454125.1 Novosphingobium sp. UBA6722
GGACCAGATCATCCTGGTCAACCTTTGCGGCCGCGGCGACAAGGACATCTTCTCGGTCGCGGAGTACCTGGGGGTGAAGCTGTGAAGCGAATACTCATCCTTTGCTATTTCATCTGCGCTGCGACGCTTGCATTCGCCTTAGTGGCAGCGGTCACAATCGCTTCGATCAGCTATCTGGGCCTTCCAGAAAGCGATACGACGATGTTAATTGCTTCTCTTGCCTGGCTTCTGTTCACGATAATATTCGGCATAGCAGTTGCAAAAAATTTCGAGAGAGCGACATCATATATTGGACTACGTCAACCGATTCAGTCTTCGAGAGCCGGTCGCGCTTTCTTGTTGCTTCATGTTGGTTGGTTCGTACTCATGCCAGTGGTTTTTCATTTAGTTGACTTTCGCTACTCTCACCCATCTGAGTTAGTCTTCGTAATGCTGATGGCAATCACGATCGGGTATATCATCTTCTACACATTGGCATTGGCATTGCGCTGGGTGGGAATGGGAACCACGGAGAATGACTAATTCCCGCCTCTCCGCCGCATTCGCCAAGGGCCGCCCGGCCCTCGTCACCTTCGTCACCGGGGGTGATCCTACTCCGGCCGCCACCCCTGCTATCCTCGATGCGCTGGTGGCTGGCGGGGCTGACGTGATCGAACTCGGCATGCCCTTTACCGATCCGATGGCCGATGGCCCGGCGATCCAGAAGGCCAACCTGCGCAGCCTGGGCGCGGGCACCCGTACCGCCGATATCCTGAAGATCGCCGCCGATTTCCGCGCGCGGCATCCTGACGTGCCGCTGGTGCTGATGGGCTATGCCAACCCGATGACGATCCGCGGCGCGGACTGGTTTGCCGACCAGTGCGCCGCTGCGGGAGTCGATGGGGTGATCTGCGTCGACATTCCGCCCGAGGAAGATCCGGAGCTTGGTCCGGCGCTGCGCGCGAAGGGCATTTCGCTGATCCGCCTCGCCACCCCCACCACCGATGCGGTGCGGCTGCCGGCGGTGCTCGAGGGCTCGTCGGGCTTCCTCTATTACGTCTCGGTCGCCGGGATTACCGGCATGCAACAGGCCGCAGTCGGCGGGGTTGCCGAGGCCGTGGCCCGGATCAAGGCGGCTTCCGACATTCCGGTTGCCGTCGGCTTTGGCGTGCGCACCCCCGAACAGGCCGCCGCCTTTGCCAAGGTGGCAGACGGCGTGGTGGTCGGCTCGGCGCTGGTGGATCTGGTCGGTGAGCATGGCGTCAACGCTGCCGGGCCTGTGCAGGAACTGACCCGCGCGCTGGCAGATGCGGTGCACGGCGCGCGCAACTAAACCCCGTCATCCCCGCGAAAGCGGGGATCCAGGGCCACCTCGCGCTGGCTCGCCCTGGGCCCCCGCTTTCGCGGGGGTGACGATTTGAATAAAGGGCGTTAGAGGACCTCATGAGCTGGATCGATCGTGTTCGCAAAGCGCTGCCCTTTCAGGACAAGCGCGACACTCCGGACAACCTCTGGATCAAGTGCCCTTCGTGCAGCGAAATGCTGTTCACCAAGGAGTACGAGGAAAACCTGAGCGTCTGCCCGCGCTGTGACCATCACGGCCGCATCGGCGCCGAGGCGCGGTTCAACCAGCTGCTCGATCCGGTCTTCACCGTGCTTCCGGCCCCGAAGGTCAAGGAAGACCCGCTGAAGTTCAAGGATTCGAAGAAGTATCCGGATCGCTTGAAGGCCGCCCGCCTCGCCAACCCCTATCCCGATGCCCTGACCAATGCGCTGGGCACGATTGGCGGCAACAAGGTGGTGCTGGGCGTGCAGGACTTTGCCTTCATGGGCGGGTCGATGGGCATGGCCGTGGGCGCGGCCTTCGTGGCCGGGGCGGACAAGGCGCTGAAGGAAAAGTGTGCCTACGTGATCTGCACCGCTGCGGGCGGCGCGCGGATGCAGGAAGGCATCCTCAGCCTGATGCAGATGCCCAAGTGCACCGTGGCGATCCGCCGCCTGCGCGCGGCCGGGCTGCCCTATATCGTCGTGCTGACCGACCCCACTACCGGCGGCGTCACCGCCTCCTATGCGATGCTGGGCGATGTCCACATTGCCGAGCCGGGCTGCCTGATCGGCTTTGCCGGCCAGCGGGTGATCCAGGATACGATCCGCGAAAAGCTGCCCGAAGGCTTCCAGCGCGCCGAGTACCTGCTGGAACACGGCATGGTCGACATGGTGGTCCACCGCCGCGACCTGAAGGCGCAGCTCGCGCTGCTGCTTGATTACCTGGGGTCCAGCAAGGCAGCCTGACCCCGGTGCGCGATTTCGCCTCGTCTGACAGTCCCCGCGTGCAGGCGCAGCTTGATCGGCTGGGCGCGCTGTCCGTGCCGGACGGGCGGTTCGGGCTGGAAACGATCCGCGCGCTGCTGGCCCGGCTGGGCGATCCGCACCTACGCCTGCCTCCGGTGTTCCATGTCGCCGGGACAAACGGCAAGGGCAGCACCTGCGCTTTCCTGCGGGCCATGCTGGAGGCCGAAGGGTACAAGGTCCACGCCACGATCAGCCCGCACCTGGTCCGCTATAACGAGCGCATTCGCCTGGCCGGCCAGCTGATCGACGATGACCGGCTGGCCGATCTGCTAGCCGAAGTGCTGGACCTTGGCGAAGACCTGAACCCCAGCTTTTTCGAAGTGACCATCGCCGCCGCATTTGCCGAGTTTGGGCGGGTGCCGGCCGATGCCTGTGTGGTCGAGGTCGGCCTTGGCGGCCGCTTCGATGCAACCAATGCGCTGGAGCAGCCCGCCGTATGCGGAATCGCCGCGCTCGGGCTGGATCACGAACGCTTCCTGCTGGCACCCGAGGACGGGGTGCCGACCGTTCCGCTGGAGCGGATCGCCTTCGAGAAGGCCGGGATCGCCAAGCCAGGCATGCCGCTGGTGACGCAGCAGTACGACCTTGGCATGACCAAGGCCGTCCTAGATCAGGCAATGCGCGCCGGGGCCCGCCCCGCGCTGCGCGGGCTGGACTGGTTTGCCGAGGTGGGCGCCGAGATTGCCTATCGCGACAAGCAGGGCGAACTGAACCTGCCGCTCCCCGCCCTCACCGGCCCGCACCAGGCCGATAATGCCGCCTTGGCCGTGGCGATGATCCGCCATCAGAGCGCGCTGGCGGTGTCGGAAGCATCCATCCGCACCGGGCTGGCGACGGCCAAGTGGCCCGCCCGTTTGCAGCGGCTGAGCGTCGGCCCGCTGGTCGGCAACCGCGAAGTCTGGCTCGATGGCGGGCACAATCCTTCGGCCGGGGCAGCGCTGGCGCAGCATTTTCAGGACCGCCGTTTCCACCTGATCATCGGCATGCTGGCGAACAAGGACCCTGCATCGCTGACTGGCCCGCTGGCCGCCAATGCTGCCTCGATTGCAGCCGTGCCAGTGCCAACGCACGAGTGGCACGCGGCGGAAGCGTTCGGCCCGAATGCGGTCGCTTATCCGGATGTGCCGAGCGCGCTGGCCGCGCTGCCGCAGGATGGCCTGCCCGTGCTGATCGCGGGTTCGCTCTACCTTGCGGGCGAAGTCCTGCGGCTCAACAACCAAGTGCCGGACTAGGCCTTGGCCGGTGCTTCCGGCCCGTCATCCTCGGTGCTGGGCTGGCGGATCGACTGCACCAGGTAGCCCTTGTGCCACATCAGCCACAGCAGCAGCATCCCCGGGATCGCGGCGACAATCGTGAAGCCCCAGAACCAGGTCCAGCCAAGCTTTTCCGCAATCACCCCGGCGGGCGAGGCCAGCCAGGTCCGCCCGAAGGCCGCGAAAGAGGACAGCAGCGCGAACTGCGTGGCCGTATAGGCCAGGCTGGAGAGGCCCGAGAGATAGGTCGCGAAGACCGTGAGGCCGATGCCGCTGGTCACGTTCTCGGTCCCAATCGCGGCGACCAGCATCCAGTAATCGTTGCCGACCACCGACAGGATCATGAACATCACGTTCGAGAACATCATCAGCAGGCCCGAGATCAGCAGCGCCCGGCCCATCCCCAGCCAGAGAATGAACGGTGCGCCCAGCGCCGAACCCAGGATCAGCGCGCCAAAGCCCCACAGCTTGTTGGCGGAAACATAGTCCAGATCGGCAAAGCCCAGATCGACGATCATCGGCGCCAGCATGGTCTGGCCCATGGCATCGCCGACCTTGTAGATCAGCACGAAGCCGAGCACGAGGAAGGCCCCGTGGCGGCCGAGGAACTCGCGGAACGGATTGACCACGGTTTCCAGCAGCCACTGCCCCGCGGAAATGCCCTGGGCCTGGGCGAACCGGTCAACGTACTTGCCCGGCCCCGCCAGCAGCGAGCCGATGATCGCGGGAATGATCGCAAAGGCCGTCAGCCCGTAACCCAGCGCCCAGCCGAGCCCCAGGCCTTCGTTAGAGGCGAGATAGACCGTCCCGGCCCCGGCAATCAGGTTGCCCGTGCGATAGCCGAACTGGTTGGTGGCCGTGCCGTGGGCAAACTCGTCCTCTTCCAGGATCTCGATGCGGTAGGCGTCGATCACGATATCCTGCGTGGCCGAAAGGAAGGCGGTGGCAATCGCCCAGAAGATGAACGGCCCGAGGTGGCCAGGCTGCGGATCGCTGGCGCCCAATTGCCAGATCGAAATGAACAGCAACCCCTGGACCAGGTAAAGCCAGCTGCGGCGCTGGCCGAACAGCCGGGTCAGCACCGGGATCGGCAACTTGTCGACCAGCGGTGCCCAAAGGAACTTGATCGTATAGGGCGTGCCCAGCGCAACCGCGAACCCGATCGTGGCGGTATCAATCCCGACCTTGGCGAGCCAGAAGGTCATCGTCGCCACCAGCAGGGTCAGCGGAAAGCCGCTGGAAATGCCGAGCAGGAAAGTAATCAGCGGGTTCTTGCGCAAATAGGGCCGGAATGACGGGATCCGGGTTGCCAGCAGGCCCAGGCCCAGCAGCACCCCGACAAAGATCACAAAGCGGATCAGATCGACCGACATTCACGCGCTCCCCATCAAATTCGCTTGCGACACTAGCGCGGTTTGGGTCTATTCCTAGCCTTGATGGCGACCGCATCCACACTTCCGGGCAGCAGCCCGACCCCCGGCCAGCTCGCCCTGGCGCAGGCGATTGCCGATGGCTGCACCCGGCCGAGCAGCGGCGTTTCGACCGTGCCTGCCAGCGTCTATACCGATCCCGCGCACTGGGCGCGCGAACAGGCCGCGCTGTTTGGCCGGCTGCCGCAGGTGCTCTGCCCCTCGGCGCTGATCCCTGACCACAACATGGCCGTCCCGCATGACGCCACTGGCCGCCCGCTGCTGATCACCCGGGATGGTGATGGCGCGGTCCATGTCTTCATGAACGTCTGCAAGCACCGCGGCACCCGGCTGGTTGAGGGGCAGGACGTGCAGTGCGGCAAGCGGCTGACCTGCCCCTATCACGCCTGGACCTATGCCACTGACGGCCGCCTGCTCGCCCTGCCCCGGCCTGATACCTTCCCTGGCCTCGACAAGGCTGGCTATAGCCTGGCCGAACTGCCGAGCTGCGAGGCTGGCGGGCTGATCTGGTATGCTCCGCAAGGTGACGCCGATTTTGGCCACGCCATCACCCTCGGCGCCGATTTCGATGCCTTTGCGATGCGCGACCTCCACCTCTTCGCGCGCAAGACCCATGACGTCGCTTCCAACTGGAAGCTGATCATGGATGCCTTCCTTGAAAGCTATCACGTGCTGCGCCTGCACGCGGCGACGATCGCGCCGTTCTTCAAGGACGGCGTGACCAGCGGCGATCAGATCGGCCCGCACCAGCGCAGCTTCGTCGGCCGCGCCGCCGAGATGGAGGGCGTCGACCTGACCGACATGGCCGCGCTGCGCCGGATCGGCACCTTCGCCTATCAGCTGTTCCCCGCCACCGTCGTGATCATGAGCCCGGACTATGTGAACGTCATGGCGCTCTGGCCGCAGGGGCATGACCGCACTCTGGTCGAGGACTTCATGCTGATCCCGGAAGCACCGCAGAGCGACAAGGCGCGCGATCACTGGGAACGGTCATGGGCCCTGCTCGATGGCGGCGTATTCAGCAGCGAAGACTTCCGCGCCGCTGCGCTCGGTCAGCAGGGGCTGTCGACCGGCGTGGTGCCCGAACTGACGCTCGGCACGCTCGAAGGCGGGATCCGCCGGCTGCATGAAATCTGCGCAGAGCAGATGGCGCTCGCCGAAGGGTGACGCGGCGGCGTTCTGCCGCTAAGGCCGCGCCATGACCGATACCGACAATCCCCGTAATGGCGATCGCATCGCCAAGCTCCTTGCCCGCGCCGGCATTGCCAGCCGCCGCGAGGTGGAGCGTATGATTGCCGATGGCCGGGTGAAAATTGGCGACGAGGTTGTCACCACGCCCAACACCGTCCTGACCAGCCTGAAGGGCGTGAGCGTGGACGGCAAGGCTGTGAAAGCGCCCGATCCGGCCCGCCTGTTCCTGTTCCACAAGCCCGCCGGCCTGATCACGGCTGAGCGCGATCCGGCCGGGCGGCCGACGATCTACACCGCGCTGCGCAACGCCCTGCCGGCCAATGCCGGGCGAGTCATGCCGATTGGCCGGCTTGACTTCAACACCGAGGGCCTGCTGCTGCTGACCAA
>DKII01000028.1:7093-7574 GCA_002454125.1 Novosphingobium sp. UBA6722
GGGCCTGCTGCTGCTGACCAACGATGGCGGGCTAAAGCGGACGATGGAGCTGCCCTCCACCGGCCTGCCGCGCACCTACCGCGCCCGCACCTTTGGCGACATCACCCAGGAACAACTCGAAGACCTGAGCGAAGGGATCGAGATCGAGGGCGTGCGCTATGGTCCGATCAACGCCAACATGGAGCGCAGCACCGGGCGCAACCAGTGGATCGAAGTGACGATCACCGAAGGCAAGAACCGCGAAGTGCGCCGCGTGCTGGAGCACCTGGGGCTGGAAGTCAGCCGCCTGATCCGCACCGCCTATGGCCCGTTCGAACTGCTCGACCTGCCGCGCGGCCAGGCCGTGGAGCTCAAGCAGGTTGAAGTTGAGCGCTTCATGAAGGGCCTGAAGATCCCCGGCGAAGTGGCGCCGCCGCGCCCCGCGCATGAGCAGGCCCGGCTGCGCATTCGCCGCGATGGCCCGCGCGCTGGCACCGGCGGG
>DKII01000008.1 GCA_002454125.1 Novosphingobium sp. UBA6722
TGCACTACGTGCTGCGCAAGCTGGCGGCCTGATGCATCGTTCGGCCGTTCAAAAGGCGGTCGACGAGTTTCTCGCCCCGCGGTTGGCGGAGGGCGGATGGAAGCGGCGCGGCTCGCGCGGCTTCGTCCGCCGCCGCGGCACGACCTGCTGGGTAATCAAGCTGGTCCACCGCGAATACCGGCAGGAACATGGCGCCTGCCGGATCACGGCCAAGATCATGCGGCTGCACTTCCTGCCTTTCACCTCGCGCAAGGTGATGGAAACGCTGATCCGCTCGCCCATGCTGTGGCGCGAATGGGACCGCTGGGCCGAGCCGCGCTATCTGCTGGCGCGGCACACCACCCGGCACCTGGGCGAACTGACCGAAGCGCGCGAGCAGCTGTGGTACAGCTATGATGCCAGCGATCGCGCCGATTGTGAGCGCGTGCTGGCCGAACTGGCAACCGACGTTGAGACCTTTGCCGTGCCCTGGCTGGCGCGCGGCTGGCTGTGGCGGCTGCCGGACAAGGACCCGGCCCGCAAGGAGCGGCACAAGGTCCACCACGTCAAGCTGCGCCAGCAGCTCGCCTGAACGGAAAAGGGCGGCACCAAGGCCGCCCCCCCTGTTTGAACTGATTGTCGCGTCAGGCCGTCTGCTTGGCCAGGCGGCGACGGCCGACCAGCGCAGCCGCAGCCGCGCCGAACAGCAGCAGCATCGGCGGTGCCGGCACTTCATGACCGCCCGAGCTGGTCGTGGTCGTGGTGTTGCCCGAGGACGACGAGGTGCTGGTCGAGCTCGAAGTCGAAGTCGACGAGCTGGTCGAGGTCGACGAAGTCACGTTGCCCGAAGTCGAGCTGGAGGTCGACGTGCTGGTCGAGACATTGCCCGAGGTCGAGCTGGAGGTGCTCGACGAGACGTTGCCCGACGAAGAGCTGGTCGAGGTCACGTTGCCCGACGAGGTCGAGGTCGACGAATAGTTGCCCGAGCTGGTCGAGACATTGCCGGTCGAGGTCGAGACATTGCCCGACGACGTGGTCGAGCTGGAGGTGCTGCCGCCCGAGGTCGAAGACGAGGAACCGCCGCTCGAGCTGGAGGTCGAGGTCGAGCCGCCCGAGGTGGTGGTCGAGACGACCACGCTGCCGCCCGAGCTGCTGCCGCCGCCAAAGAAGCCGCCGAAGAAGCCGCCGCCGAAGCCGAAGCCGCCCGAACCGCCGATCACGGTCACGCCGCTATCGCCGCCACCCTGCGGGGTGGGCATCGGCGGAAGCGGCGGGAGCGGCATGGCCATCATCGCCATCTGCTGCGGAGCGGGCGCCGCGCAGGCGACCGACTTGGTCACGACGCGGCGGATCTTCTTCATGCGCGGCTGGGCCGGAACGGTGCGGGCGATCTTGCGCTTCATCACCTTGGGCTTGGCCGCAGGCTTGGCATGCTTGACGTACTGGACCTGAGCCGCCGGCGCTTCGGCAACATGCACCGCCCCGCCACCGACCACGGCGCCGCCCGCGGCAATCGCGGACAATTTCACAAGGGCCATCCGTACCGACATAAGCTCTGCTCTCTTTGCCTTTGGCTGGGGCGGAAAATCCGGCAGAAATGCAGCCGAAATGCCCCTATAGGCAGAGAAACGCAGACGAATGATTAAGGGACAATCGCGTTAACCCTGTTTCTGACGTCCCGGAGCGGGAATCGCCGGAAAGGTCCGGCCAGCGTCATGCACCTGTCCCAATCTGGAACCGAATGTAGCTAAAATTACTAACAAGCTGCTGGGTTGCGCGCGCTATTTGCCTGTCAAATCAGCAGAATCGAACAGGCCGCCCTGGTTGCCTGCGGGCGGCGCCAAACCAAGGTGTTGCCAGCCGCGCGCATTGAGGCAGCGGCCCCGCGCGGTCCGCGCAATCAGGCCCAGCTGGATCAGAAATGGCTCGATCACGTCCTCGATCGTATCGCGCGGTTCGGACAGACCGGCGGCCAGCGTTTCGACCCCGACCGGCCCGCCATTGTAGAGCTCGGCAATCATGGTGAGGTAGCGCCGGTCCATCGCGTCGAGACCCAGGCTATCGACCTCCAGCCGGGTCAGTGCGGCATCGGCCTGATCGCGGGTGATCGCGGCATGCCCTTCGACATGGGCAAAATCGCGCACTCGGCGCAGCAGCCGCCCGGCAATCCGCGGCGTCCCGCGCGAACGCCGCGCAATCTCGCGCGCGCCGGTCGGCTCGATGCCGATATTCAGCAGCCCCGCGCCGCGCGTCACCACGCGTTCCAGCTCGCCCTCGGTGTAGAAGTTGAGCCGCACCGGAATGCCGAAGCGGTCACGCAGCGGTGTGGTCAGCAGCCCGGCACGGGTGGTCGCCCCGACCAGCGTGAACGGCGGCAGATCGATCCGCACCGAGCGCGCCGAGGGGCCTTCACCAATGATCAGATCGAGCGCGCGGTCCTCCATCGCCGGATAGAGCACTTCCTCGACCTGCGGGTTGAGCCGGTGAATCTCGTCGATGAAGAGGACGTCGCCCTCTTCCAGGTTGGTCAGCAGCGCGGCGAGATCTCCCGCCTTGGCGATCACCGGGCCGGAGGTCGCGCGGAAACCCACGCCCAGCTCGCGCGCCACGATCTGCGCCAGCGTGGTCTTGCCCAGCCCCGGCGGGCCGAAGAACAGCACGTGATCCATCGCCTCGCCGCGCGACTTGGCGCTTTCGATGAAGACCCGCAGGTTATCCTTCGCCGCAGCTTGCCCGACGAATTCGGCGAGCGTCTTGGGCCGCAGTGCGGCGTCGGCGTCTTCCGGCTGGCGGAGCGGGGTGAGGTGGGGGTTATCGGTCATTGAGGTAGACCGTAATTTGGTGCGTCGTAGTTTGGCAAATAAGGGGCGTACGGAGATCCCTTGTGAAAAATCTGTGCCCTTTGAAACTCTTCGTTTGTCAAACGGACAGCAAGAAGATCATTCCCTGAATTGATTGCATAGAATTTGAAGTTGCGCCCTGACAGCTGACTGTTCACCACTTGGAAGAAGGTAGCCGCAGCTCCAGCCCAGGCGTCCTTTGCAGGTGGCGATCCAAAGACAGGATAGACCTTTCCATTCACTTCAACGCGGTAGTTCGGGCCTCCATCGTATCCTGCGTTTTGTCCATCCCACTTTTCTCGCATTGGTGCCCATTCAACCCCGATGTCGCCGGACTGCCGCTGTAGCTCCTCATAGGCGTCCTTCATGCCCATCTCGGCCAGTGACTCGGCATCGAGATGGATAGACGCGTCATAATCAATAGGATCGGACCCGACATGCTTTGCCGGCGATACCGACGGCTGTCCGCACGCTGTGCAAAGGGCCGCTAAGCAAGAAAGCAATCGGGCAAACTTGGTCATTGGACCGGACCCCGCTCTTTGGGCGCAATGGATCCCGAAACAAGTTCAGGGTGACGGTAAATGGAGGTGCGCAATCTCACCCCGCCACCCGCTTCAACGCAACCCGCACCAGGTCATTGAGCCCCGCCCCCTCGCCCAGCTCTTCCAGCGCCCGCGCTACCGCCTCGGTCGCGATGTTGGGCTTGAAGCCGAGGTTCTGGAGCGCCGAAACCGCATCCTGGCTGGCCGAACCGCGCGGTGCAGCGGCGATCGCGGCACCGGCCGCCGAGGGCAGGCCGCCAGCCTTGTCCTTCAATTCATTGACGATCCGGCTGGCAAGCTTTGGCCCCACGCCCTGCGCGCGGGCGACCATCGCCGCATCGCCGCCGGCGCAGGCGCGCTGCAGTTCGTCCACCGTCAGCGCCGAAAGCACCGCTAGCGCCATTTTCGATCCCACGCCCTGAATGCCGGTAAGCAAACGGAACCATTCACGCTCGCCCCCGCTGGCAAAGCCGATCAGGCGCATGTCGTTTTCGGAAACCTGCAGTTCGGTATGGACCGTCACCCGGTCCCCGCGCACACCCAGGGCATCGAGCGTACGCGCGCTGCAATGGACGAGGTAGCCGACGCCGTTCACGTCAATCACGGCCCAGTCAGGGCCGAAATCGTCAAGCAGGCCGGACAGGCGGGCGATCATGCACGCGGGTTAACCCGCCGCGCTGCACTCGGCAAGCAAAAGGAACAAGTGGCGAACAGTTATGAACTAGAAGCGCGGGATCGGGATGTCCGCGGCGATCCGGCAGGCCAGCGCCGATGCGCCGACCTGGAACAGCACTTCGCGATCATTTATCTGGCCGGCAACCCTTACCAGATCGCCAAAGGTCAATTGGCCATCGCGGTCGTAATAGCGGGCAGCCTTGGTCAGGCGGCTGACCTGGCTGGTGCTGAGCTTGCCGCGCAGGAATTCGGCGGCACAGCTCGCCTGGTTCTCGCTCATCCCATAACGCTGCAGCGCGTCGGAGATCTGGTAGCGGCTGGCCGTGCAGCCAGAAAGGGCGAGGCCGGAAAGTGCGGCGAGAGCTAGAGTTCGATTCACGGGCGGCTCCTGTCTGCTGCCAAAGCAGCAACCTGCGACCCCGCGCCTTAACCCCCGATTGCTGGTTGCGGTTCAGATGCCCCGGTTCAGATGGGCGTGGGTAATGGCAACGGCCAGAGCATCGGCGGCATCGGCCCCGGCCAGCTTCACACCGGGCAGAAGGACCTTGAGCATCGCCTGGACCTGCACCTTCTCTGCCCCGCCGGTGCCGACAATGGCCTTCTTCACCAGCGTCGGCGCATATTCCGCGACAGACAGCCCGGCCCGCGCCAGCGCCAGCAGGCAGACGCCCCGGGCCTGGCCGAGCTTGAGCGTGGACTGGCCGTTCTGGTTGACGAAGACTTCCTCAACCGCGCCGGTCTCGGGCTGGTACTGTGCGATTACGGCCGCCAGTTCGCGGTCAAGCACGACCAGTCGCTCGGGCAATGAAGCCTTGGGGTCAGTCTTTACCTGGCCATTGGCAATGTGGCTCAGCCGGTTGCCGCTTTTGGCGACGATCCCCCAGCCAGTGCAGCTGAGGGAGGGATCGAGGCCGATGATGATCAGCCCAACTGCTCCATCACCGCGTCGGGGATTTCGTAATTGCCCCAGACGGTCTGGACGTCGTCATCGTCGTCAAGCACGTCGATCAGCTTGAGCAGGGTTGCCGCATCTTCGGCGCTGACTTCGGTCTTGAGGTTGGGCTTCCAGGCAAGCTTCACGCCCTCGGCCTCACCCAGCACCTTTTCCAGCTCGCGGGCGACGGGGTGGAGGTTCTCCACCGCGACCCAGATCGCGTGGGCGTCGTCATCGCTTTCAACGTCGTCGGCCCCGGCTTCGAGCGCGGCTTCGAACACCTTGTCGGCATCGCCAACGCTGCCGGGGTATTCGATCAGGCCAAGCCGCTCAAACCCGTGGCTCACTGCGCCCGACGCACCCAGGTTGCCGCCATTCTTGGCGAAGGCGGTGCGGACGTTGGTGGCAGTGCGGTTGCGGTTGTCGGTCAGCGCCTCGACGATCAGCGCGACGCCGCCCGGGCCATAACCTTCATAGCGGATTTCTTCGTAGTTCTCACCGTCACCGCGGCTCGCCTTGTCGATCGCCCGCTGGATATTGTCCTTCGGCATCGACTGCGCCTTGGCGGCGTTGACCGCAGCGCGCAGGCGCGGGTTCATGTCCGGATCGGGCATGCCCATCTTGGCCGCGACAGTGATTTCGCGGCTCAGCTTGGAAAACTGCGCGGCGCGCTTCTTATCCTGCGCACCCTTGCGGTGCATGATGTTCTTGAATTTGGAATGGCCTGCCATGGGAAGATGCCGTCAGCTAGGGATTGGAAATGAGCCGCCCCCTAGCCGACCGGCTCCGATCAGACAACCACGGCCGTGCCGGTAACGCTGACCATCAGCATCGAGCCGTTGGCGCCCAGTACTTCGTAATCGAGATCGACCCCGACCACGGCATTGCCGCCAAGACCGGCGGCAAACTGCTTCATCTCGTCCAGCGCCTGCAGCCGGGCGCGGGCCAGCACGTCCTCATAGGAACCCGAACGCCCGCCAACGATGTCGCGGATGCTGGCGAAGAGGTCGCGGAACATGTTGGCCCCGACGATCACTTCGCCGGTGACAACGCCCAGATACTGCTGGACCGGACGGCCCTCGATCGTGGGGGTGGTGGTAACGATCATGCGGGGCTCTCCTGTTCCCGGTGGTGATGCACCAGAGATAGGCAATGAGTCCCGCTGATCAAGCGCTTACCCCAGGCCGAGCGCGGCCTTGTAGGTATCAAGGATTGCTTCCATCTCGGCCCGGTCATCGGGCTTCATCTTCCGCAGGCGAACGATCTGGCGCATGATCTTGGCGTCATAGCCCACGGCCTTGGCCTCGGCGTAGACATCGCGGATGTCGTCGGCGATGCCCTTCTTTTCCTCTTCCAGGCGTTCCACCCGTTCGATCAGCAGGCGCAGGCGGTCGTCGGTGGTTTCGGCCATTTGGGGGTAAGCTCCGGTAACAGGGTGAATCGGTTGACCGGCTCTTAGGGGGCGGGGGCGTTCTTCTTCAAGCTCTCGGCCATGGCTTCGAGCTGGTCGGGCGTCGCTTCCCTGTGGAAACGTTCCTTCCATTCGGCCGTCGGCATCCCGTGGATCACTTCGCGCGCACCTTCCTTGTCGTAGGGTGCGCCGGCATCGCGGATCCAATCAGCCAGGCAATTGCGGCAAAAGCCTGCCAGGACCATCAGGTCGAGGTTCTGGGCATCGCTGCGGTGGCGCAGATGCCGTACCAGCCGACGAAAAGCAGCCGCGGCAACCGCATCGTCGAGCGATTCGAGGGGATCTGAGGGGTTCGCATTCGTATTTTCGGAACAGCTCATGGGCATACCCTTGGGTTTTGGTGACGCCTTTGCCATAGGCAAGGCGGACAGAGGAACAAACACAATGGCTAAGTTCGATCCGCGCGGGCGCAAGATCAAGATTCTGGCGACACTGGGGCCTGCCAGCCGCAGCCCTGAAATGATCGAGAAGCTTCTGCTCGCCGGGGCCGACGCCTTCCGCGTCAACATGAGCCACGGCGATCACGAAACCCACGCCCAAACCATCGCGGCGATCCGCGCGGTCGAAAAGGACCTGCACCGGCCGGTCGCGATCCTGTGCGACCTGCAGGGCCCCAAGCTGCGCGTCGGCCAGTTCAAGGATGGCAAGGCAGTGATCCGTCATTCGGGCCACTTCACGCTCGATCGCAATCCCGAACTGGGTGACGAAACCCGCGTCTGCCTGCCGCATCCCGAACTGTTCGCCGTGCTCAAGAAGGGTCAGCGCCTGCTGATCGACGACGGCAAGCTGCGGTTGAAAGTGATCGAGGCCAGCCAGGATGCAATCCTCTGCTCGGCCGAGGTTGGCGGGGTGATCATGGACCGCAAGGGCGTGAACGTGCCCGATGCCGTCGTGCCGGTACCTGCGCTCACCGAAAAGGATCGGCGCGACCTGTCCTTTGCGCTGGAGCAGGGGGCAGACTGGATTGCCCTGTCCTTCGTGCAGCGGCCCGAGGACGTCGCCGAGGCCCGCAAGCTAATGGGCGGATCGGCCACTTCACTGATGGCCAAGATCGAGAAACCCGCCGCGATTGATCGGCTCGACGAGATCATCGAGCTGGCCGACGGGATCATGGTCGCGCGCGGCGACCTGGGGGTTGAGCTCAACCCCGAGGAAGTGCCGCCGATCCAGAAGCGGATTGTCGCCGCCACGCGCCGCTCGGGCAAGCCGGTGGTTGTGGCGACGCAGATGCTGGAATCGATGATCGAAAGCCCGGCCCCGACCCGTGCCGAAGTCTCGGACGTGGCCAATGCGGTCTATGACGGGGCGGATGCGGTGATGCTTTCGGCCGAAACCGCCAGCGGTGCCTGGCCGGTCGAAGCGGTGACGATCATGCACCGCATTGCCGGGCAGGTAGAGCGCGACCCCGGCTATCGCCAGCAGGTCAGCTTTGCCGAAGTCCTGCCCGATCGCACCACCGCCGATGCCCTGGCCCATTCCTGCGCTTCGATCGCGGAATCGCTGCCAATTGCCGGCGTGATCGTGTTCACGGGATCGGGCAGCACGGCCCGCCGTGTGGCGCGCGAACGCCCCGCCGCGCCGATGCTGGTGCTCACGCCATCGCAGAAGATCGCCCGCAAGCTCGCGCTGCTCTGGGGGGCCCATGCCGTCACCACCAAAGACATCGGCAGCTTTGAGGAAATGATCGCCAAGGGCAAGCGCATGGCCCTGCGCCACGGCTTCGGCACGGCCGGATCAAAGCTGATCGCCCTGGCGGGTGTGCCCTTCGGCACGCCGGGATCGACCAACCTGCTCCACGTCGTCACCCTGCAGGGCGACGAGCTGGACCGGCACAAAGGCTGATTCCGGCGGCTAGTCGAACAGCGCCTTCAGGTCCTTCTTGAGGATCTTGCCATTGGCGTTGCGCGGCAGGGTTTCAGACAGGAACAGGATCCGCACCGGCACCTTGAAAGCGGCGAGGCGGGCGCGCACCCAGTCCTGCAGCTCAGCCTCGGTCGCCGACTGGCCCGGCGTCAGGTGGACTACGGCGGCCGGTTCCTCGCCGAGCGTGCGGTGCGGGATCCCCACCACCGCCGCATCCATTACCGCCGGGTGGTCGTAGAGCACGTTCTCGACCTCGGACGAGTAGATGTTCTCACCGCCCCGGATGACGATGTCCTTGGCCCGGTCGGCAATGTAGCAGAAGCCTTCCTCGTCGATCCAGGCGAGGTCACCGGTCCGCACCCAGCCGTCGATGAAGGTCGCCGCGGTCGCTTCGGGGTTGTTCCAATAGCCCTTCACGATCATCGGCCCATTGGCATAGAGCTCGCCAATCTGGCCTGGGGGCAGCGGGTTGCCGTCCTCATCCAGCACCTTGAGCTGCGCGACCGCGACTGGCGGGCCGCAGCTGGTCGGGCGGTTGAGATAGTCCTCGGCGGATAGTCCGGTAACGGTGGCCGTGGTCTCGGTCATGCCCCAGCCGTTGGCAGGCAGCGCGCCGAACACTTCGCGGATCTTGCGGACCAGGTCGGGTGCCGAGGGCGCGCCGCCATAGCCGATCGCTTCAAGCGAGGAGAGATCGTACTTCTCGCGCGCCGGATGCTCCAGCAGCTGCCAGGCGATGGTAGGCACGCCGCCAGTCGAATTGACCTTCTCGCGCTCGATGATCTGGAAGGCCTTTTCCGGCTCCCACTTGTACATGAAGATCATCGTGTGACCGGCCGCGATCGCCCCCATCATCGTCGCCGAACAGGCGGTCGCGTGGAACAGCGGGATGACCGTCAGCAGCACCTTGCGCGCGGGGTCAGGCAGCGCCTCGCCCCGTCGCAGCACTTGCCGCGCGGCACCATAGGCGCTGGAGAAGATGTTGGTGACGAAGTTGCGGTGCGTCCCCAGTGCCCCTTTGGGATTGCCGGTGGTGCCAGAGGTGTAGAGGATCGTTGCATCGTCATCGGCAGCAATGACAACATCCGGCAGATCCTGATCGGGCAAGGCACCCCAGTTTGACGAGGCTCCGATCACGCTTTCCAGCGTGGTCTCGCCGGCCGGCAGATCATCGCGGCGCGAAACGATGACCTGGGCCAGGTCCGGCAGTTCGGCGCGGTGCGGCAGGATCCGCTCCAGCCGCTCACCATCGCAGACCAGCACCTTGGCGCCCGAATGGGCCAGGCCATAGGCCAGCTCCGGCCCGGTCCACCAGGCGTTGAGCGGCACGCAGATCGCGCCGATGGTGACAGCGGCGAAGAACACCACCGGCCATTCCGGCAAGTTGCGCATCGCCAGCGCCACCCGGTCGCCCTTTTGCACGCCCAGCGACTGGAGGTGCCGACCAAAGGCGGCGACGGCCCGGAACCAGGCTTCGTAGGAGACCCGCTCGTCTTCGTAGATCAGGAAGGTCGCATCGCCATGGCTGCGGCCGATCCGCGCGAGGACTGCCAGGTTCTCCGGTGCATTCTTCCACACCCGGGTCGGCACGCCGCGGATATCGATAGTCTCATATTCGAACCGCGCCCCCGGCGCGCAGAGGATCGCCTCGCACTCCTCCAGACTGCGCGCCGGCCAGCCGGCCGGAATCCATTCCCTGAAACTGTCGCCAAGATGTTCGCTGCTTACTTCGCCCATGATCCTCCGCGGCGGTCGCTGTGCCGCCTTGGGGGACAGGCTAGGTCAGCCGCGTGCGCCGAACAAGGCGGAACCGACGCGGACGTGCGTGGCGCCCAGCATGATTGCCGTTTCGAAATCGTCGGACATCCCCATCGACCGACCAGCCAGACCGTTGTCGGTCGCCAGCTTGTCCAGCAGAGCGAAGAACGGAGCGGGTTCGATCCCCAGCGGCGGCACGCACATCAGCCCGATAATCGGAATAGCCGCTGCCCGGGCCTCGGCCAGCAGGCTGGGCAGATCGGCAATCGCGCAGCCGCCCTTTTGCTCTTCGGCGCCGATATTGACCTGGACAAAGCACGGCACCTGCCGTCCGGTCTTGTCCATTGCCTTGCCGAGCGCGCTGACCAGCGAGGACCGATCGACCGAATGGATGCAATCGAACAGCGCGACCGCATCCTCGGCCTTGTTCGACTGGAGCTGGCCCACAAGGTGGAGTTCGATGCCGGCATTAGCCTCGCGCAGTGCGGGCCACTTCTCCGCCGCCTCCTGGACACGGTTCTCGCCAAACACGCGCTGGCCGGCGGCGATCAGCGGAGCGATCCGTTCGGCCGGATGGGTCTTGCTGACAGCGACCAGCGTCACGTCTTCGGCCTTGCGTCCGGCGATCTGCGCGGTGCGGGCGATACGGGTCTGAATATCGGCAAGCCCGGCGGCTGCTGCATTGGCTGGATCGGTCATGGCGCGGTGCTATAGCGATGCCGTGCCGCAAAAGAAGCCCTTGCCCAGAATCTGGCTGCTGAGCGATGCGCGCAACGACGCCGTGCTGGAACGGGCGCTCAAGCGCTTGCCGCGCGGCAGTGGTTTCGTGTTCCGCCATTACGACCTGTCAGAGACCGAGCGACGGAGCCGATTTGCGGCACTGGCTCGGCTTGCCCGTTCGCGGGGTATCCGTGTGGTCCTGTCGGGCAGTTCGGCCCAGGCGCGGCGCTGGGGTGCGGACGGTTCTTATGGCGCGCATGCCGATGCCGCACTGGCGACTGCCCACTCGCTGCGCGAATTGCGGCGGGTACAGCGCGCCCAGGCAGTGCTGCTCTCTCCGGTCTTCCCGACGCGGTCCCATCCGGGCGGAAAGGTGCTTGGCGCGCTGCGGTTCCGGTTGCTTGCGGTCCGCTCACCCGTGCCAGTAATTGCCCTGGGCGGCATGAACCACGCCACTGCAAAGCGGCTAAAATGGCCGCGCTGGGCAGGTATCGACGCCTTTTTGCGCTGAAGCGACTCGCCAGATTTCCAAGGATTCTTGACGCGGAGTCACCGGCAGGCGCATTATGCGCGCCGAACGAAGGGAAGCATCCATGGCAACACGGGCAGTCAGCGCGGGAACCCGCGGCGCGCAGGTCAACTGGCG
>DKII01000010.1 GCA_002454125.1 Novosphingobium sp. UBA6722
GAAGATCTTGGTGCCGGTGATCGCATAGGAGCCATCGGCCTGCGGCACGGCGCGGGTACGAATCAAGCCCAGATCGGTCCCGCACTGCGGCTCGGTCAGGTTCATCGTACCGAGCCACTCGCAGGTGACCATTTTGGGCACGTATTTGGCCTTCTGCTCGGGCGAACCCTTGGCGAGGATTGCCGAGATCGCCCCGGCGGTAAGCCCGGGATACATCGAGAAGGCCTGGTTGGCGGAAGACATGAACTCTTCCATCAGCATGCCCAGCACGTGCGGCAGGCCCTGCCCGCCGAACTCTTCCGGCACCGACAGGGTCGACCAGCCCGCCTCGCGGAACTGGGCGAAGGCCGACTTGTAGACCGACGGGGCGCTGACCGAGCCATCGGCATGCCGGGTGCAGCCTTCCTGATCGCCGGCCAGGTTGATCGGAGCGAGCACTTCCGAGCAGAACTTGCCGGCTTCCTCGACCACAGCTTCCACCATGTCGGGCGTCGCGCCGGCGAAGCCGGGCAGCGCGGCGTAGTCCTGCAGGCGCAGCACTTCGTTGATCAGAAAACGGGCGTCACCGGTCGGTGCCTTGTAGACGGGCATGGGGGTCCTCGTTGAAAGATGGGGTCAACCGCGCGGGGCGCGATCGATGTTTTCGACAAGCGTGATGAAGTCGGTCAGTTCCTTGATCGCCGCATCGATATCGGCGCGCTGGGCCTGCATCCGTTCCACCTGCTGCTTACAGCGGGCGACAGTCACCCGGCGCTGTTCGACCCGACCGTCCCCCAGGTCGTAAAGGTCGATCATTTCCTTGATCTCGGTCAGGCTGAAGCCGACATTCTTGGCCCGCATGATCCAGGCCAGACGCGCGCGGTCGCGCTTGGAATAGACCCGGCTGAGACCCTGCCGGGCCGGGGCGATCAGGCCCTCGTCTTCGTAAAACCGCAAGGCCCGGGCGGTCAGCCCGAACTCGGCCGTGAGATCGGAAATGGTGAACTGTTCACGCGCCAAGGCGTCGGGCCGCTCAAGGTGAGCGCCGTCATGGGCAGGAGGTGTGGAAACCGGCGAGTCCATCGCCGCTTCCTCTAGGTTCCCTTTACGTAAGCGTCAACCGTCGATGCGAACAAGCGAATCGCCATCCAGCGCACGGTAGAAGCAGCTCGTCGCTCCGGTATGGCAAGCCGGTCCGGCTGGCCGGACGACCAGCACCAGCGCATCCTGATCACAATCGACGCGGATCTGCTCGACCTTGAGGACATGGCCCGAGCTCTCCCCCTTCATCCACAGTCGACCCCGCGATCGCGAGTGAAAGTGCGCCAGTCCCGTCTCGCAAGTCTTGGCCAGAGCTTCAGCATCCATATGGGCAAGCATGAGTATTTCGCGGCTTTCAGCATCAACCGCGACGGCGGTCAGCAAGCCATTGGCATCGAAACGGGGCTGGAAGCTGGTCCCCTGCTCGCGGTCGTCAATCTGGGTCATGGCGCTTCCTTGTTGCACGATAACCACATGTGTCGACCAAAATCTGCACGGCCGCCGCTTCGCGCTTTCCAGCGTGGCCAAGTTCGGAGAAAGAAGCGCTGCGGAAAGCAAGCGGCCAAGGTTCAGGGACCAGGCCGGCTCCCCGAAAAGGTGAGCCACCGCATGAGGGTTTGGCGAGGCGGTCAAGGGGGACTGCCTAATCGCGCAAGCGACGCCTCACAGTTTCGTCACGAGGACGCCCGGAGCCCAGCTCCGGGCGTTTTCGTTTTCAGACCAGGTCCAGTGCCTCGTCGAGCACCCGTGCGAAGCAGGCGATCTGGACCTTAGCCGCACCCGCCCGCTTCAGGGCCTTCACGCAGGTCTCGCTGGTTGAGCCGCTGGTCAGAACGTCATCCACCAGCAAGACCTGCTTACCCTTGATCCGCGCCGCTCGCGCCGGGTTGACGGCAATTGCCCCACTAAGCGCCCGCATCCGGGCAGCCCGGCCAAGGCCGCCCAGCATCGGCGTAGCCTTACGGCGGACCAACCCGTCAACCAGCAGCGAGGCCCCGGTGGCCGAGGCGATCTCCCGTCCAAGCAAGGCCGACTGGTTGAAGCCGCGACGCCACAACCGCTAGCGGTGGAGCGGCACGGGAACGACAACCCAATCGGGTCCGACGGCAGGCAGCTTGGCGGCAATCAGTCTTGCGAGCAGCGGCGCCAGCGCAATCCGGCGGCCATGCTTGAAGGCCAGGACCAGGCGGCGCGAGCCGTCGGTGTAGAGCGTGGCCGCGGCGATCCCGTCGTGGGCTGGCGGACTGGCCAGACAGGGGCCGCAGACCATGCCGTCAGGCGCGCCCTCTCCGAAGGGGCGCTGGCAACTGGCGCAGCAAGGCTCTCCGGGGATGGCAAGCTCGCTCCAGCAGTCGGAGCATAGCCCACTCTGGCTGGCTAGGGCCTCGCCGCACAGGGGGCAGCGCGGCGGGAAGACGAGATCCACAAGCGGGGCAATGGCGGCAGGAACCTGCATCGCAGGCGACTATCGCTTGCACCCGCCGCCTACGCAAGGCAGTGCGCCCGCGTGAGCTCGCAGACCCCGCCCCTGATCTTCTCTCCGGTCCGCCGATTGGCGGTCAGGCGCCGCGCTCTCGCCTTGCAGGCCCGCCCGAACGCCGCCGCCTACCTCGCTGCAGACATGGCCGAGGACTTGCTCGAGCGACTGGCCTTCCTACGGCACGAACCGAAGCGGGCGTTGCTGGTCGGGATGGTGCCGGACAGCCTGGCTACCGAACTCCAAAACCGCGGCACCGATGTCGCCCGCGCCGAACCGGCTGAGGGCTTTGCCGAGGAGCGGCCCTTTCCGGACGCCGGGTTTGACCTGATCGCCAGCTTCGGCACGCTTGATACGGTCAACGACCTGCCTGGCGCCCTGATCCACATCCGTAATGCCCTGGCACCCGGAGGTCTGGCCATTGCCAGCTTTGTTGGCGCTGGCAGTCTACCGGCCCTGCGCGACGCCATGCTCGCAGCGGACGGGGACCGGCCTGCCCCGCGGCTGCACCCGGCCGTCGATGTCCGCGCTGGCGGGCAATTGCTTCAGCGTGCCGGCTGGGCCGACCCGGTGGTGGATAGCCGCCCGCTCGACGTGCGGTTCAGTGGCCTGAAAAGTCTGTTGGCAGACCTGCGGGCGCAGGCTCTGACCAACGTGCTTTCCCAATCCGGACCGATCCTTACCCGCGAGCAATATTCGATTGTAAACGAGCAATTTGGAACCGGAACCGTTGAACGTTTCGAGATTTTGACGCTCAGCGGCTGGCGGCGTTAAGGGCTGCCTGGGCAGCCGCCAAGCGCGCAATCGGCACGCGGTACGGCGAAGCACTGACGTAATCGAGGCCAACCTTCTCGCAGAAGGCGATCGAGGCGGGATCACCGCCGTGTTCGCCGCAGATGCCGAGCTTCAGTTCGCCGCGGGTCTTGCGGCCCCGCTCGGCCGCCAGTTCGACCAGTTGTCCGACACCCTCGATATCCAGGCTGACGAAGGGATCGCGCGGATAGATGCCCTGCTCGACGTAAGGGGTCAGGAAGCGCGCGGCATCGTCCCGCGAAACGCCCAGAGTTGTCTGCGTCAAATCATTGGTGCCGAATGAGAAGAAGGTGGCATCCTCGGCAATCTCTCCAGCCATCAGCGCGGCGCGCGGCAGTTCGATCATCGTCCCAACCAGATAGTCGATCCGGCGGCCCTGCTCGGCAAAGACGGCTTCGGCAGTTCGGTCGACCAGGGCCTTGAGGATCGACAGCTCCTTGCGGGTGGCGACGAGGGGGATCATCACTTCGGGCACCGGCGCATCACCGCTTTCGGCGGCAACCGCGCAGGCGGCTTCGAAGATCGCGCGGGTCTGCATCTCGTAGATCTCAGGGAAGGTGATCCCCAAGCGGCAGCCCCGGTGGCCCAGCATCGGGTTGAATTCATGGAGCTCGCCCGCGCGGCGCTTCAGCGTATCCACGCCAATGCCGATGGCTTCGGACAGCTCGGTAAAATCCGCCTCGCTGTGCGGCAGGAACTCATGCAGCGGCGGGTCAAGCAAGCGGATCGTGACCGGCAGCCCAGCCATGACCGCGAAGATCGCCTGAAAATCGGCGCGCTGTTCGGGCAGCAGCTTGGCGAGCGCCGCGCGGCGACCGGCCTCGTCCTCGGCCAGGATCATCTGGCGCACGGCCGAGATACGGCTGGCGTCAAAGAACATGTGCTCGGTCCGGCACAGGCCAATGCCCTCGGCCCCGAACTGGCGCGCCATACGGCAGTCATCGGGCGTTTCGGCATTGGTGCGGACCTTCATCCGCCGGTGCCGATCCGCCCAGGCCATCAAGGTGCCGAAGTCGCCAACCAGCTCCGGCTCAATCGTCGGCACCTTACCAGCCATAACATCGCCGTTGGCGCCATCGAGAGTTATGATGTCGCCTTCCTTGAGCTCGAGCTGCCCGATCTTGAGCGTACGGCTGGCCATGTCGATCGAGACCGCCGAAGCACCTGAAACGCAGGGTCGGCCCATGCCGCGCGCCACAACAGCCGCGTGTGACGTCATGCCGCCACGCGCGGTCAGGATGCCCTTGGCGGCATGCATGCCGTGGATGTCCTCTGGGCTGGTCTCAACCCGGACCAGGATCACGGCCTCGCCGCGTTCCGCGCGCTTTTCCGCGGTATCGGCATCAAGCACGATTGCGCCAGAGGCTGCACCCGGGCTGGCCGGCAAGCCGCGGGCGAGCACGTCTCGCGTCGCCGACGGATCAAGCGTCGGGTGGAGCAACTGGTCGAGCGCCATCGGATCAACGCGCTTGATGGCTGTGGCTTCGTCAATCAACCCCTCGGCGACCATGTCGACCGCCATCTTGAGCGCGGCCTTGGCGGTGCGCTTGCCTGAGCGGGTCTGGAGCATCCACAGTTTGCCGCGTTCGACGGTAAACTCGATATCCTGCATGTCGCGGTAGTGCTTCTCAAGCAGCTCAAAGACGGCGGCCAGTTCGGCATAGGCCGCAGGCATCGCCTCTTCCATTGACAGCGGCTTGGCCCCGGCGCGCTCGCGCGCCGCCTTGGTCAGGTACTGCGGGGTCCGGATGCCCGCGACCACGTCTTCGCCCTGGGCGTTGACCAGCCATTCGCCGTAATAGGCCTTCTCGCCAGTCGCCGGATCGCGCGTGAAGGCGACGCCGGTGGCGCTGGTATCGCCCATGTTGCCGAAAACCATGGCCTGGACGTTGACCGCCGTGCCCCAGTCACCCGGAATGTCATTCAGGCGGCGATAGACCTTGGCGCGGTCCGAATCCCAGCTATCGAACACGGCGCGGATCGCGCCCCACAGCTGCTCATGCGGGTCCTGCGGGAAGGAGCGACCCAGTTCGCTCTCCACGATGCCCTTGTATTCCCGCACAAGCGCCTGCCAATGCGGAGCCTCCATCTCAACATCGGCGTAAAAGCCGTTGTCTTCCTTGGCGATCTCCAGGGCATCCTCGAACAGGTGGTGATCGAGCCCGAGTACGACATCAGAGTACATCTGGATAAAGCGGCGATAGGAGTCCCAGGCAAAGCGCGGGTCGCCCGATGACGTCGCCAGGCCTTCCACTGTGGCGTCATTGAGGCCCAGGTTGAGCACAGTGTCCATCATGCCCGGCATGGAGACGCGCGCGCCCGAGCGGACCGAAACCAGCAGCGGATCGGCGGCATCGCCAAACTTCTTGCCCACGGCTGCTTCGATATGGGCGAGCGCAGCCTGCACTTCTGCCTTCAGGCTGTCCGAAAAGTCGCCGCCTTCAGCCAGGTAGCGGACGCATTCTTCGGTCGTGATCGTGAAGCCCGGCGGCACCGGCAAGCCAATCCCGGCCATCTCGGCCAGGTTGGCGCCCTTGCCGCCAACAATGGTCTTGTCGCGGCTGCGCGCGCTATCGTCGCGGGAACCACCACCGAAGGTATAGACTTGCTTGTTCACGTTTCCGGTCTCTTCCCTGAACTTGCAGGTTGACACAGTGACACTGTGTCCGCTTATCCCAACTGCCTGATCCGGTGTCTTTTCAACACCTTGAATCAAAATCGGCGTTCGATTGGTGCGAGACGGGAAGAAATTCTCCGGTATCGCTACCCTTCGATCTTCGAGAAATCGGCCACGCCATGGACCGCATCGCGCAGCCGCGCCAGCAGGTTAAGGCGGAATGACCGCTTGGCGGGGTCGGCATCGTTGACGGTCACCTGCTCGAAGAAGGCATCGATCGGCGCCCGCAAGGACGCCAGCGCGGCCATTGCCCCGGCAAAGTCCTCATCCGCCACCGCCGCAGCGGCGCGCGGACCGGCCTCGGCCAGTGCATCGACCAGCGCCCTTTCGGCAGGTTCGGGGGTGTAGGAAAGCGCTATTTCCTCGCCCCCGGTAAAGTCTTCCTTCTTGAGGATATTGGCGGCGCGCTTGTAACCCGCGAGCAGGTTCGCACCGTCCTCGGTCCCGACGAAGGCCTGGAGTGCGTGGACGCGGGCAAGCAGGCGGACGAGATCGTCGTCCTTCCAATCTGACACATGAAATGCTGCATCAATGATATCGTGCTTGATGCCGAATTCGCGTTGTTGGACTTTGAAACGGTCAATCACAAACCAGTGAAGGCCCGCCGCTCCGCTTGCTATATTCTCAAGCTGCGCCATTTCGACGGCATTACGCGCCTTCTCTGTCTCGGCCGTTTCTGATTGCCTGTCACGATTCATCCTAACGATATCAGTCATCGTTTCGAGTGTGTCGTCGATGCTCAATCGAAGGCCGTTCTCCAAGACAAGGCGAATGACCCCCAGCGCCGCACGGCGAAGCGCAAACGGATCTTTCGAACCAGTGGGCTTCTCGTTGATGGCAAAGAAGCACATCAATGTATCGATTTTATCCGCCAAACTCACCGCCACCGTCACTGGCGCAGTCGCCACTTCGTCCCCCTGCCCGACCGGCTTGTAGTGATCGCGGATGGCGTCGGCGACGGCATCGCTCAGCCCCTCGGCGCGGGCGTAGTAGCCGCCCATCAGGCCCTGAAGCTCCGGGAATTCGCCGACCATTTCGGTGACCAAGTCCGCCTTGCAGAGCCGCGCGGCGAGTTCGGCCTCTTCGGCGCTGGCGCCCTTGACGATCCCTTCCTCCACCAACCAGCGCGCCAGCTTGGCGACCCGTTCGACCTTGTCGGCAACGGTGCCGAGCTTTTCGTGGAAGGTGATCCGTTCCAGCTTCTTTGCATGATCGGACAGCGCAGTCTTGCGGTCCTGCTCCCAGAAGAAGCGGGCGTCGGACAGGCGAGCGGCGAGGACCTTGCGGTTGCCGGCGACAATCGCGGCGCCGCCATCGGCCGCCGCGATATTGGCGGTGCAGACGAAGGCATTGGCGAGCTTGCCCGCCGTATCCTCGCACACGAAATACTTCTGGTTGGTCCGCGCGGTGAGCTGGATCACTTCGGGCGGGACTTCGAGGAACGCCTCGTCGAACCGGCCCAGTAGCGGCACCGGCCATTCGGTCAGCCCGGCGTTCTCGATCACCAGGCCTTCATCCTCGACCAGCTTGAGGCCCGCCGCAGCGGCGGCTTCGCTAGCCTTGGCGCGGATCAGGTCCTGCCGCTCGACATGGTCAACGATGACATGGGCAGCACGCAGCTTGGCAGCGTAATCATCGACGCCATCCACTCTGATCTCGCCGCTCGAATGGAAGCGGTGCCCCTTGGTCAGGCGCCCGGCCTTGATGCCGCCGACCTCGCAATCGACGACCTGCCCGTCGAACAGCGCGACGATGGCTGAGAGCGGGCGCACCCAGCGCAGGCTTTCGGTGCTGATCGAGGCCGCGCCCCAACGCTGCGACTTCGGCCAGGGGAAGGCCCGGACGATCGCGGGGATCGCTTCAGCGAGGACCTCGGCCGTCGCACGTCCCGCCTTTTCGGTGATCGCGAACAGCACGCCATCGCGCTCAACCAACTGGTCTTCGGTCAGCCCGGTCTTGCGCAGAAAGCCTTCGAACGCCTGCGGCGGCGCGCCGACCCGAGGGCCCTTCACTTCTTCCGAAACCGCAGCCGTCGCCGCCGGCAAGCCGCGCACGATCAGCGCCAGGCGGCGCGGGGTCGACCAGACGGTGACCTCACCCACGGCAACGCCGGCCGCATCCATTTCCTTGCGGAACAGCTTTTCCAGGTCAGCGCGTGCGCCGGCCTGCATCCGCGCGGGGATTTCCTCGGAGCGGAGCTCAAGCAGGAAGTCGCTCATACGGTCCACCCCGGGTACTTCGCTTCCCATTCGGCCTTGTTCTTCTCGATCCAGGCCTGGCACGATCCCTTGGCAAGATCGCGGACCCGGCCGATGTAGCTGGCGCGCTCCTGCACCGAGATCACGCCGCGCGCCTGGAGCAGGTTGAACAGGTGGCTCGCCTCGATCGCCTGGTCATAGGCGGCCAAAGGCACCTGCGCGGCGATGCAGCGCTGGCACTCAGCCTCGGCATGCTGGAACCCCTTGAACAGCTGTTCGGTGTCAGCGACCTCGAAATTGTACTTCGAGTGCTCCTGCTCATTCTTCAGGAACACCTGGCCATAGCTCACGCCTTCGGCGTTGAAGGCCAGGTCATAGACGTTGTCGACGCCCTGGATGTACATGGCCAGGCGCTCAAGCCCGTAAGTCAATTCTCCCGCCACCGGCTTGCAATCGAACCCGCCGACTTGCTGGAAATAGGTGCACTGCGTCACTTCCATGCCGTTGAGCCACAC
>DKII01000110.1:0-15549 GCA_002454125.1 Novosphingobium sp. UBA6722
CCCTTTTGTGTAATGGCGGGTCACGGCTTGCCGCCAACATCCGCCCTCTTGCAACCAAACCCTTGCTCGCACGGTTTTTGCTGCCCAGCCTTGCTTCAGCAGCTAAGAGGACCTGTGGCCGAAGAACCAACAGTACCAGAGCAAGCCGGGCCATCCCCTTCGGTCTGGCGCTATGCCAGGGCCAGCCGCGTCCATGTGGTGGTCGATGCTGCGCCCTATTTCGCACTGATGCAGCAGGCTTTCATGCGCGCGCGCCAGCGGATCATGATGATCGGCTGGGATTTCGACACCCGGATCCTGCTGGGGCAAGGGCGGCGCTGGTGGAACCGGCCTGACAAACTTAACCAGCCGGCGCGGCTCGGGCCGTTCATGCTTTGGCTGTGCAAGCGCACGCGGGGGCTTGAGGTGCGGGTGCTGAAATGGAACTTCGGTGCACTGAAGTTCATTCTTCGCGGCTCGATGATCCTCGACCTGTGGCGCTGGTGGCGCAGCGCGGCGATCGATTTCAAGTTCGATTCCGCGCACCCGCTGGGGTGCAGTCACCACCAGAAGATCGTGGTGATCGATGATCGCTTCGCTGTCTGCGGCGGAATCGACATGACCGCCGGGCGCTGGGACACGCCGGAGCACAAGGAGGGCGACCAGCGCCGCCGTTTGCCATTCTCGCCGCGCCTGTTCGGCCCGTGGCACGATCTGACCCTGATGGTGGAGGGTGAGGCTGCCCGGGCCCTGGGCGATCTGGGGCGAGAGCGCTGGGCCCAGGCCGGAGCAACGCCGCTGGAACCGTGTGCGCCGCAGGTGTCGAGCCCATGGCCGTCGACGCTGAAGGCCGATTTCAACGATGTCGAAGTGGGCATTTCGCGCACCCGCTCGCAATGGAACGGGATCAGCGAAGTGCGCGAGATTGAGGCGCTGTTCCTGGAACACATCGCCCGCGCCCGAAAGTTCATTTACGCCGAAAGCCAATACTTCGCCGCGCGGACCATTGCCGAGGCGGTGGCCAAGCGCGTGGCAGAACCCGATCCGCCCGAAATCGTTCTGATCAATCCGGTCTCGGCCGAAGGCTGGCTGGAAGTGGTGGCGATGGACGGGGCGCGGGTGCAACTGGCCCACGCCATCGCCGAACGCGATCACCTGCGCCGGTTCCGCATCTTCGTGCCGCGCAACGCTGCCGGCACGGCGATCTATGTCCATTCCAAGATGATGATCGTCGATGACGAGGTGCTGCGGATTGGCTCGGCCAACATGAACAACCGCTCGCTCGGGCTGGATAGCGAATGCGACATGTTCATCGATGCCGCCCGACCCGGCAATGGCCATGCGAAGGCCGGGATCACTCGGCTGCGCCATGCCCTGCTGGCCGAGCACCTGGGCTTGCCGCGCCGCGCGGTAGAGGAAGCGCTGGAGCAAGATCCATCGATGCTGGCGCTGATCGAGAATGCCCCGCGCAAGGGCAAGTACCTTGAACCTTTTGCCTTGCGTCCCCTAAGCGAAACGGAGAGAGCAGTGGCAGATAACGCCCTGCTTGATCCCGAACGACCCGAAGAACTGTTCGAACCGTTCAGCAAGCGCCGGGGGCTGTTTCGCCGTGGCGGCTTCCTGCGCCGCCCGCGACTGGAGGTGTGAGGATGGGATGCGATCATGATCATGGGCTGGACGAGAACGGCAAGCTGCCCGTTCCGCCCGAGGTTCAGGAAGCGATCCGCACGCTGATCCGCTGGTCGGGCGATGATCCGCAGCGTGAAGGCCTGCTTGATACACCCGCGCGGGTCGCGCGCGCGTGGAAGGAATACTGTCAGGGCTATCACGAAGATCCGGCCTATCACCTCTCGCGCCAGTTTGCGGAAGTGGGCGGCTATGACGAACTCGTGCTGCTGAAGGACATCCCGTTCCAGTCGCACTGCGAACACCACATGGCCCCAATCACCGGCAAGGCGGCGATCGCCTATATGCCCAAGGATAGCGTGGTCGGCATTTCCAAGCTGGCCCGCGTCCTCCACGCCTATGCCCGCCGCCTGCAGATCCAGGAGCGGCTGACCGCCGAGGTGGCGCAGTGCATCTGGGACAACCTCCAGCCGCATGGCGTGGCCGTGGTGATCGAGGCGCAGCACGGCTGCATGACTGGGCGCGGCGTGCGCACGCCGGGTGTCGGCATGGTCACCAGCCGACTGATGGGCTGCTTCCTGGATGACAACCGCAGCCGCAAGGAAGTGCTCAGCCTGATGGGCTATTGAGATGGCCGGTCTTGTCCCGGTGATGACGGTTGCGGAACTGTCGGACTTTTTCGTGCAAGCCTTTCCCGGTGGGGATCATGATCGGCTGGGCCGGATCGACCAGATCGAACCCGGCTTTGTCCGATTGGCGCTGGAGCCGGACAGCAGCAACCTGCGCCCGGGTGGGATCGTTTCCGGCCCGACCCAGATGGGTCTGGTCGATCGCGCCGCCTATGCGGTGATCCTCGCGCATATCGGTCCGGTTGCCATGGCAGTGACCAGCAACCTCAACATGAGCTTCCTGCGCGCGGTCAAGCAGCAGACGGTGTGGTGCGATGCGGTGTTGCTGAAGCTCGGCAAGCGGCTGGCGACGGTCGATTGCCGGCTGTGGCAGGACGATCCTGCGAATATCGTGGGCCAGGCCGTAGTGACCTACGCCATTCCGGGGTGAGCTAGACCGGCCAGCCCCAGCGGCGGCCAACCGTCTGCATCAGCCAGTACCCCAGCCAGCCGGCCAGCATGAAGGCCCCCATGGCGGTGGGAAATGCCAGGCCCTTGCGCAGCAGTAGCGCTAGCAAAACAAAGGCGGGGAGGGAGGCCAGCACATAGAGGCTGGCTGAGAGGGCGAAATCGGCAACGCGCGCGCCATCACCCGTATCACGCCACAGCCAGATCATTGCCAGGGTCGAAACCAGCGGCAGGCTGGCGATGAGCCCGCCCCAACCGGGGCTGCGGCGGGCCAGTTCGGAGGCAGCCGCGATCACCGCGCCGGAAATCAGCGCCTTGATCGCCAGCTGCCCCCAATCCATCGGTCTTAGAGGTTTTCGAGCAGGTGTTCGGCCGAGCTGACCTTGAACTCGCCCGGGGCTTCGACGTGCAGCTGTTCGACCACACCGTCATTGACGACCATGGCGAAACGCTGGCCGCGCAGGCCCAGGCCAAAGCCCGAACCGTCCATGGTCAGGCCCACGGCCTTGGCGAAATCGGCGTTGCCATCGGCCAGCATGGTGATGTCCGAGGAACCGGCGGCCTTGTTCCAGGCGCCCATCACGAACGGATCGTTGACCGCGGTGCCGACGATTTCGTCGATGCCCTTGGCCTTCAGTTCATCGGCCTTTTCGACAAAGCCCGGCAGGTGCTTGGCCGAGCAGGTCGGGGTGAAGGCGCCGGGAACGGAGAACAGCGCCACACGCTTGCCCTTGAAATAGTCGGCCGACTGGACGGCTTCGGGGCCGTTTTCGGTCGCCTTGACCAGCTTCACGTCGGGCAGCTTGTCGCCAACAGCAATCGTCATACTCGTTCTCCTGTCTGGAAGGGTAATCTTGCTGGTGGGATATAGTCCGCCCAGGCCGCAGGGCAACGGGCGGTTATGCTTAATTTTGCTTTACCCCGCCGCTTTAAGATCCGGTAAATCTGTCGGCGCAGTCTGCCAATGCGGGAACAGGGTTCCGCCGGGAGACTGCAAAATGGGGATTGCCAAGGGATTGGCCGCGACCGCGGCCATATTAGGAATGCTGGCCAGCGCGCCAGCCAGTGCCGGCTCGTTGGAAGACGCTGAAAAGCTGCGGCGGCTCGATATCATGCTGATGGTCACGGGGCTGCGTTGCCGCTCTACGGCGCACAACTTCCAGGCCGATTACGGCCGCTTCACCACCAAGCACATCGGCGCGCTCAACGCCGCCAGCCGTCAGCTGCAAAGCCAGCTGGCCAAGCGAGTTGGCCCAGACAAGGCGGCCCGCGCGCTCGACAGGATCAGTACGAGCATGGCGAACACCTATGGTCAGGGGCACCCCTGGCTGAGCTGCGCCGAACTCAAGGTCGCAGCCCGCAGCCTGGCCCAGGCCGAGGGATCGGCGGTACTGGCTGAGGCAGCTGACCAATTGCTTGCCAGAAGTGGCTCGGCCCGGTTTGCCTGGGCTCGGTGACCAGTACGGAAGACATATAAAGCAATCTTTATATTTGCCTCTGGCGGGGCAAGCGGCTAAGGGCGGCGTCATGATTGGCGCTGCCTGTTGCTGTTTGCGGCAGGGCGCCTGTGACCTTCAGGAGAAGACCCTTGGCTACTGCTGCCCAGACCCGTGACTATGCCATTGCCGACATCGGCCTGGCCGACTTCGGCCGCGCCGAAATCCGCATTGCCGAAACCGAAATGCCGGGCCTGATGGCGCTGCGCGAGGAATTCGGCGCTTCGCAGCCGCTGAAGGGCGCGCGGATCACCGGTTCGCTGCACATGACGATCCAGACCGCAGTGCTGATCGAAACGCTCGTGGCGCTGGGCGCCGAAGTACGCTGGGCCACCTGCAACATCTTCTCCACGCAAGACCACGCCGCCGCGGCGATCGCCGCCGCCGGGATCCCGGTCTTCGCGATCAAGGGTGAAAGCCTGGCCGATTACTGGGACTATGTCGGCTCGATCTTCGATTGGGACGATGGCACCGGGCGTACCGCCAACATGATCCTGGATGATGGCGGCGATGCCACCATGTTCGCGCTGTGGGGCGCCCGCGTCGAAGCGGGTGAAGACCTGTTCGAACCCAGCAATGCCGAGGAAATCGAATTCGTCCGTGCGCTGAAGGCCTTTCTGAAGCGCAAGCCGGGCTACCTCACCATGTCGGTCGCCCACATCAAGGGCGTTTCGGAAGAAACCACCACCGGCGTCCACCGCCTCTATCAGATCGCCAAGGACGGCAAGCTGCCGTTCCCCGCGATCAACGTGAACGACAGCGTCACCAAGTCGAAGTTCGACAACCTCTATGGCTGCAAGGAATCGCTTGTCGACGCGATCCGCCGCGCCACCGATGTGATGCTGGCCGGCAAGGTTGCCTGCGTCGCCGGGTTCGGCGATGTCGGCAAGGGCTCGGCCGCATCGCTGCGCCAGGGCGGCGCGCGCGTGATGGTCACCGAAATCGACCCGATCTGCGCGCTTCAGGCCGCCATGGAAGGCTATGAAGTCGTCACCATGGAAGAAGCTGTGAAGCGCTGCGACATCTTCGTCACCGCGACCGGCAACGAGGACGTCATCACCGCCGAGCACATGAAGGCTATGAAGCCGATGTCCATCGTCTGCAACATCGGCCACTTCGACAGCGAGATCCAGATCGCCGCGCTCGACAACTACAAGTGGACCGAAGTGAAGCCGGGCACCGACCTGGTCGAATTCCCGGACGGCAAGCAGATCATCATCCTCGCCAAGGGCCGCCTGGTGAACCTGGGCTGCGCCACCGGCCACCCCAGCTTCGTGATGTCGGCCAGCTTCACCAACCAGACGCTGGCGCAGATCGAACTGTTCACCAAGAGCAGCCAGTACAAGAACGACGTCTACGTTCTGCCCAAGCACCTCGACGAAAAGGTCGCCGCGCTGCACCTGGAAAAGCTGGGCGTCCAGCTGACCAAGCTCAGCGAAAAGCAGGCCAAGTACATCGGCGTGCCGGAAGCCGGTCCGTTCAAGCCGGATCACTACCGCTATTAAGCGTCACTCTCTCCTTCCCCCTCGATGGGGGAAGGATGCGCAGACTTGGTGCCCTGGCACCTAGTCGCAGCTGGATGGGGGTGAGTAGGCGGCAAACCGCTCTGGTCCGCAAACCTCACCCCCACCTAACCTCCGCTAAGCGGCACGCCGCAAGCTGCGGTATTCCTCCCCCATCAAGGGGGAGGAGTGACTTGCCTTAGACCGCAACGCCGCATAGCTGGAAGCCATGACGCTTTCCCCGACCGCCCTTGTGCTGATCGGGCTGCTGCTTTCGGCCTGGACCGTGGCGGCGGCCTGGGCCGTGCTGGCGGCGCGCGGGCGCGAAAAGCGGGCCGAGAGCGGCCAGCGCCAGGCCCGGCGGCTGGCGCGGATGGTTGATGAAAGCCCGGCGATTCCCCTGCTGGTTCGCGCCGACGGCCGGATCGAGGCGCCGCAGCGGCTGGCCAACTGGCTGGGGCTGGAAGCCGTCCCGCAATTCCTGACCGAACTCGATGGCGGGCGGATCGATGGCGGCGGCGGGGGGCTTACCTCCGACCAGCTGACCGAACTGACCGAAGCCGTGCGGCGCTGTCAGCGCACCGCCAACCCGTTTCGGCTCGTCGTGACGCCCAAGGGCTCGAAACGCAGCCTGGCCTTGCGCGGCCATCTGGCCGATCCCTCGATCTCTCCCGGCGGCGCGGCGCTGGTCTGGGTGTTCGACTTTTCCGATAGCGAGAGCGAGCTGGTCCAGCTGCGCGATGCCGCGCGGCGGGCGCAGGATGATTTTGCTGCGCTGGTGGGATTGATCGAGGCCGCGCCGATGCCGATGTGGTTCCGCGGCCCCGATGGCGAGCTGCGGCTGGTCAACTCCGCCTATGTCGAGGCGGTCGCCGGCGAGGACGCGCGCCAGGTCGTGGCCGACGGGGTTGAGCTGGTCGAGAACATCGATGGCCTGACTGCCAAGCAGGTCGCGCTGCAAGCCGCCGGCAAGCACCTGCCGATCGAACGGATCGTGCCGGCCACGATCAATGGCCAGCGCCGCTCGCTGCGCGTGTCCGACCTGCCGCTGGGGCAGGAGGGGATTGCCGGCTATGCGGTCGATATCGAGGATATGGAGCAGCTCGGCCGCGATTTCCGCGCCTTCCGCGAGGCGCAGCGGGCCATGCTCGATCAGCTCTCGGCCGGGGTTGCCCAGTTCGACGCGCGCCGCACGCTGACCTTTGCCAACCAGCCGTTCCTGCGCATCTTCGGGCTCAAGCCCGCCGTGCTGATCGATCCCGCGCCGTTCGAGCGGCTGCTCGACCTGGCCCGAGATGGCGGCAAGGTGCCCGAGGCGCGCGACTTCCCGGCCTGGCGGCGCGAGAAGGCGGGTTGGTTCCTGGCGAGCGAGGCGCAGGAAGAGGCGTGGTCGCTATCCGATGGGACGCACCTGCGCGTTGTCGCCCAGCCGCTGCCCGATGGCGGCCTGCTGCTGATCGCCGAGGACCGGACCGAGCAGCTGCGGCTCTCGGCCAACCGCGACACGCTGCTGCGCACACGCACAGCTACGTTCGACAGCCTGTTCGAATCGCTCGCAGTCTTCGCGCCGGACGGCAAACTCCAGCTCTGGAACCGGCGGTTCGCGGCCGATTGGGGCCTCGACGATACGATCCTCGATAGCCACCCGCGGATTGAAACGCTGCTTGAGCGGATTGCCATGCGGCTCAAGAAGCCGGAGCGCGCGAAGCAGGTCGGCGATGTCGTTCGCGCCGCGACGCTCGATCGCCGCCAGACCGGCGGGCGCGCCGTCCTCGCCGATGGCCGCACGCTGGAATTTGCCGGGGTGCCGCTGCCCGATGGCAATGGCCTGCTTACCGTGCTCGACATCACCGACAGCCAGAAGGCCGAGGAAGCGCTGAAGCAGCGCGCCGCCGCGCTGGAAGAGGCCGATGCGCTGAAGACCCGTTTCCTGGCCAACATGAGCTACGAATTCCGCACGCCGCTCACGTCGATCGGCGGCTTTGCTGAACTGCTCGATGCCGGGCTGGGCGGTGACCTGTCGGAACAGGGCCACGAATATGTCGCCGCGATCCTGACCTCGGTGGACCGGCTGGGCGAACAGATCGAATCGGTGCTCGATCTATCGCAGAGCGAGGCCGGGCTGCTGCCGCTGGTCAGCGAGGAGATCGAGCTCTACCCGCTGGTGACCAAGCTGGTCGAGGATCGCGCGCCCCGCATCCGCGAAGCCGGGCTGACGCTCGACCTGCGCGGAGACAAGGGCGTTGGCCGGATCACCGGCGATGCCCGGCGGCTGGCCCGCGCGATTGGCCACGTACTCGACAATGCGATTGCCGCGACGCCTTCAGGCGGGCGGGTGCTGGTTGAACTGTCGGGCCGCAAGGGCCGGGCGCGGATCGTCATTTCCGACAATGGCCCCGGCATGGACGCCGCGACGCTGGCCCGCGCGCTGGAGGGGATCAAGCTCTCGGCCGATGGCAAGGCGGTCGAGCGCCGGCAGGGCCTTGGTCTGCCGCTCGCCCGGCGGCTGGTCGAGGCCCATGGCGGCACGCTGGAACTGCTGTCCGAACCGGGGCAGGGCACCGCCGCAATCATCGACCTGCCGTGAGGATTCCACTGCCAGACCTGGCGGCGACCGAGGCACTGGGTGCGCGGATCGCCGCCGCGCTGCGGCCCGGCGATGTCGTGGCCCTTTCAGGTGGGCTGGGCGCGGGCAAGACCACGCTGGCCCGCGCGATCATTGCGGCGCTGGGGCATGTGGGCGAGGTTCCATCGCCCAGCTTTGCGATCATCGAAACCTACGATCCGCCAGCCGTGCGCATGCCTCTGGTCCATGCCGACTTCTACCGCCTGAACCGGCCCGAAGAGGCCGAAGAGATCGGGCTCGACGATTACCGCGATGGCGCCGCGCTGATCGCCGAATGGCCGGAGCATGCCGGCGGTTTTGCGCATGAGCCTGCCTGCCTGACCATTACAATCGAAACTGCGGAAACGGAGCGGACTGCGATTGTCGAGCCGGGGCCCGATTGGCTAGGGCGAACGGGATGGAACTGAATTTTCCCGAAGGGCTTGAGGCGTTTCTGGCCAGTGCTGGCTGGAGCGAGGCGGCGATCGAACCCCTGGCGGGCGATGCATCGTTCCGCCGCTATTTCCGTATCCGGCAGGGGGAGCGCAGCGCCATGCTGATGGACGCGCCGCCCCCGAACGAGGATCCCGCCCCGTTCCTGCGCGCCGCCAAGTGGCTTGATGCCAATGGCCTGCGCGCGCCGCGGATTCTGGCCGAGGATGCATCGCGCGGGCTGGTCCTGCTGGAGGACTTCGGCGAAGTGCGGATGCGCGAGTATCTGGACCAGTGGCCGGACGATGAGCGTGAAGTCTACCAGGCCGCGATCGACGCGCTGGTCGAACTGCACCGCATGCCGCCGGGTCCGTTCGTCGACTACTCGCTGGCCGAGTACCAGCGTGAGGCGAAGCTGTTCGTGGATTGGTACTGCCCGGCGCAGAACCTCTATATCGATGGGGCCAGCTATTCGGCCGCCTGGGAAGAAGTATTGAGCCCGCTGCTCCCGCGCCAGCGCCCCGGCGTGGTGGTGCTGCGCGATTACCATGCCGAAAATATCATGCTGCTCGGCGCGCTGCACGAACAGGGCTTGCTCGATTTCCAGGACGCGCTGGTCGGCCATCCGGCCTATGATCTGGTCTCGCTGCTGCAAGATGCGCGGCGCGACGTGTCGCCCGAGCTCGAAGTCGCAATGTTTGACTATTACGTGAGCAAAGCCGATCCAGGCGCTGATTTTGCAGCGGATTATGCCCGACTGGGAGCGCAGCGGAATGCCAAGATCGTCGGCATCTTCGTGCGGCTGTGGAAGCGCGATGGCAAGCCGCGCTACCTTGATCTGATCCCGCGCGTCTGGGCTCAGCTTGAGCGTGACCTGGCCCATCCGGCGCTGGAGCCGGTCGCGCGCTGGTTCGATGCCAATGTACCCGCAGAGCTGCGGGCCGCGGGCGGGGGAACCTGGCAGCCGTGAGCAACCTGCCAGGCACCGCGATGATCATGGCCGCGGGCAAGGGCACGCGGATGATGCCGCTTACCGCGACCCGGCCCAAGCCGCTGGTCACGGTGGCGGGGGAGACCTTGCTCGACCACGTGCTCGATCTGCTGGCCGATGCCGGGGTTGGGCGGATTGTGGTCAACGTCCACTACCTGCCCGATCAGATTGAGGCGCATCTCGCGGCTGAAGAGCGGTTCCAGGTCACGATCTCGGACGAGCGGGCCTTGCTCCGCGATACCGGCGGCGGGCTGGTCCAGGCGCTTCCGCTGATCCCGGACGATCCGTTCTTCTGCATCAATGCCGACAACTGGTTTACCTGGCAGGGCACCAATCCGCTGGTCCGGCTGGCCGAGGCCTGGGATCCGGCCAAGATGGACGTGCTGATGCTGCTCGTCCCGCATGAGCGGGCCAACAATACCAAGGGCATCGGTGATTTCGATCTGGACGCGGCCGGGCGGATTTCTCGCGAAGGGCCAAAGCGGCCACGCGGGTTCGACTGGACCGGGGTGCAGCTGCTCTCCAAGCACCTGATCACCGATCCACCGGCTGAGGTGTTCTCCACCAACGTCTTCTGGGACCGTGCGATTGCCGCTGGCCGCTGTTTTGGCCTCGTCCACCAGGGCGAGTGGTTCGATGTCGGCTATCCCGAAGCGATCGGCCTGACCGAGGCCGCCTTGGCCAGTGCCGCAGCCGCCGATGGCTGAGCGGGCGGGGCCGAACGTCTATTCCATCGCCGCGCATCGCGGGTTTGCCGATGCGCTGGTGGCGGGGCTGATCCCGCGTTACGCCGAGCCTGACCTGGGTCTTGCGCGGCTGACCCTGCTGCTCCCTAGTCGACGCGCCGAGCGGATCGTGACCGAAGCCTTCGTGCGCCTCTCCGGCGGCGGCCTGCTGTTGCCGCGCATGGCCGTGGTGGGCGATCTCGACCTCGATGAAGCGCTGGGGCCGCTGCTCGATCCGCTGGGCGCGGGGAGCGCGGTGCCGCCCGCTGCCGATCCGGTGCGGCGCTGGCTGCGCCTCGCGGAGCTGCTCCGCGCCGAGCTGGGCAAGGATGCGCCCAAGGCCCCCGGCCTGCTGCGGCTGGCCTTCGAGACCGCGCGAACGATGGACCGGCTGGCGATCGAGGGGATCGAGCTGGGCGACCTGCTGCAGGAACGCGTCGCCGGGATCGTCGGCGATCTGGCCAAGCACTGGCAGGATTCGACCCGCCACTTCGCCCGCGTCCAGGCGCATTGGCTGGCCGAGCTGGCCGCGCGGGGCGAGGTCGATCCGCCGGTGCGGCGAAACCAGCTGTTCGATCATGCGGCGCGGCGGTGGAAGGAGACGCCTCCGGCCCTGCCAGTGGTCGCGGCCGGGATAACCAGCGCCTCGCCGGCGCTGGCGCGGCTGCTCCGGACGATTGCTGACCTGCCGAACGGCGCGGTGATCCTGCCGGATCTGGACCTGGCGCTCGACCAGGAGACGTGGGACGGCCTCGGCAGCGCGGGCGTGCCAGCCGAACCGGGGGGCGCACCATTTGGCGAGCGCGATGCGCTGGCGCACCCGCAGTATCACCTAAAGCTGCTGCTGAACCGGATGGGCGTGAACCGGGCCGAGGTCGATCCCTGGCACCGCGCCGGTCTGGCTGCCGCCCCGCCGGAACGCAGCCGGGCGATCTCCAACCTGTTCCTGCCGCCCGAAGGCTCTGCGCGCTGGGTTGACCTGAAGGCCGAGCAGCGCCGCCTCTCGGGCGTGCGGCTGATGGAAAGCGCCCATCCGGGCGAGGAGGCGCAGGCCATTGCCGTGCTGATCCGCGAGGCGCTGGAGCAACCGGAACGGCGCGTCGCGCTGGTCACGCCCGATCGTGGGCTGGCCGGACGGGTCGTCGCGCATCTGCGGCGCTGGAATATCGTCGCCGACGATACCGCGGGCCAGCCGCTGCCGCAGACCACGGCGGGCCGGGTCCTGCTGCTGCTGGCTGAGCTGGCGGGCACCGAGGCGGCGCCGGTGCCGCTGATGGCGCTGCTGGTCCACCCGCTGGTCGGGGCGGGGGAAGGGCGCGCGGCCTGGCTTGAGAACGCCCGCGCGCTTGATCTGGAACTGCGCGGACCGCGTCCCAAGCCCGGTTTTGCACCGGTTGAGGCGGCGGTGGCCAAGCTCGCCAAGCGCGGGCGGGGCGAGGGCATTGCCGAGTGGTGGCAGGGCGTGGCGGAAGTGCTCGCCCCGGTCCTGGCCTTGCCGGAAGAGACCTCGCTGGCCGAGGCGCTCGACGTGCTGTCCGCAGCCGGTGAGACGCTGTGCGGCTCGCGGCTGTGGGGTGAGGCCGATGGCCGCGCGCTGGCCGGCTGGGTGGAGGAACTGCGCGATGCCAGCGCTGCGATCGGCACGCGCCTTGCCCGTGCCGACCTGGCGCAAGTGCTGCGCGATGCGATGGACCGCGTGCCCGTACGCCCGCCGTGGGGCGGCCATCCGCGCATCGCGATTTACGGTCTGCTGGAAGCGCGGATGAGCCGGGCCGACCTGGTGATCTGTGCCGGGCTGACCGAAGGGTCATGGCCCGCCAGCCCCTCGCCCGAGCCGCTCTTGCCGCCAGCCGTGCTGCGCGCGCTGGGCGTGCCGGCGGGCGAGTTCCGCATCGGGCTTGCGGCGCATGACCTCGCCGGGGCGCTTGGCGCGCCCGAAGTGGTGCTGAGCTGGGCCCAGCGCGATGAGGCCGGACCAGTCATCCCCAGCCGCTTCGTGCTGCGGGTCGAGGCGATGCTGGGCGAGCTGGCTGATGGTCACCGTGAACGTCGCGCGGTCGAACTGGCTCGGGCGATCGATCACGCCCACTTGCTGCCACCTTACCCGCAGCCGAGGCCGGTCCCCAGCGCCGAGCAGCGCAATGTCGCGCTCAACGTCACGGCGATCGACCGGCTGCGCGGCGATCCCTATCAGTTCTATGCCCAGGCAATCCTGCGGCTGCGTTCGCTCGACGGGCTGGATGCCGATCCGACCGCCGCCTGGCAGGGCACGGTCGTCCACAACGTGATGGAACGCTGGCACAAGGCCGGGGGCAGGGCGGGCGAGCTGCTCGCCATCGCCTCGGAAGAACTGGCCGAGATGCAGGCCCACCCCGTCACCCGCAGCCTGTGGTGGCCGCGGCTGCAACGCGGGCTCGAATGGATCGACGCCCAGATCACCCGTGACCGCGGGCTGGGCCGCGATGTGTTGGCGAGCGAGATCAAGGGCCACTTCACCCTGGCCGGGGTCATGATCAAGGGCCGCGCCGACCGGATCGATCGCGGCACCGACGGGCAGCTGATCGTGGTCGATTACAAGACCGGCGCACCGCCCAAGGGCAAGCAGGTGCAAGAAGGCTTTGCGCTGCAGCTCGGCACGCTGGGGCTGATGGCGGCGGCCGGGGGTTTTGAGGGGATTGCCGGGGTTCCGAACGGCTTTGAATACTGGTCGTTCGGGAAGGACGACAAAAGCAAGACCGGGTTTGGCTATTGCTTCGAGCCGGTGCTTGAGCCCCCGAAGAAGTCGGGCATCCCGCGCGACAAGTTCCTGAGCGAGACCGAGCGATACCTGATCGATGCGATCGACCGCTGGATCAAGGGTGACGAAGCCTTCGTGGCGCGGCTCAATCCCGACCTGCCGGGCTACAACGATTATGACCAGCTGATGCGGCTGGACGAATGGCAGGCGCGCGGGGAGCCGGAGGCATGAGCCGCGTGTTTCCCCTGACTCACGAACAGCGCCCGGCGGTTGAGCCGTCCGAAGTCGTCTGGCTCTCGGCCTCGGCCGGCACGGGCAAGACCCAGGTGCTGTCGGCCCGCGTGCTGCGGCTGCTGCTTGAACCGGCGGTGCGGCCCGATCAGATCCTGTGCCTGACTTTCACCAAGGCCGGGGCGACCGAAATGGCCGCGCGCATCAACGAGGTGCTGGCGCGCTGGGTGCGGCTTGATGCGACGACGCTGGCCAAAGAGCTGCTGGCGATCGGGGCGGACCATGGGCCGGAGACCGTGGCCCGTGCCCGCAAGCTGTTTGCCGCCGTGCTCGATTGCCCGGGCGGGGGGCTGCGGATCGATACGATCCACGCCTTTGCGCAGTGGCTGCTGGCCGCCTTCCCCAATGAGGCGGGGCTGCTGCCGGGCGTCAAGGCGATGGAGGACCGCGACCGCGACCTGCTGCTGCGCGAGGTCCTGGCCGACCTGTTGCTGGTGGCCGAACGGACGAACGACGCGCCGACGCTCGATGCCCTGGCGCGGCTTTCGGTGCGGATGGGGCCGGAGAAGGTCCCCGCCTGGCTGCTGCGCTGTGCCGCCGCGCGTGAGGCGTGGGAAGGGCCGGGCGGATGGCAGCCACCGATGAAGGACGGCGTCCATCGCCTGCTCGGCCTGCCCGCCGATGCCGGGCCGGAAGACCTGCTCGACCTGTGCAGCGACGGGGTGTTCGATACCGATGCCCTGGAGTGCTGCCTTGCGGCCTATGCAGCGTGGAAGACCGCGACCGGTGCCAAGGTCACGCCGCTGATCCGCGGCTGGCTGGAAAGCGGCCCGGCGGAGCGGCTGGCAGGCCTTGACGCCTTGCACAAGGAGCTCTTCACCAAGGAGGGCCTGGCCAAGAACCGCCAGTCGCTGAGCAAGTTGGAAAGCAGCTTCGAGAAAGCGGCCTTCGCCGTGTTCGATAGCTCCATGGCGGTGCAGGAGCGCCGCGCCTTGCTGGAGCTGGTCGATTTCCTGGTTCCGGCGCTGGAAGTCGGGCGCAAGTTCGCGCTGGCCTGGGAAGCGGCCAAGGCGCGGGCTGGGTTCATCGATTTCGATGACCAGATTCGCCAGGCGGCGCAGCTCCTGACCCGCAACGACCTCTCCGAATGGATCCGCTACAAGCTGGACCGGCAGTTCGATCACATCCTGGTTGACGAGGCGCAGGATACCAACGCGTCTCAGTGGCAGATCATCGGCGCGCTGACTGACGAGTTCTTCGCCGGCCAAGGCGCACGCGACGACAAGCTGCGCACGCTGTTCGTAGTCGGCGATTACAAGCAGGCGATCTTCCGGTTCCAGGGCACCAGCCCGGAAAACTTCGCCAAGGCCAAGGCGCGGGTCGACGACATGATGCGCGATGCCGCCGCCAACCTGGCCGAACAGCGCAGCGGCGGGGCAGGGCGGACCTTGCAGGACCTCGACCTGGGCCAGAGCTTCCGCACGGCCCGGGCGATCCTCGAATTCGTCGACCAGGCTATTGGCGTAGTGGGCCATGAAGGGCTGGGGCTCGCCACGCCGCCCGAACCGCACGTTGGGCAGGAGCGCCCCGGTCAAGTCACGCTCTGGCGCGTGATCGGCGGCGAGAGTAGCGATGGCGAGGAAGGCGAGGCGGCCGATGAGGGCGCCGAAGGCTGGCTCTCGCGCGGGGATCGCCAGATGGCTGAGCGGATCGCGCGGCAGGTGCGCGACTGGCTCGATCACGGCTTCCCGCTGGTCAAGGGCGAAGCGGAAGGCAAGGCGCGCCGCGCCACGGCCGGAGACGTGATGGTGCTGGTGCGCAAGCGCAAGGAACTGGCGGGCCTGATCGTGGCGCGGCTCCATGCGGCGGGCGTGCCGGTGGCCGGGGTTGACCGCTTGCGGTTGGCAACGCCGCTGGCGGTGCGCGATCTGATGGCGGCACTGCGCTTTGCGGTGCAACCGGGGGATGACCTCAACCTTGCCTGCCTGCTGGTCTCGCCGCTGCTCGGCTGGAGTCAGGATGACCTGCTGCGCTGGGGTTGGCGGCCGGAGGGGGTCGGGCTCTACGAACACCTGCGCAAGTCGCGCGGGCAGCCGGAAGTTGACCGGGTCTGGCACCAACTCGGCGAACTGCTGCGGATCGCGGACTT
>DKII01000110.1:15615-16308 GCA_002454125.1 Novosphingobium sp. UBA6722
AACCGCCGCGCGCCTTGCTGCACTGGATCCTGACCGGGCCGTGGCAGGGGCGCAAGCGGCTGGTCGCGCGGCTGGGGACCGAGGCGAACGATCCGATCGACGAGCTGCTCAATGCCGCCGGCGCCTATGTCGCGAACGAGGTGCCCAGCCTGACTGGTTTCATCCGCTGGTTCGACGCCGGCACCAGCGAGCTGAAGCGCGAAGCCGGCAAGAGTCGCGACGAAGTGCGGGTGATGACGGTCCACGGCTCCAAGGGCCTGCAGGCGCCGATCGTGATCCTGGCCGATGCGGCGGATAATCCGGCGCGCAACCGGGGTAGCCCGGTCGAACTGGAAGACCCCGCCAACGGCAAGACGATCCCGCTACCGGGCCTGCCGCAGAGCCAGCAGCTTGGCCGGATTGCCGAAGTGATCGCAGCCAACGCCAAGGCCGAAATGGAAGAGCATTGGCGGTTGCTCTATGTTGCCATGACCCGCGCTGAAGAGGCGCTGTTCATCGGCGGGGCGCTGACTGCGCGAGAGAAGGCGCCGCATGCCGATAGCTGGTACGCGCGCCTCGCCGGGTTGTTCGATGAGGCCGACTGGATCGAGGACCCGCGCTGGGGCGCAACGGTAACCTATGGCGAGGCGCCGGCGATCGCGGCCCCGTCCGAGCCGGGCGACGGCGGCGAACTGCCGCTACTGCCGGCCTGGC
>DKII01000146.1 GCA_002454125.1 Novosphingobium sp. UBA6722
CTACATGCAGATCGAGGGCATGGCGGCGCTCGCCACACCAACAATAGAGGAGGCTCAGCCGCTACAGATTACACCAAAGGCCGCCTGAAAATGCTGCCCGCTGGCCACAACCGAATTTACACCACATTGACGGACACGACCCCGGAACTGCCCTGCTCGCGTTCGCTCCGCTGCTGCTGGCTCAGGCCCCAGCACCTGACGCACCCAAGCCCGCAACGCCGGCCACCCTGGCCGCACAGCGCGCCGCCGCAGCGGCCTTGCCCCAGGATGATAACCGCGATGCCACCTTCGCCCGGCAGGGATTCCTTGGCACCCGCAGCGATCCGCTGATCAAGGCGGCAGACGGCAGGCCGGTCTGGAACCTTGCCGCCTATGACTGGGTCGCTGGGGCAGCCCCCGATACCGTCAATCCGTCGCTTTGGCGGCATATCGGCATCCTGCGCCAGCACGGGCTCTACCAGGTAGCCGAAGGCGTCTGGCAGGTTCGTGGCTTCGATATCTCGAACATGACCGTGGTGCGCGGCAATACCGGCTGGATTTTGATCGATCCGCTCACCGGGCGGGAAACCGCGAAGGCCGCGATGGATCTTGTGAACGAGAAGCTGGGCCAACGGCCGGTAACGGCCGTGATCTATAGCCACAGCCACGGTGACCACTTTGGCGGCGTGCGGGGCGTGGTAGACGAAGCCGATGTGAAAGCCGGCAAGGTAGCAATCATTGCCCCCGCCCACTTCATGGCGGAAACGGTCTCGGAAAACATCATGGCTGGTGCGGCGATGGGCCGCCGCGTGATGTACCAGTTCGGCACTGCCTTGCAGCCCGGCACCCAGGGCCAGATCGGCAGTGGGATCGGCGCGGGTGTTTCGGGTGCCGAGATCACGCTGATCGCGCCGACCGACACGATCAACAAGACCGGTGAAAGCCGGGTCGTCGATGGCGTGACGCTGGAGTTCCAGATCGTCTCGGGGAGCGAAGCGCCCTCGGAGCTCAACGTCTATGTGGCGCCAAGCCGGACCTTTCTGTCGGCCGAAATGACCACCTGTTCGCTCCATAACATCCTGACCCCGCGCGGCGCCAAGGTGCGCGATGCGCGGATCTGGGCGAACTATATCGATGAGGCGCTCCAGACCTGGGGCAACCGTAGTGACAGCTTGATTTCAAGCCACTGCTGGCCGCGTTTCGGCACGGCTGAGGTGACCAGCGCGCTCGCTTCCAATCGTGACAACTACCGCTACCTGCATGATCAGACCGTGCGCCTGATGAACAAGGGTGGGACGATGCACGAAATCGCCGAGGGCCTGAAGCAGCCGCCCGAGATCGCCAAGGACTGGTTCAACCATGGCTATTACGGCACCTACAATCACAACTCGAAGGCGGTCTACCAGTTCTATCTGGGCTGGTACGATGGCAACCCGGCGAACCTCAACGCGCACCCGCCAGTAGAGCGCGCCAAGCGCATGGTAGAAGCCATTGGCGGCGCCACAAAGGCGTTGGCAGCGGCCAGAAAGGCCTTTGCCGCTGGCGACTATCGCTGGTCGTCTGACCTGCTCAGCCAGATCGTCTTTGCCGATCCGGCCAACAAGCCCGCACGTCTGCTGCTGGCCGACAGCCTTGAGCAGCAGGGCTACCAGGCCGAGAGCGCGATCTGGCGCAACCAGTTCCTGATGGGTGCAAAGGAACTACGCCAAGGCGTGGTGGCGCGCCCCACTTCGGCCCAGAACGCTGACATGATCGCCGCCGTCTCGACGCAGGAGTTGCTCGATTCGGTCTCGACGCGGTTCGATCCGCTCAAGCTTGGCGGGCGGACGCTGGGCATCAATCTGGTCATGCCCGAGCGGCAGGAAACCGCTGGAATCGAAGTAACCCGCACCACGATGATCGGTCGGATGAAGCCGGTTGCCCAACCCGCCGCGACCATTACCGGCCCGCGCCGCGCACTGCTTGGCCTGCTATTCCTGAAGATGCCGCTGGCGCAGCTCGAAATGATGGGTGTGAAGGTAGAGGGCGACCGCGCGGCCGCCGAGGCTTGGCTCAACGCCATTGAGCCGATCCCCGGCGCCTTCAATATCGTCGAACCCTGAGCGGGTCCGGCGGGGGCTTCCTCAAAAGTCCCCGCGGGCTCTGCGGATTGCGAACCAACGCTCGACGTTGGCGTTGTGCTCTTCCAGCGTGCGGGCGAAGAGGTGTCCGCCGGTGCCATCAGCGACCATGTAGAGCACATCGGTCTTGGCCGGGTTCAGCACCGCTTCGATCGAGGCGCGGCCCGGGTTGGTGATCGGTCCCTTGGGCAGGCCGATCATGGTATAGGTGTTGTAGTCGTTGACCGCCTGGATCTCGCTCTGCCGGATCCGACGCCCCAGCGGCTTGCCCTTGGTGATCGGGTAGATGATCGTTGGATCGGCCTGCAGCATGATCCCCTGCCGCAAACGGTTGGAATAGAGCCCGGCGACAGTGCGGCGTTCGCTCGGCTTGCCGGTTTCCTTTTCAACGATCGCCGCGAGCGACAGGGCGGCTTCCGGCGTCGCTACTGCCGTGTTGGGACTGCGTTTGGCCCAGAGTTCGGCCAGCGTTCGCTGCATTGCTGCCTGCATCCGCAGCAGCACGGCCTGACGGCTTTCGCCACGCTCGATCTCATAGGTGTCGGGCAGGATCGATCCTTCCGCCGGCACCTCGATCGAACCGGTCAGCTGACTGTTCGCCATCAACCGCTCATAGACCATGATCGAGGGCATCCCTTCCGGGATCGTCACGAAGCGCCGCAACACTTCGTCGCCCTGGATGATCGAGAGAATGCGTGACGGACTGGCACCCTTGGGGAACATGAATTCCCCGGCCTTGATCGGCGCGCCCGCGCCAAAAATGCGGGCACGGATGCGGAAGGCTTCGGCGCTGTCGATTGCGCCTTCGGCCTCCAGCTTGTTCGCAACCGAAGACAGGCTGGCCCCGTCGGGAACCACAAAAGCCGTTTCCTGCTTGAGCGGCCCGGCCGTGAACCAGCCAGCAACCAGCCAGCCCAGCGCGGCGAGCGCCAGCAAGACCGCTGCGAGCAGCGGCCAGCACCCGCGCCGACCCAACATTAGTCTTCGATTGCCTTGACGATCACCGATGCGTTGGTTCCGCCGAACCCGAAGCTGTTGTTGAGCGCGGCCCGGACGGTCCGCTTGCGCGCAACCTTGGGAACCAGGTCAACGCCTTCGGTCCCTTCGTCGGGATTATCGAGGTTGAGCGTTGGCGGAACGATCTGGTCGCGGATCGCGAGGATGCAGAAGATCGTCTCAACTGCCCCGGCCCCGCCCAGCAGGTGTCCGATCGCCGATTTGGTACTGCTCATCGAAGCACCAGACAGATCATCGCCCAGCACGCGCTTCACGGCGGCCAGCTCGATCGTGTCAGCCATGGTCGAGGTGCCGTGGGCGTTCACGTAGTCAATATCACCCGGCCCCATTCCGGCCTTGCGCATGGCCATCCGCATCGACAGTTCGGCACCCTTGCCTTCCGGATGTGGTGCGGTGACGTGATAGGCATCACCCGACAGGCCGTAACCAACCACTTCGGCATAGATCTTCGCGCCGCGGGCCTTGGCGTGCTCATATTCCTCAAGCACGACAATCCCGGCGCCCTCACCCATCACGAAGCCATCACGGTCCTTGTCATAGGGCCGGCTCGCCTGTTCAGGGCGATCATTGTACGAGCAGTTGAGCGCGCGGGCCTGAGCAAATCCGGCGATCCCCAGCGGGTTGACGGTGCCTTCCGCGCCGCCCGCCAGCATGATGTCGGCATCGCCATCCTTGATCATCCGGGCAGCGTCACCAATCGAGTGCGCACCGGTCGAGCAGGCGGTCACGACGGCGTGGTTCGGCCCCATCAGTCCATACTTGATCGAAACCTGACCCGAGATCAGGTTGATGATGCGGCCATGGACGAAGTGCGGGCTGACGCGAGCCGGACCCTTCTCGTGCAGGACAATCGATTCGGATTCGATCCCAGGCAGACCGCCGATGCCGGCGCCGATGGAGCAACCGGTCCGCATCTTGAGGTCATCATCCATTTCGGTCAGGCCGGCATCTTCCAGCGCCTGGCCGGCGGCATCGAGGCCGTAGATGATGAACGGATCGACCTGGCGCTGGATCTTGTGATCGACGCGCTTGTTGGGATCGAAGCCCCAGGGGTGGTCAGCCGGCTTCACTTCACAGGCGATCTGGCACTTCTGGTCGGCGGCATCAAAGCGCGTGATCGGACCCGCGCCAGACTTGCTGGCGATGAGGTTTGCCCAGGTCGTTTCGACATCGCCCCCAAGCGGGGTAACCAGGCCCAGTCCCGTAACCACTACGCGGCGCATGCACTTCTCCGGATATGCGACAGGCCCAGACCCTTTGCGGGACTGGGCCTGTCAGATTTCGTCACTCGGCTTCCGCAGTTCAACCCCCAGACAGGCTTGGGGCGGGTGCGGAAAGCAGGCTGGATCAGCCCTTGTTCTCGTCGATGTACTTGATCGCGTCCGAGACGGTGCTGATCTTCTCAGCCGCATCATCGGGGATCTCGACGCCAAATTCTTCTTCGAACGCCATGACAAGCTCAACGATGTCGAGGCTGTCGGCACCCAGGTCGTCGATGAAGCTCGCGTCCTCAGTCACCTTTTCGGCTTCGACGCCGAGGTGCTCGACGACAATCTTCTTAACCCGGTCGGCGGTGTCGCTCATGGATTTACCCCTTCGTGAACGGCAGATGAAACAGTGTTGAACCCCGCCCTAGAGAAGGGCGCGGCGACTGGCAAGAGGGCTGCACCGCATCAACACATTCGCTTTACCAGCGATACGTATGTACTTGGCCAGCCCGCGCGGAAAATCAGCCCTTCGGCGGCTCGACAATCCGCAAGTTAAGCTCGCGCAGTTGCTTGGGCTCGGCCGGTGAAGGTGCACCCATCAGCAGGTCCTCGGCGCGCTGGTTCATCGGGAAGAGCGTGATTTCGCGCAGATTCTGCACGCCGCACAGCAGCATGACCATGCGATCGACCCCGGCCGCCATCCCGCCATGCGGCGGCGCGCCATACTGGAACGCGCGATACATGCCCCCGAAGCGATCTTCGACGTCGGCCTTGGACAGGCCGACCAGTTCGAACGCCTTGACCATCAGGTCCGGATGCTGGTTGCGGATCGAACCAGAGGCCAGTTCATAGCCATTGCAGACCATGTCGTACTGATAGGCCTTGATCGTCAGCGGATCCTGGTTTTCCAGCGCTTCCAGCCCGCCCTGCGGCATTGAGAACGGGTTGTGCGCGAAGTCGAGCTTCTTCTCTTCCTCGCTCCATTCATAGAACGGGAAATCGATGATCCAGCAGAAGCGGAACGAATCCTTGTCGATCAGACCCAACTGATCGCCCACCCGGCTGCGCGCCGCGCCGGCCAGCTTGGCGGCCTGCTCTTCCTTGCCAGCGGCAAAGAAGGCGCCATCGTTCGGGCCGAGGCCGAGCGAATCCCACAGCGCGGCCATCTTTTCTTCGCCGTGGTTCTTGGCGATCGGGCCGCCGAACACGCCGTCCTTGCGGGTCGCATAGCCCAAGCCGGCATGGCCTTCGCTGCGGGCCCACTCGTTCATGTCATCGAAGAACTTGCGGCTCAGGCCGGCCGTCTCCGGTGCCGGGATCAGGCGAACCACCCCGCCGCTGCCGACGATCTTCTCGAACAGGCCAAAGCCCGACGCGGTAAACTCGCTCGTCACGTCGCGGATGATCAGCGGGTTGCGCAGGTCCGGCTTGTCAGTGCCATAGTCCAGCATCGCCTTGGCATAGGGGATGCGCGGGAACTGCCCGGCCGGCGTTACCGCCTTGCCGTTTGCAAACGTCTCGAAAATCCCGGCCATGACCGGCTCCATCGTTTCCCAGACTTCTTCCTGGGTGACGAAGCTCATTTCGAGATCGAGCTGATAGAACTCGCCCGGCAAGCGGTCGGCGCGCGGGTCTTCGTCGCGGAAGCAGGGGGCGATCTGGAAGTAGCGATCGAACCCGGCAACCATCAGCAGCTGCTTGTACTGCTGCGGTGCCTGCGGCAGCGCGAAGAACTTGCCGGTGTGAATGCGGCTCGGCACCAGAAAGTCGCGTGCGCCTTCGGGGCTGGACGCGGTCAGGATCGGGGTCGAGAACTCGGTGAAACCGATGTCTTCCATCCGGCGGCGCGTTTCGCGGATAATCGCGGTGCGCGTCATGATGTTGGCGTGCAGCGTCTCGCGCCGCAGATCGAGGAAGCGATAGCGCAGGCGCACGTCCTCGGGATATTCCTGCTCGCCCGCCACGGGTAGCGGCAGTTCTTCCGCGCGGCTCAGCACTGTGGCCGATCGGGCATAGACCTCGATCTCACCGGTCGGGAGGTTGGCGTTCACGGTCGCCGCGCTGCGAGCCTTGACCTCGCCGTCGATCGTCACGACCGATTCAACCCGCAAGCATTCGAGAATCGCCAGCGCTGGACTGTCGACGTCGGCAACGATCTGGGTCATGCCGTAATGGTCGCGCAGGTCGACAAACAGCACGCCGCCGTGGTCGCGCTTGCGGTGGACCCAGCCCGACAGGCGGATGGTCTGGCCTACATCGCTGGCGCGCAGGGCGCCGCAGGTGTGCGAACGATAAAGATGCATCGAAACTCTTTCCAATCGGCCTGCAATGATGCAGGGGCGAAGGCGCGGCTAACAGGCGATGGCCGCACATTTGTCAAGCCGGGGGCTCGCACGGGCCCAACTACAGAAAAGAAGCATGAAGATACACCCCCTGATCACCGATAGCGCGGAACTGGCTGCGCTGTGCGAACGGCTCGCCAAGGCGGAATTCGTGTGCGTCGACACCGAATTCATGCGCGAGAACACCTACTGGCCGGAATTGTGCCTGATCCAGATCGCCGATACAGAGGAAGCCGCGGCGATCGATCCGCTCGCCAAGGGGCTCGATATGTCGCCCCTGCTCGACCTGCTGGTGGACAATGAAGACGTTCTCAAGGTGTTTCACGCCGGCGGTCAGGACGTTGAAATCATCTACAACTTGACGAGCAAGACCCCGCATCCGATTTTTGACACCCAGATCGCGATGATGGCGATCAGCCAGAGCGAGCAGATCGGCTATTCCAACCTGGTCGAAAGCTGGATGGGCCTGCAGATCGACAAGGGCGCCCGCTTTACCGACTGGTCGCGCCGCCCCCTGACCGAACGCCAGATCGAATATGCCATCGGCGACGTTACCCATTTGTCGAAGATTTTCCCCAAGATCCTCGGCCGCCTGATCAAGACCGGTCGCGGTGCCTGGCTCGATATCGAGATGGAAAAGCTGGCCGATCCGGCCAACTACCGCAACGACCCGTCGGTTGCCTGGCAGCGGATCAAGGCAGCGGGTCGCAATCCGGCCATGCTGGGCCGGCTCAAGGCTTTGGCCGCCTGGCGCGAATATGAAGCGCAGGACAAGAATATCCCGCGCGGCCGGATCGCCCGGGATGAGACCCTCGCCGATATCGCCAGCCACCCGCCCAAGACCCAGGCCGACCTTGCCAAGGTCCGCGGCCTTTCTGCCGGGTGGAAGGATAATGAGATCGGCAAGCGGATGATGGCAACGCTCGAGGCCGCCAAACCCCTGACCGATGACGAGCTGCCGCCGCGCACGCCGCGCGGAGCGCCGCTCGGCAAGGAAGGGGCCTTGGTGGCTGACCTGCTCAAGCTGCTGCTCAAGATCCGCAGCCGCGAGATCGACGTTGCCGCCCGCTTGCTGGCGCGCAGTGAAGACCTCGAACTGTTGGCAGCTGGCGTGCGCGAGCTGCCCCTGCTCGAGGGCTGGCGCTATGAACAGTTCGGGCGTGATGCGCTGGAGCTGGTCGAGGGCCGCCTGGCCTTTGCAGTGGTCAAGGGCCGCCTCAAGATGGCCCACATCGACAAGATTGGCGACAGCAGCGAGACCAAGATCGCCGCAGCGGAGTAGGATGCCATGACCACCTACCTCCCCACGCTAAAGCAACTTCAGTACCTCGTGGCGCTCCACGAACATGGCCACTTCGGCCGCGCTGCCGATGCCTGCTTCGTCTCGCAGTCGACGCTCTCGGCCGGGCTGCGTGATCTCGAAACTTTGCTCGACGTTGTGCTGGTTGAGCGCACCAAGCGCGCCGTACGCTTTACCCCGCTGGGCAATGCCGTAGTCGCCAAGGCCCACCGCCTGCTGCGCGAGGCCGAAGAGCTTTCCGACATGGTCCAGAGCGCCAGGCAGCCGCTGTCCGGCGAAGTGCGGATGAGTGTTATCCCAACCATCGCGCCGTTTCTGTTGCCCCGGATGCTCCCGCGCCTGCGCCGCGAAAGGCCGCAATTGAAGCTCTATCTGCGCGAAGAAACCAGCCAGGCCGCAATTGAAAGCCTGCACCACGGGCGCAGCGATTGCGTGCTGCTGGCCCTGCCCTTCCCGACTGGCGAGGTTGAAAAGGAGACGATCGAGCTCGACGCGCTCTACGTCGCCTTCCCCAAGGATGATCCGCGCGATCCGCCCGAGGAAATCACTGCCGACTTGATCGACGAGACCCGCCTGCTGCTGCTGGAAGATGGGCACTGCCTGAAGGAGCACGCCCTCGCCGCCTGCAATCGCCCGGAACTGCGGGCCAGCGCGACGATGATCGGCACATCGCTCCACACCTTGGTGCAGATGGTCGACAATGGCCTGGGCCTGACCATGCTGCCCGAAATGGCGCTTGATGCCGGTATCCTTAACGGCACCCAGGTCGTTGCGCGGCCGCTGATAAGCGCCTCTGCCAATCGCGAGATTGCGCTGGTCTGGCGCAAGAACAGCCCGCGTGGCGAGGAATTCCGGTTGCTGGCGGAAGAGCTGCGCGCCGGCTAGCTCAGTCCATGTGCTTCAGGCCGACCCGCAGGTAATCCCACCCGGTAATCACGGTCAGCGCAGCTGCGGCCCACAGCGTGGTCAGGCCCACGGTATGCGGGAAGTTGATGGTCAGTCGGGCGACATCAACCGTCCACTCCGGCAAGGCAACACCCAGAATCAGCGCACCCAGGCAAACCAGCTGAAACGTTGTTTTCCATTTGGCGAGGCGGCTGACCGGGACCGAGACCTGCAGCCCGCCCAGAAACTCACGCAAACCTGAAACCGCGATTTCGCGGACCAGGATGACCAAGCCGGCAATGACGTGCATGTCGCCAACATAGGGCCCGCGCAGGATATCCTGGGCGGTCAGCGTCAGGATCACGGTCGCGACCATGATCTTGTCGGCAATCGGATCGAGGAAGATGCCCAGTTTCGAAACGGCGCCGCTGGTGCGCGCGAGATAGCCATCGAAATAGTCCGTAATGCCCATCAGGCAGTACAGGACGAAGGCCAGGCCGTAGCCATACTTCCAGTTCGGCCACCACAGCAGGAACGCGAGCAGCGGCAAGGCCACGATCCGCGAGAGCGTCAGGATGTTCGGCAAGGTCCACATTGCGATGCCATGCCTAACGCGGTCCGCCCCGGTGCAAAAGGGTGCAAGCAGGCTTGTCCGCAGCGTTTCTCGCGCTAGAGCCGATGGCGGGGCAACCAAGCAAGGGCCGCATGACCACTTCGACCCATCTCATTCGCAGCCGCCGGTTCCTGCCGCTGTTCGTCACCCAATTGCTCAATGCGTTCAACGACAACCTCTATCGCAACGCGATGGTCTTCTTCGTCGTCTACACATTGTACAATTCAGAGGCGGCTGAAGGCCTGTTCAGCGCAGTGGCCTCAGCCCTGTTCATCGCCCCGTTCTTCCTGCTTTCGGCACTCGCCGGGCAGCTGGCCGACATGCGCGACAAGGCGCGGATCATTCGGATCGTGAAGGCGTCCGAAATCGGAATCATGCTGGTTGGCGGGGCGGGGCTGCTGCTGGCCTGGCAGGGCGTGCTCAGCCAGACTTTTACCGTTGGCCTGATGCTGCTGGCGCTCCTGGCCATGGGGGTCCATTCCACCTTCTTCGGCCCGATCAAGTACGCGATCCTGCCCCAGCACCTTCATGAGAACGAGGTGCTGGCAGGGACCGGACTGGTCGAGGCGGGGACCTATATCGCGATCCTTTCCGGCACCATCCTGGCAGGCTGGATTCCGGTTGAATGGGCCGCTGTCGGCGTCGTGCTGACCGCGCTGATTGGTTATGGCACGGCCCAGTTTGTGCCGCCGGCCCCGCCGCAAACGGCTGACGAGCCGCTCGATTTCCATGTCTGGCGCTCGTCCGTCGCGCTCATTCGCCACACGATGAAGGACCAGCGAGTCTTCCTGGCGATCATGGCAATCAGCTTTTTCTGGACGATCGGCGCGGTGCTGTTCATCCAGTTCCCGCCGCTCGCCAAGAACGTGCTTTCGGCCAGCAAGGAGGTCGCCAGCCTGTTCCTGGTGATCTTCTCGATCGGCGTCGCGATAGGTTCGGTCTCGGTCAATGCCTTGCTCAAGGGCACTGTCTCGGCGCGCTATTCACCCGTTTCAGTGGTGGTGATGGGCTTGTTCGTGGTTGCCTTCTGGTGGGTCTGCCACACCTGGCATGCCCACCCACAGGACGGACTGCTGGACACCGCCGCCTTCCTCAATGAACCACTCGCCATCCCGCTCCTGCTTAGCCTGCTGGGTATTGCCGTGGCAGGCGGGATGTTCGTTGTGCCGCTCTATGCCTTCCTGACCACCTTCGTCGACAAGTCTGAAACGGCGCGGACGATTGCTGCCAACAACATCGTCAATTCCGGCGCGATGGTGCTCGGCTCGGTCATTGCCCTGGGGATGAGTGCAGCGGGCGTCCCGATGGTCGACCAGTTGCTCCTGGGTGCAGCAATGTGCCTTTTTTCAGCCTGGCTCGGCCGCAAGCTGGTGGCCGCTGAAGAGGCGGCTGCGGTCAGATAAGAAAAGTGCTAATGGCAACAAAGCACGCGCAGTAGGCCATCAGGAATTCCTTCACGTCCTGCAAGGTGACGTGCTTCTGGACCGTCCGCTGGATCGGTTCGATCCCGCGGCGGATATGCGGGGGCAGGCTCGCCAGGAACGGGTGGCGAGCAGTCTCATCGGTGACAACCAGTGCGCGTCTCATGCCCCGGGGCTTAAGAAAGTGTTCACCATCCCGCCAGCCCGGTAACCTTGCGCTTTTTCAACTATCCCAACGCGGGACACTAACCACGATGGTCATAAATGCTCCGCCCCGCGTTGCCGCCTTGGCCGCGCCCGGCTAAGACGCCGGAATGACTGAACAGACCAGCGTTACCGGCGGCCGGCTGCTTGTCGATTGCCTGATCGAACAGGGCTGCGACCGGATCTTCACCGTCCCGGGCGAGAGTTTTCTCGCCGTGCTCGATGCCCTGCATGATAGCCCGCAGATCGAAACCGTGATCTGCCGACAGGAAGGCGGGGCAGCCTTCATGGCCTGTGCCGATGGCACGATGACCGGCAAGCCCGGCGTCTGCTTCGTCACACGCGGGCCAGGCGCAACCAACGCCAGTATCGGTGCCCATGTCGCCTTCCAGGATTCGCAGCCGATGCTGCTATTCATCGGCGATGTCGATCGCGGCATGAAGGACCGGGAAGGCTTCCAGGAAGTCGATTTCGGCACGATGTTCGCGCCGCTGGCCAAGCTGGTGCTGCGGATCGACGATCCCCGCCGCATCCCCGAATACATTGCCCGTGCCTGGGCAACTGCCCTGGCTGGCCGGCCCGGACCGGTGGTCATCGCCCTTCCCGAAGACATGCTCCTGGAAGAAGTGAGCGGCTTCTCCCCCCGTCCCGCCGTTACCCGACCGGCTCAAGCCGTCTGCCCGGATGCGATGGGCACGCTGATGCGGATGCTGGAGGATGCCTGCGCGCCGGTGGCGATCATTGGCGGTGCCAGCTGGCATGCCAAGGCGCGTGAGCATTTCACCAGTTTTGCCGAACGAATCGGGCTGCCGGTCGCCGGGGCCTTCCGCCGGCAGGATGCCGTGCCCAATTCGAGCACGGCCTGGGCCGGCAATCTTGGCTATGGCCCCAATCCCAAGCTGGTCGAACGGATCAAGCACGCCGACCTGGTCCTGGTGGTTGGCGCCCGGCTGGGCGAGGCGACGACCGACAGCTACACACTGGTCACGCCGGAGCATCCCGGCCAGACACTGATTCATGTCCATCCCGATCCCGCCGAACTCGGCCGTGTATACCGCGCCGACCTGGCGATCTGTGCCGACATGGCCGAATTCGCCGAGGCCGCTGACCTGTGGGATGATGACATCGTTCCCTTCGATGCCGGACCCGAGGCGCACCGGCAGTGGCTCGAGTGGTCAACCCCCCAGCCCAATGGCCACAAGCTCGACATGGGCCAGGTTGTCGCCCGGATGCGCAGCGAGCTGCCGGACGACGCGATCATCTGCAACGGCGCCGGCAACTTCTCGGGCTGGTGGCACCGCTTCTGGCACTACAACGGCTTCCCGACCCAGCTCGCCCCCACCGCCGGGGCCATGGGCTATGGCGTGCCGGCCGCTGTCGCGGCGGCCAAGCGCTTTCCCGATCGGACGGTCATAGCTCTGGCTGGTGACGGCGATTTCCTGATGAACGGGCAGGAACTGGCCACCGCCGTGCAATATGGCTGCGATCTGCTGGTCGTGCTGGTCGACAACGGCGCCTATGGCACGATCCGGATGCACCAGGAACGCGAGTTTCCGGCGCGCGTATCGGGCACGACGCTCCACAACCCCGATTTCGCCGCCCTCGCCCGTGCCTATGGCGGCTGGGCCGAGCGGGTTGAGAGCAATGCCGAATTCGATGCCGCGCTGGCCGAAGCCAAGAGCCGCAAGGGCCTGCGGCTGCTGCACCTGGTGATCGACATCGAACAGCTCAGCGCCGGTGGTGCCAGCGTTTCCGGCCTGCGCGCGAAGGCGAAGGGCTAGGCGTCACCCGCCAGCTTGCGAATATGGTTCCATTCGGCCTCGGTCACCTTGCTGACCGAGAGCCGGAACTTGGTCAGCAACTCCATCTCGGCCAGTGCCGGATCAGCCTTGATTTCCTTCAGCGTCACCGGCCGCTTGAGCTTGCGGACTGGCTTGACCTTGACCGAGGTCCAACGCCCGCTCTCATCAGTCGGGTCCTGAAAGCCTTCCTGAGAAATCACTGCAATTCCAACGACCTCCAGCCCGATATTGGAGTGATAGAAGAATACTTCGTCACCCACCGCCATCGCCCGCAGATTGAGCCGCGCGGTATAGTTGCGCACACCGTCCCAGGTCCCCTCGCCTTCGGCCACCAGGTCATCCCAGCTGTAGACGTCGGGTTCCGATTTCATCAGCCAGTAGGATTTGATTTTGGTCATGCCAGAACTCGCGAAAGGGGTTATGGCGCGGCCATTGCCTTAGAATTTCGAAAGCGTCCACTCCATGTCTCTCACCTCCCTCCCCGTCCTCTCGCTGACCATGCCCAAGGCCGAATTTGCCCAGGCAATCGGGGAAAGCTTCCGCACTTTCGGCTTTGCCATGGTCAAGGATTTCGCGATCGATCGCGGCCTGATCGACCGCGCCTGGAAGCTGTCGGAAGAGTTCTTTGCCCTGCCCGAGGCGGAGAAGCGCAGCTACCACAATCCCGCGATCGCCGGGGCGCGCGGCTATACCCCGTTCGGCGTCGAGATCGCCAAGGATGCCAAGCATCACGACCTGAAGGAATTCTGGCACGTTGGCCGCGATCTGCCCGAAGGCAGCCCGCTGACCGATGCCTCGATGCCGCCGAATGTCTGGCCGGCCCGGCCAGCCGGGTTCCAGGATGTTTTCACCGAACTCTACCGCCAGTTTGACGAGACCGGCGCGACCATTCTCTCCGCGATTGCGCTGTACCTTGGCCTTGACGAGCACTGGTTCGACAAGGGAATCGAAGACGGCAACTCGGTCATGCGCCTGCTGCATTATCCGCCAATCCCCAACCTGGAGGGCGAAGCAATCCGCGCCGGCGCGCATGGCGATATCAATCTGATCACCCTGCTGCTCGGCGCCGAGGAAGCCGGCCTTGAGCTGTTGTTCCAGGGTAAGGAATGGATCAGCGCCTCGCCGCCAGAAGGCGCGATGGTGATCAACGTCGGCGACATGCTTGAGCGGCTGACCAACCACTACCTGCCCTCAACCATTCACCGGGTGCGTAACCCGAACCCGGAGCGCGCCAAGTTCAGCCGCTATTCGATGCCGTTCTTCCTGCACCTGCGCAGCGATTTCCCGATCCAGACCCTGCCGCAGTGCATCTCTGCCGAAAATCCGGATCGCTATCCCGAACCGATCACCGCCGACGAATTCCTGCAGCAGCGGCTGCGCGAGATCGGCCTTAAGAAGTAGCAAAGGCCCTTTAACCCAAATTTCAGCATGGTCTGGGATGCTTGTGGCTCAATCGGCTGCAAGGCGATTTATGTCGGGTATGGTACCCAGGACAGGACAGACCAGGCGTGACCTGATCACCTACGGCTTTGCCGCCGTGGCTGTGGTGATGTTTGTCGTCACCGGCGGACAGGTTCTGCCCAAGGTGCTGCGCGCGGTCATGGGCCAGGGCGAAGGACCCAACCAGGTCCTTGCAACGGCCATGCTGCTCAATATCGCGCTGATCCTGCTCGGTTGGATGCGGTTTCGCGAACTCGCCCGCGAAGTGGTCGTCACCCGCGAGGAAGCGGCCGAAGCCCGCGAGCTGGCCGAAACCGATCCGCTGACTGGTTGCCTCAACCGCCGCAGCATCAATGCGGCCGGAGAAGCCTTGCTCACCGCGGTTCGCGAGGAACGTCGCGCCATTGCCGTTGCGATGCTCGATCTCGACAACTTCAAGCACGTCAACGATCTCCACAGCCATCAGGCCGGTGATGCGATCCTGCGCGCCGCGGCTGAGCGGCTCCGCGCGATCTTGCCGCAAGGGGCGGTTCTAGCCCGGATCGGCGGCGATGAATTCGCCTGCCTGCTGCCCTTCGACCCGCGCCTGCCTGACCAGATCGAGCAACTCTGCGCCGAAGTCGTCGAGCGCGTTGCCGAACGCGTCGAATGGAACGGCATGGAAATCGAGGCAACCGTGTCACTTGGCCTGTCGCGCAGCGACGATGGCGGCGATGACGATATGCAGACCCTGCTGCACAAGGCGGACATTGCGATGTTCCACGCCAAGCGTCAGGGCCGCAACCGGATCGCCTGGTTTGCCCCGGCGATGGAGAGCGAACTGCGCTTTCGCAGCGAACTGGAGGCCGGGATCCGCCGCGGCGTTGCCGCTGGTGAATTCGTCCCCTATTACGAGAAGCAGATCGATCTTGCGACCGGCGAACTGGTCGGCTTTGAAATGCTTGCCCGCTGGATGTCGCCCGCGCTGGGCCGGGTCGGGCCTGACATCTTCATTCCGGTCGCCGAGGAAATCGGCGCAATCGCCGAGCTTTCCGAATCCGTTATCCGCCAGGCGCTGCGCGATGCCCGCAGCTGGGATCCCAAGCTGACCCTGGCGGTCAACATCTCGCCGGTACAGCTGCGCGATCCGTGGTTCGCGCAGAAGCTGCTGAAGCTGCTGGTTGAGGCCAATTTCCCGCCGCACCGGCTGGAAATCGAGATCACCGAAAGTAGCCTGCACGAGAATATCGGGCTGGTCCGTTCGATGATCACCAGCCTCAAGAACCAGGGCATCCGCGTCAGCCTGGACGATTTCGGCACGGGTTACAGCTCGCTTGCCCAGCTGCGCAGCCTGCCGTTTGACCGGATCAAGATCGATCGCAGCTTCATTTCCAGCCTGCCCGAAAGCGAGGAAAACCGCACGATCGTGAAGTCGATCGTCGCGCTTGGTCAGGGCTTGGGGATGCCGGTGACCGCTGAGGGGGTCGAATCCGAGGCAGTGCTTGCGGCGCTGGGCGGGTATGAAGGCCTGAAGGCCCAGGGCTATCTCTATGGCCAGCCCCAGCCTGCCGATGTCACCCTGGCCAGCCTTCGCCAATTGCACCTTACGTTGGAACGCAAGGGCGCAGAGCCGGCCGCCTCGCCGGACAAGCCGCGCCGCGTCCGCCGCGCCTGACACTGGACGCAGCCGCCCCCAACGCATAGATGCGCGCTATGGGCGTTCCCTTCATCAAGATGCATGGCCTGGGCAACGATTTCGTCGTGCTCGACGCGCGCGCAGGCGGCGTGCCGACGATGACGAACCGCCTGGCTGCTGCCCTCGCTGACCGCAAGACCGGGATCGGCTGCGACCAGCTTATCCTGCTTGAACCGTCGGCCCTGGCCGACGTGCGGATGCGGATCTTCAACGCCGATGGCAGCGAGGTTGAGGCATGCGGCAATGCCACCCGCGCGGTTGGCCTGCTGCTGGGCAAGCCGACCAGCATTGAAACCCTCGGCGGCCTGCTCGCGACCGATCCGGTGGCTGGCGGGGTCGCCGTCGATATGGGCGAACCGCGGTTTGACTGGGACGCGATTCCCCTCGCCTATCCGATGGATACGCTGACCATGCCGGTCGGCTGGGAAGCGCTGGAAAGCCCCGCTGCGGTCAATGTCGGCAATCCCCATGTGGTGTTCTTCGTGCCCGACAATCAGGCGATTGATCTGGAACGGCTTGGCCCGCTGATCGAACATGATCCGTTGTTCCCTGCCCGGATCAACGTAAACGTCGCCGCGATCGTCTCGCGCAGCGAGATCCGCCTGCGGGTGTGGGAGCGCGGCGTTGGTGAGACTCGCGCCTGCGGCACCGGCGCCTGCGCCACCGCGATTGCCGCCATGCGCCGCGGACTGGTCGATCGCGGCCAGGTGACCGTCCAGCTGCCGGGCGGGCCGCTGCTGATCGGCTGGGGGGCAGACAATCGCATCACCATGACCGGGCCGGCCACCGAGAGCTTTCGCGGCAGCTTCGATCCCGCCGCCTACGGCGCCTGATATGGCCGAGGTGATTTCGCTGGGATGCCGGCTCAACCTGTCGGAAAGCGAAGACCTGCGCGCGATGCTGGCGGGCGAACCGGACCTCGTCGTGATCAACAGCTGCGCGGTGACGGGCGAAGCGGTCCGCCAGACCCGTCAGGCGATCCGCCGCGCGCGCCGGGCCCGGCCGGAAGCCCGGCTGATCGTGACGGGTTGCGCGGCGGAAGTGGAGCGGCCGGGCCTGGCCGCCATGCCCGAGGTCGACGGGCTGATCGCCAATCCCGCCAAGCTCGATCCGCGCGCCTGGAACATCGCCCCGCCGCAGCTCGCCGTCCGCACGCAGCACACCCGGGCCTTCATCGCCGTGCAGAACGGCTGCGACCACGCCTGCACCTTCTGCGTCATCCCGCAGGGCCGCGGGCCGAGCCGGTCGCTGGACGTTTCCCAGGTGCTGCGCGAAGTAGAGCGGCACCTGGCAAGCGGCGTGCAGGAACTCGTCCTGACCGGCGTCGACCTCACAAGCTGGGGGCATGACCTGCCTGGGCAACCGGGTCTGGGCGTCCTCGTCGCCGCAATCCTCGATGGCTTTCCGGCTCTCCCGCGGGTGCGGCTATCCTCGCTCGACGGCATCGAGATCGACCCGGCACTGTTCGACCTACTGGCCCACGAGCCCAGGGTCATGCCGCATGTCCACCTCTCTCTGCAGCACGGCGACGACCTGATCCTGAAACGAATGAAACGCCGCCACTTGCGCGGCGATGCGGTTGATCTGGTCGCCCGGCTCAAGTCTGCGCGGCCGGAAGTGGCGATCGGGGCCGATCTCATCGCCGGCTTCCCGACCGAGGATGAAGCGGCCCATGCCGCCAATCTCTCGATCATCCGCGAGCTCGGGATCGTTCATGGCCATGTCTTCCCCTATTCGGCGCGCGCCGCGACCCCGGCAGCGCGGATGCCGCAAGTACCGCCGGCAGAGATCAAGGCCCGCGCTGCCGCGCTGCGCCAGGCGGTCGCAGCCGAACGCGCCAGTTGGCTCCAGTCGTTACTCGGTCAGCCCCATCAGGTGCTTGCCGAACGCGACGGGACAGGCCATGCGCCGAACTTCGCGCGGGTGCAGTTGGCGCCCGGAACACAGGCTGGAACTATCGTGACGATTACCCCAACCCGCATTGTCGAAGGACTGCTGGCATGAGCGAGGGCACTAGCTGGACCGAACGGGTCTTCGGCGGCCTGCGCAAGACCTCGGAGCGCCTGGGCGAGAACCTTTCCGGCATTGTCAGCAAGACGCGCCTGGACGATGCCCAGCTCGACGAGATCGAGGATGCATTGATCCTCTCCGACCTTGGCCCGCGCGCCGCCGCTCGCAGTCGC
>DKII01000013.1:0-2379 GCA_002454125.1 Novosphingobium sp. UBA6722
CAATGGTGCCCGCATCCGCCTCGCTCCGCAGCGCGACTGGGATGTCAACGAGCCGGCCGAGCTGGCCAAGGTCCTCACCAAGTATGAGGAACTGCGCGTCGGCACCGGCTTCTCGATGGCCGACACGATCGTGCTGGGCGGGGTCGTGGGCCTTGAGCAGGCGATCAAGGCGGCGGGCTTCAACGTGGCCGTGCCCTTCACCGGCGGCCGCGGCGACGCGAGTGCCGAGCAGACTGACGCCGAAAGCTTTGCCGTGCTGGAGCCGCAGGCCGATGCCTTCCGCAACTATCTGCCGAAGAAGCTGCGCGTGAAGACCGAGGAGATGATGCTCGATCGTGCCGCGCTGCTGGGTCTGTCGGTGCCGGAAATGACCGTGCTGATCGGCGGCCTGCGCGTGCTGGGCACCAATTACGGCCAGCGCGGGCATGGCAGCTTCACGCATCGTCCGGGGCAGCTCACCAATGACTTCTTCGTCAACCTGCTCGACATGACCCACGCCTGGAAGTCGGTCGAAGGCAGCGACGAGGAAGAGTTCGTGGCCACCGATCGCAGCAACGGCGGCGAGAGCTGGCGTGCGACCCGGGCCGACCTGGTGTTCGGTTCCAACTCCGAACTCCGCGCCGTGGCCGAAGTCTATGCCGAACGCGGCAACGAAGAGAAGTTCGTCCGCGATTTCGTCAAGGCCTGGACCAAGGTCATGAACGCCGACCGCTTCGATGTGAACAAGGGCATTCACGCCTAAGCATCACGACTGAATGCAAGCGTCCCGTCTCCGGCTTTCGCCGGGGGCGGGGTTGCTGCATTAAACCACCATTCAGCCGCTAGCCGTCACCGCCGCTTGTCGCCGTGGCGCTGCTGGCCTAGGCGGCGCTACCACGCTTGCCGAAGAGCTGCCTTGCCCAACCCCCTTGCGCCATTGCTAGAACGACTGCGCGAGGCAGGACGGCAGCGCGGCGCACCGTTGGTGCTGGCGCTGCTGGTCGAGGTCCTGCTGGTGCTCGCAGTGCTGTCGATCGGGCTTTACGATCCGCCCAAGCCGCCCGGCACGCCTTCGCTGGTCAGCGTGAATGTCGCCGCCCCGCCCGCGCCGGAGCAAGACCAGCCCAAGCCCGAGGTGGCCCGGGCCAAGGCGCCGCTGCAAACCCCGCTAGAGCCGCCGCCTATCCCGGTGCCGACAGTGGCACCGGTCCAGCCTGCCCCGCCGATCATCCAGCTCTCGCGCAGCCAGATGGCCGAACTCGACATCTCGCGGGTGCCGCGCCAGCCGGGTCCGCCGGCTGCCCCGCCGAAGGGCACCTACGGGCCGGTCGATATGGGCGTGCCCGGAGATAGCAGGCGCGTTGGCTCTGCCCCCAATGGCCAGCCGATGTATGCCGCCGCCTGGTACCGCGAACCCTATGACAGCGAGCTATCGGGCTATCTCTCCACCGCCGATGGCCCCGGCTGGGCCCTGATCGCCTGCCGCACTGCGCCCGATTATCGGGTCGAGGATTGCGTCGGCCTGGGCGAATATCCGCAAGGCTCGCGGATCGAGCGCGCGGTGCTGGCCGCCGCCTGGCAGTTCAAGGTGCGCCCGCCGCGGGTCGGGGGGGTATCGAAGATCGGCGAGTGGGTGCGGATCCGGATCGAATACGGCCTCAGGCGGCCTGATCGGTAGCATCCATCTCATAGGCGGTGTGCAGCACGCGGACGGCCAGTTCGGTTTCGTCCTCGTCGATCAGGACCGAAACCTTGATCTCGCTGGTGCTGATCGCCTGGATGTTGATGCCGCGATCGGCCAGCGCGCGGAACATCGTGGCGGCAACCCCGGCGTGGCTCTTCATGCCGACGCCGACGACGCTGATCTTGGCGACCTTGCCGTCAGTGATGATGCGGTTGAAGCCGATCGCTTCCTTCTGCGCTTCCAGCAGGGTCTGCGCGCGCAGCAGGTCGGCGCTGGGGACGGTGAAGGTCACGTCGGTCTCACCCTTGTCGCGGCCGACGTTCTGGATGATCATGTCGACGTTGATGTTGGCCTGGGCCAGCGGGCCGAAGATCGTGGCCACGGCGCCTGGCCGGTCGGGCACGCGGGTCAGGATGACCTTGGCTTCGTTCTTGTCGGCGGCGATGCCGGTGATCAGCTGGCGTTCCATATCCAGGCCTTCCAGTTCTTCGTCGGACACGATCATCGTGCCGGGGATTTCATCAGCGGGGGTGGCGTCATCGTCGATGAAGCTCGACAGCACCTGAACCCGCACACCTTCCTTCATGGCGAGGCTGACCGAGCGGGTCTGCAGCACCTTCGAGCCGACCGAGGCGAGCTCGAGCATTTCTTCGTAGGTTACGTACTTGAGCTTGCGCGCCTTGGCGACGATCCGCGGGTCGGTGGTGTAGACGCCG
>DKII01000013.1:2428-7290 GCA_002454125.1 Novosphingobium sp. UBA6722
GACGCCGTCGACATCGGTGTAGATGTCACAGCGGTCGGCACCAATCGCGGCGGCGACGGCGACAGCGGAGGTGTCGGAGCCGCCGCGTCCCAAGGTGGTGATGCGATTGTCGTCCGTCACACCCTGGAAACCGGGGATCACGGCAATCTCGCCGGCGGCCATCGAGGCGAGCAGGGCCTCGCTGTCGATCTCGCCGATGCGGGCCTTGGCGTGGGCATCGTCGGTGCGGATTGGCAATTGCCAGCCCAGCCACGAACGCGCCTTGCAGCCCAGCGCCTGGAGCGTCAGCGCGAGCAGGCCTGAGGTAACCTGTTCGCCGCTGGCCACGACCACGTCATATTCGGCGGGGTCATACAGTGGGTTCGCCTCGCGGCAGAAGTTGACCAGGCGGTCGGTCTCACCCGCCATGGCCGAGACGACCACGGCGACTTCGTGCCCGGCCGCCTGCTGGCGGCGGACGATGTTGGCCACCCGGCGGATCCGTTCCGATCCGGCCATCGAGGTGCCACCGAATTTCATCACGATGCGGGCCACGCCAGACGCACCTTTCCGCAATATTCTTGCCCGCACGACCCCTCGCCGTGCGGCGCGCGCCCTGTTAGGGAGGGTCCATGAGCAATGCAACCATGAGCGCGACGATCCGGCCCGAGGAAGCCGCCCATTTTGGCAAGTTGGCGGCTGAATGGTGGGATCCCAACGGGTCCTCGGCCATGCTGCACAAGCTCAACCCGGTTCGGTTGGGCTTTATCCGCGCGGCGATCGATGCCCACTGGGGCACCGATTCGCGCGGGGTTCGGCCGCTTTTGGGCAAGCGTGCGCTCGATGTCGGCTGCGGCGCTGGCTTGCTGTGCGAGCCGCTGGCCCGGCTGGGCGCGGCGGTAACCGGGGTTGATGCCGCTGAAGAAAACATTGCCGTCGCCGGCGCCCATGCGGCGGGCGGCGGGCTGGCGATCGACTATCGCTGCGGGGATATCGGCGCGCTGGGCCTGGCGGGATTTGATCTGGTCACTTCGATGGAAGTGATCGAGCACGTGGCCGACAAGGCCGCGTTCGTCCAGGCGCTGGCCGGGGCTCTGGCGCCGGGCGGCCTGATGATCCTCTCCACCCCCAACCGCACCGCGCAGTCAAAGCTGCTGCTGGTCGAAGGAGCGGAACGGCTCGGCATGGTTCCGCGCGGGACCCACCACTGGGATGATTTCGTGACGCCGGACGAACTGCGCGAACTGCTGGCCGGGGCCGGCCTGGCCATGGGCGAGCCGCAAGGCATTGCCTGGAGCCCGACCAAGGGCCTGCACCTCTCGACCGACCTGGCCTTGAACTACATCTGCGGGGTGACGTTCGGTTCCTGAACCGGCTCGGCCGGGGGTGGCGGAACGGCCTGACCGACGCGGACTTTCGGCCCTTCGGCAAGGCAGGCCGGCAGACGGCTCGCCAGATCGAACGGCCGCTTGCGCAGGGCAGCAATCTCGGCCTCGCGCACGGCCAGGTAATAGTCACGCTCGGCGGCATAGGGGTTGGTGCACTCGCTGCGCAGGCGGCGCAGAAAATCATCGAGCTCGACCCGGTCATCGAGCGAGCGGGCAACCCCGGTGCCAAGCGCATAGGCAGGTGAGCTAAACGGCTTGCCGGCCACGCCCGGCACCAGCGACAGGTCGAGCACCCGCCCGACCAGGTCGCGGGCCGAGGTCGGGCCGATCAGCGGCAGGTACATATAGGGTCCGGCGCCGATGCCATAGTAGCCGAGCGTGTTGGCAAAACCATTGCGCTCATAGCCCAGCTTGAACGGCTTGCGCTTGGCGACGTCGATCAGCCCGGCCACGCCAACGGTCGAATTGATCCCGAACCGGCCCAGCGCCTTGAAGGCCTTGCCGATCTTGAGCTGGAGCAGCGAGTTGACGAAGTTGATCGGCTCGCTGAGGTTGTTGAGCGCGTTGTGCACGCCCTGGCGCAGCGGCTTGGGCGCGGCCTTGGCATAGCCCATGGCGATCGGCTCGACGAAGGCCTTGTCGACGGCCTGGACCGCCTCGAAACTCACCTCGTTGACGGCGGCGGCCGGGTCTCCGGGCGGGGCGCCTTGCCCGGTCACGACGATGACATTGGGGTCCTCGGGAACTGCGGGCTTTGCTGGGGGCGGTGTCGGCGCTTGCACGGGCGCAGCTGCCTGAACCGCCTGCTCTGTCGCCGGGGGAGGCGCGGCGGGCGGTGCTTCGACCGGCGGAGATGCGGCCGCCAGCGCTGCGGCCATCAGAATCTGCAAGTTGGGTCTTCGCTTTCGGTTGGGTCTAACCCTTGATCACCTGAACTAGGTTGATGGCAGACCCCTTGTCCATGGTTTATGCCGCTTTTACCCTCGTCATTGCCAGGGTCACTGCGGCATCATCGCGAGCAGCGCCCAGGCCAGGACCGTGCCAATCACGAACAGCGGCCAGGACCAGTAGATCATATGTTGATCAAAATGCAGCCGTTCGATCGTCAGCCAGGCACCGCGCGAGCCTTGACCACCAATCACCGAGCTGACCACCCAGGACAGTAGCCCCCCGGGGACAAGAGCCTTGAACAGGTTCATAAGCTGACCTTTCGAGAACGCCGGGTTCGTACAAGAACCCGAACGCCCCCGAAGGTCAAGCCAGTGAAGCTGGGGCAGCGATACCGGGAACGCCCGGCGCCGGTCAGTCGTTCTTCGCTTCCTTGACCGATTCGTTGTGCAGATCAGCTTCTGCTTCGGCGCGTTCCTGTTCGACATTGGCGGCGGCATTGTTCGCGGCATTGGCAGCCTTGTCACCCAGTTCGTCGGTGGCAGCAGCGGCCTTGTCGACTCCGGTCGCGACGTCGTTGGCAGCCGATTCAGCCGTGTTCGAAGCGGCGTCCTGGGTCTTTTCAGAGCAGGCAGAAAGGCCGATAGCGGCGGCGGCAATGGCAGAAATCAGGGCAATCTTGCGCATAGCAGGTCCTCTTTTGGGTGCCCGAAGGCGATAACCCGGAAACCTGTGGAGCCCCGCCAGCTAGCTGCCGCCGAGGGTCGACCAGTTTCCCGGACCCGGTTCAAGCGCAACTCGCCGCAAAATGTTCCCGGTCGTGCGGGCGCGGTCCTCCCAGCTGCCCGTGATCGGCACCCAGGGCACACCGGCCCGTTGCAACATGTCCTGCGCCAGATCGGCAAACCGCTGGCGTTCTTCCGGGGTCCCGAAGGACCGCGTGCCATCGGCGACCCACGGGACATCGGCGGCGAATTGCAGGTAGAGATCGGCCTTGGGATAAGCCAGTAGCGCCTCAGGCACTTCGCCGAACAACATCGCCGCCCAGGCCGCGGTCATCAGCTGATCGGTATCGAGAATCAGCAGCGGTGGCTGCTCGGCCAGGGCAGCGCGGGTTATGGCGGCCTGACCCTCGGCGATCGCCAGCAGATCGCCCATGGCGAAGTCGGTGCCGTGCTCCTCGGCATAGGTCCGGCCATACTCGGGCACCCAGGGTATCCCAAGCTCACGCGACAGCCGCTCGGCCAGGACCGATTTGCCAGTGCTCTCAGCCCCGTGGAAGCAGACGGTGAAGGTCACGCCGCGGCCGGTGGGCTCTGGCGGCGGTATACGGTGATCCATTCCTTCAGGCCGAACAGGCTCATCACCAGCATCCCGCCATAGAGCCCGGCCGTGGGATAGAGCCCGCGGTCAATGTATAGCAGCACCGCTGCCACATCGATCGCAATCCACAGCACCCAGTTCTCGATCCGGCGATAGCCGAGCAGGATCTGCGCCGCGACCGAGGCTCCGGCAATCGCGCTGTCGGCAAAGGGCATGGCGGCATTGGTGTACTTGTGCATCAGCCAGCCCAGATTGAGGCTCAGCGCGGCGGTGACCGTCAGCCAGACCACCCGGCTGCGCCAGTCGAGCCAGCGCACTTCGATCCGGCTGTCATCCTCCGCTCCGCCCAGCGAGCGCCGCCACACTATCCACCCCCAGACGTTGGCGAGGATGAAGAACACCTGCAGCCCGCTTTCGGCATAGAGCCGGCTTTCGAAGAAGATGAAAACGTAGAGCGAGACCGAGGCAATCGCGAAGGCGAAGTTCCACTGCGAGCGGAAGATCAGCAAGGCAATGTTGATCACGCCGAGCGCGGCGGCCAGCCATTCCAGGGTCTTCAGGGTTTCAGGCGAGAGGATCATCCCAGCGCCGCTGCCCATTCGGCTTCCTTGAAGCCGACCAGGATGCCGCCGGGATGCTCGACGACCGGGCGCTTGATGCAGCTCGGGTTGGCCGCCATCAGCGCCACCGCCTTGGCCTGATCGAGGTTCGCCTTGTCGGCCTCGGGCAGCTTCTTGAAGGTCGTGCCGGCGCGGTTGAGCACCTTGTCCCACCCGGCCGCATCGCACCAGCCGGCCAGCCTGGCGGGATCGGCTCCGGCCTTCTTGTAGTCATGGAAGGAATAGGCCAGCCCCCGGGCATCCAGCCAGGTCCGCGCCTTTTTCACCGTGTCGCAGTTGGGAATGCCATAGAGGATCAGGCTCACGCGGGCTGCCTTTCGAACTGGTGGGTGCGGGGGTTGTCCGCGGTGTAGAGCGTGTAGCTCTCGTAATAGGCCTCTCGGCCGCGGCGCTGGACCGTGGCGTGATCGGCGTGGCGGCCCCAGCCATGCGCGGCCTCGGCGCTGGCCCATTCCGACAGGGCGATCACCTCGCCATCATCGGCGACATAGCTTTTGAACGAGATGAAGCCGGGCTGCGCCTGCGCCAGCTCCTCCATGCGCGCGGCATCGGCGGCATAGGCGGCCGCGTCCATGTCAGGGCGCTTGCGGTTGCGGAAGACCACCAGGAACATGAGTGCTTCCATAACTTGGTTTTGCGGCAGCACCACCCCCAACCCCCTCCT
>DKII01000071.1:0-174 GCA_002454125.1 Novosphingobium sp. UBA6722
CGCTCGCCCTGGAACACGCGGATCGTCACCGCCTGCTGGTTGTCCTCGGCGGTCGAATAGACCTGGCTCTTCTTGGTCGGGATGGTGGTGTTGCGATCGATCATGCGGGTGAACACGCCGCCCAGCGTTTCGATGCCGAGCGAGAGCGGGGTCACGTCGAGCAGCAGCACGTCC
>DKII01000071.1:225-6258 GCA_002454125.1 Novosphingobium sp. UBA6722
AGCGGGGTCACGTCGAGCAGCAGCACGTCCTTGACGTCGCCCTGCAGCACGCCGGCCTGGATCGCCGCGCCCATGGCGACGACTTCATCCGGGTTCACGCCGGTGTGCGGTTCCTTGCCGAAGAAGTCCTTCACGACTTCGCGGACGCGCGGCATGCGGGTCATCCCGCCGACCAGCACGACATCGTCGATGTCCGAAGCCTTCAGGCCAGCATCGGCCAGCGCCTTGCGGCACGGCTCCAGCGTGCGCTGGATCAGGTCGGCAACCAGCTTTTCCAGGTCCGCGCGGCTGATCGTTTCGACCAGGTGCAGCGGCGTGGTGGTGCCGCCTTCCATGCGGGCCGTGATGAACGGCAGGTTGATTTCGGTGGTCTGGGCGCTCGACAGCTCGATCTTGGCCTTTTCGGCGGCTTCCTTGAGCCGCTGGAGGGCCAGCTTGTCGGACTTCAGGTCCATGTTTTCCTTGGCCTTGAACTTGTCGGCCAGGTACTCAACCAGCTTGGAGTCGAAGTCTTCACCGCCCAGGAACGTGTCGCCGTTGGTCGACTTCACTTCGAACACGCCGTCGCCGATTTCCAGGACCGAGATGTCGAAGGTGCCGCCACCAAGGTCATAGACCGCGATGGTCTTGCCGTCATTCTTGTCGAGGCCATAGGCCAGCGCGGCCGCGGTCGGCTCGTTGATGATGCGCAGCACTTCAAGGCCGGCGATCTGGCCGGCGTCCTTGGTGGCCTGGCGCTGGGCGTCGTTGAAGTAGGCCGGCACGGTGATAACCGCCTGGGTGACGGTTTCACCAAGGTAGCTTTCGGCCGTTTCCTTCATCTTCTGCAGGATGAAGGCTGAGACCTGGCTGGGCGAATAATCTTCGCCGCCGGCCTTGACCCAGGCATCGCCGTTCTTGCCCTTGACGATGGTATAGGGGACCAATTCGGTGTCCTTCTTGGTCACCGGGTCATCAAAGCGGCGGCCGATCAGGCGCTTCACCGCGAAAATCGTGTTGTCGGGGTTGGTCACCGCCTGGCGCTTGGCCGGCTGGCCGATCAGCCGCTCACCATCCTTGGTGAAGGCAACGATCGACGGCGTCGTGCGCGCCCCTTCCGAATTTTCGATGACCTTCGGCTTGCCGCCATCCATCACAGCAACGCAGCTGTTGGTGGTGCCGAGGTCGATACCGATAACTTTACCCATATTACTGCCCATCCTTGGTCATATTTTGGACACCGCCTCTACACCTTCCCAGTCCCGGCAAAGGTGCCCTGCGGCTCGTTGACCGGGCGGATATAGGAGCGGTTTTGCTTGGCACAAGGGCAGCGCCGCATTAGGCAGCGAAGCAATTTCAACCCCCTGCCCCGAGGTTTCCGATGAAGCGCTTTGCTCCCCTGTTCCTGGCCGTTTCGCTGGCTGCGCTGTCCGCCTGCGGGCAGCAGGCCGCCAAGGACGAAGCCAGCCAGGCTGCGCCGGAAGCCAAGCCGGGCCTGACGCTGAGCGAGGGGACGCTGGTGCTGCCGGCGGTCAAGGGCAATCCGGCGGGCGGCTATTTCGCCCTGATCAACAATGGCGACAAGGCCGTGACCCTGGCCGCCGTCAGCGTAACCGGCGCGGCCCGGGCAGAGATGCACGAGACCACGGGCGAAAGCATGGCCGCGCTGACCAGCCTGGAAATCAAGCCGGGGGAGACCGTGAAGTTCGAACGCGGCGGCAAGCACGTGATGGCCTTCGACCTTGACCCCGCGCTGGCGCCTGGCGGGACCACCGAACTGACCCTGACCTTCGCCGATGGCGACAAGATCTCCGCCCCGCTCAAGCTGGAAGCGCCGGGCGGCGGGATGGCGAACATGGAAGGCATGGACCATTCCGAGCACATGGAGCAGTCCAACTGAGCGACAGCACGGCCAGTCACGCCTGTCCGGTTGGCGCCGAACGGGCGCTGACCGCGGCTGAGGTCGCGCTAGTCCAGTCCGTTTTTGGTGATGCGATTGACTGCGGTGCGGTCCGGATCCGCCGCCGCCGCTGGTTCCCGTTCCAGCCCCGCCGGGTGACCATGGCGCCGATGGGGCACCTGCACTTCAACCCCGCGTCCGAAAACTACTGCGACGATTTCGCGCAGGCCGACATTCATCTGCAAGGCCATTTCATCCACGAGATGACGCATGTCTGGCAGGCCCAAGCCATGGGGCGCTGGCATCTGGTGCTGCGCCGGCATCCGCTGTGCCGGTATGACTATGCCCTCAAGCCCGGCTGGCCGCTGGAACGCTATGGGCTGGAGCAGCAGGCCGAGATTGTGCGCCATGCCTTTCTGCTGGCGCGCGGCGTGCCGGTGGCAGGGGCACCGCCGCTCAAAACCTATCAACAGATCCTGCCATTCCGTAGCGGCACGGGTGTTGATCTGCCCAAAGCGAGATCGTAACAGTTGCAACTATCAGGGCGGCCCAACCCGCGCCCGACCGAGAGTTGCCCCATGCATCTTTCCGACTATGGCCTGTCGCGCGAGCGCGGCTTCCTCTCCGCATTCGAGATCGACGAAATCGCCCTGCCCGCCCGGTTCGACCCGATTGTCGAAGCCGCCGAAACGCTCTCCGGCCTGATTACCAGCGGCCGGGTGCGCGACTGGCTGGAGCGGCTGCCCGATCCCGACCTCGCCGAATGGGCCCAGACCGCGCCCGAAGAACAGGGCCGCGTCGCCATGGTGCGCTACAGCTTCCTGGTCCAGGCCTATGTCTGGGGCCATGCCGAGCCGCCGCGGCATCTGCCCGCCAACCTCGCCAATCCACTGGTAGCGATTGCTGACCGCCTTGGCCAAGCGCCGCTGCTGCCCTATTCGGGCTATGTCCTCGATAACTGGGCGCGGATCGACAAGGCGGCCCCGCTCAGCCTCGACAATGTCCGCATGGTGCAGAACTTCGCGGGCGGTGAGGACGAGAACTGGTTCGTGCTGATCCACGTCGCGATCGAGCAGGAAGCCGGCGTACTGCTCGACAATGCCGTCCAGCTGATCGCCGCCAGCGCAACCGGTGATGCCGCGCGCTGCGAGGCGCTGCTGCTGGAAATGAACGAAGCCTGGGAACGGATCTACACGCATTTCAAGCGGATGCCGGAACGCTGCGATCCCTATGTCTATTTCCACCGCGTGCGCCCGTGGATCCACGGCTGGGCCAACAATCCGGCGCTGAACGGCGGACTGGTCTATGAAGGGCTCTACGATGGCCAGCCCCAGGCACTGCGCGGCCAGACCGGTTCGCAAAGCTCGATCGTCCCGACCATGGATGCGCTGTTCGGGGTGAAGCACAGCGACGATCCGCTGAAGGCTTTCCTTGATGAGCTGCACCATTACCGCCCGGTGCCGCACCGGCGCTTTATCGAGGATGTCGGCGCCGGCTCACAGCTGCGTGATCTTGTCGCCGGGTCAGGCAGTCAGAGCCTCAAGGACGCCTTCAACGCCAACCTCGAACAGGTCGCCCGCTTCCGCACCCGGCACCTTGAATATGCCGCCAGCTACATCAACAAGCAGGCCGGCTCGATCCCGGGCAACGATCCGGACGTTGGGACCGGTGGCACGCCGTTCATGAAATACCTGAAGAAGCACCGGGATGAGAATGCGGCGCAGGTGGTTTGAGTTTACAAATCATTCAGCTCGCTGCATTATTTCGATGTAATGAACAATTCTGCCTCTGCCTCGATAAAAGGACCAAACCCACCAAAGTCCGAAACCTATGCGAAGGTGCGAAGTCAATGCGTCGATGCTTTCGCGCGCCTTGAATTCGCAATTATCGCCATCTGCGCACGCCTGAATTTGAAGTTGGCTAGCAGGGCCCTAGTAGGTCAACGTGTCAAGCGACTGAAAGAGCCAGCCACAATCGCCTCACTTCCGAAGCTGGATCGCGATGGCGCGATTCAGCTTCTTGAGACGATTGAAGCGATTTTGAGAGAACGCACCGACATTGTTCATGCTGAAATGATCGTGGCCCATACCGATTCAGAAACCATGGCCATTTTCCGCAACTCGGCTGATCGCGCTGAAGGAAAACCCGAAGCGAGAGTTTATTCGCTCAAATCATTACGAGCTTTATGCGAGTCGGTTTGCAGCCTGGCTGAAAGGCTCGATAATTTAGCGAAAGCGGATATGTCTGCGACACAACCAGCCGCAAAATCCAGCTAATCCGGCTTCTTCGCCACTGCCACCATCGCTGGCCGCAGCAGGCGATCCTTGATCATGTAACCGGCCTGCAGTTCCTGGATCACGGTGCCCGGTTCGGCATCGGCCGAGGGGACTTCGATCATCGCCTGGTGCTGGTTGGGATCAAGCGGCAAGCCAACGGCGGCAATGCGGCTGATGCCGTGCGCGGCGAAGGCCTTGTCGATCTCGCGGCCGGTGGCTTCGATACCCGCGACGAGGTTCTTGAGCTTGTCATCCTCGCGCAGTTCGGCCGGGATGGAATCGAGCGCGCGGGCCAGGTTGTCCGAGACCGACAGGATATCGCGCGCAAAGCCGGTGGCGGCATAGGCGCGGGCATCCTGGATGTCTTTTTCCAGACGGCGGCGAACGTTCTGTGTTTCGGCCTTGGCGTAAAGCACTTCCTGCTTCGCCGCCTCAAGATCCTCGCGCAGCCGGTCGAGCGCTTCGCCCAGCTTGTCGGTTTCCTTGTCCAGCAGTTCGTCGGGAACGCCTGCCAGTTCGGCTTCCACCGCGGGGTCGACCTGCGGCTTGTTGTCGTCGCTCATAATGCTTCTAAAACCTGTCTATCGGATCAGTTTGCCCAGCGATTGGGCTGTGAAATCCACCATGGGGACTAGCCGCGCATAATTCAACCGGGTCGGGCCGATAACCCCCACCACGCCGACCACCCGGCCATCGCGATCGCGATAGGGCGAAGCGATCACGGAAGAGCCCGAAAGCGAGAACAGCCGGTTCTCCGCACCGATGAAAATCCGGGTCGCCTCAGCCTCACGCGCGGCATCGAGCAGGTCGGCAACGGACTGGCGATTCTCCAGATCGTCCAGCAATTGCCGGACGCGCTCGATGTCGGTCAAAGCGCCTTCATCGAGCAGGTTGGCCTGGCCGCGCACGATCAGGACCGGGCGCTGCGCCGCGTCCTGGCTCCACACGGCCAGCCCGCGTTCGACCAGATCGCGGCTGGCGGAATCCAGCGCGGTCTTGCCCGCAGCAATTTCAGCCCGCATCGCCCGAGCCGCTTCGGCCAGGGTCCGCCCACTGAGGTGCGCGGAGATATAGTTTGAAGCCTGTTCGAGCGCACCGGGTGCCAGGCCGATCGGCAGCTCCACCACCCGGTTTTCAACCCCGCCATCGGCCCCCACCAGCACCGCCAGCGCCCGGCCGGGGGCCAGCGGGACCAGCTGCAGATGCTGCAAGCGCGGCTCGCGGCGGGGAACCATCACGACGCCGGCCGCGGCGGACAATTCGGACAGAATTGCGCTGGTGGCGGTCAGTGCCGCCTCGATCGGCCCGGGCTGGCCCAAGCGGCTTTCAATCGCGGCGCGTTCTTCCGGAGTCGGTTCGGCCACCTGCATCATGCCGTCAACGAACAGCCGCAGCCCCTGATCGGTCGGCATCCGTCCGGCGCTGGTATGCGGCGCGGCCAGCAGGCCGAGCATTTCCAGCTCATGCAGGACCGAACGGATCGAGGCGGGCGAGAGGTTGACCCCCGCCCCGGCTAGCGTCTTTGAGCCGACCGGCTGCCCCGACGTCAGATAGCCTTCCACCACCAGGCGAAAGATATCGCGGGCGCGGGCAGTCAATTCGGTGATCGGCGGGGTGGACATTGCGGGCCTAATGTAAAGGCTGGGCTTGCAGCCTCAAGCCCATTGCGCCTAACGCGGCGCGAAACCAAGCAAGGATTATTTATGCGACCTTCCGGCCGCGCGCCCGACGAGATGCGCGCTATCAGCTTCGAACCCCACTTCACCAAGCACGCCGAAGGATCGGTGCTGGTCAGCTTTGGCCACACCAAGGTGATCTGCACCGCCTCGGTCGAGGAACGCGTGCCGCCGTTCATGCGCGGCAAGGGCGAAGGCTGGG
>DKII01000071.1:6305-9771 GCA_002454125.1 Novosphingobium sp. UBA6722
GGCGAAGGCTGGGTGACGGCGGAATACTCCATGCTCCCCCGCGCCACCCACACCCGCGGCAGCCGTGAAGCCGCCAAGGGCAAGCAATCGGGCCGCACCCAGGAAATCCAGCGGCTGATCGGCCGCAGCCTGCGCTCAGTCACCGACCTCAAGGCATTGGGCGAGCGCCAGATCACGCTCGATTGCGACGTGATCCAGGCCGATGGTGGCACCCGCACCGCTGCGATCTCCGGCGCCTGGGTGGCGCTGCGCCTCGCGGTCGATGGCTTGATCAAGCAGGGCCTGATCACCGGTGACCCGCTGCCGCGCAAGGTGGCCGCAGTCAGCTGCGGCATCTTCAAGGGCAACCCGGTGCTCGACCTTGACTATGACGAGGACTCCTCGGCCGATGCCGATGCCAACTTCGTGCTGATCGAAGGCGGCCACATCGCCGAGGTCCAGGCCACGGCCGAAGGCGCGACCTATGACGAAGAAGGCCTGCTGCGGCTCCTCCGCCTCGCCCGGATTGGCTGCAACGCGATCTTCGCGGCGCAGGATAAGGCGGTCGGCAAATGACCCGGCGGCTGGGCGGCGGGACCCTGGTGATTGCCACGCACAACGCGGGCAAGCTCAAGGAAATCGGCGCCCTGCTCGATCCCTATGGGGTCAACTGCATCTCCGCTGGCTCGCTCGGGCTGCCGGAGCCGCCCGAGACCGGCAAGACCTTTGTCGAGAACGCCCTGATTAAGGCGCGGGCTGCGGCGGAGGCTTCGGGCCTCCCCGCCCTCGCCGACGATTCTGGTCTCTGTGTTGATGCGCTTGATGGGCGCCCCGGCGTCTACACCGCTGACTGGGCCGAACGGCAGTGGTTCGAAGGCCCCGCCGGGCGCGACTGGTACATGGCGATGGGCAAAGTCGAGGGGCTGCTGTGCGAACTGGGACCCAATACAGACCGGTCCTGCCACTTTGCCTGCGTCCTCGCGATTGCCTGGCCTGATGGCGAAAGCGCCGTCTACGAAGGCCGCGCCAATGGCACGCTAACCTGGCCACCGCGCGGCACCATGGGCTTTGGCTATGATCCGGTCTTCGTACCCGTAGGCGACAGCCGCACCTTTGCCGAGCATGACCCGGCCGAGAAGCACGCCATCAGCCACCGCGCCGATGCCTTTGCCAAGCTGGTCGCGGAGCAGTTTGGCGGGTAAGACTGCCCGCATGGCCCGCGCGCTTTACATCCATTGGCCGTTCTGCCTCGCAAAGTGTCCCTATTGCGACTTCAACAGCCATGTCCGCGACTCTGTGGACCACGCCGCCTGGGAAACAGCGCTGCTGGCGGACTTGCGGCACGAGGCGGAACTAGCTGGCGGCGAGCCGCTCGACAGCATTTTCTTCGGCGGTGGCACCCCATCACTGATGCCGCCGGCCCTGGTCGCGCGGCTGCTGGGCGAGGCGGAGAAGCTCTGGGGTTTCGCGCCGGGCATCGAGATCACGCTGGAAGGCAATCCGTCCTCGATCGAGGCGGCGAACTATGAGGCACTGGCCGCAGCTGGGGTCAATCGCGCTTCACTCGGGATCCAGGCGCTCGATGATCAGACGCTGCGCTTCCTCGGCCGGCTGCATGATGCCGGTGAAGGCCTGCGCGCGCTGGCAACGGCGCAGCGGGTGTTCGGCCGCGTCTCGTTCGACCTGATCTATGCCCGCCCGGGCCAGACGCCGGAGGCTTGGGCTGCGGAACTGCGGCGTGCCATCGGTTTCGGCACCACCCACCTCTCGCTTTACCAGCTGACAATCGAACCCGGCACCCGGTTCGAGACGATGGTACGCAAGGGCGACTTCACCCCGCTCGATGACGACACCTGCGCCGACATGTTCACGCTGACCCGCCAACAGACCGCAGCGGCAGGCCTCCCCGCCTACGAGATCAGCAACCACGCCCGGATCGGTGAGGAGAGCCGCCATAACCTGACCTACTGGCGCTATCAGGACTATGTCGGGATCGGCCCCGGCGCGCACGGTCGCCGGAATGGCACAGCCACCGTGCGGCACAAGAAGCCGGAGAACTGGCTGAGCGCGGTGGCTGCAAACGGGCACGGCATCGCCGAAAGCCGCGTGCTCGGAACACGCGAGCAAGCCGCCGAGGCCATGCTGATGGGGCTGCGCCTGCGCGAAGGGATCGAACTGGCGGCCCTCGCCGCACGGTTCAGCCTGGCTCCGGCTGCCTTGCTCGACCCAGCCAAGGCTGAACTATACCGGCAGCAAGGCCTGGTCTGGCAGGATGGCGCGAGGGTCGGCGTGACTGAGGCGGGAATGCCGCTGCTCGATGCTCTGCTCGGTGAGCTGGTGCCGGCGGAACTGGTAGCAGTTTAACGATGCTTGCCCTCCAAACCCCGCTCATGCTGAGCTTGTCGAAGCATTGCTTTTCACCTGGTGATCGCACGCTTGCTCGCAAGAAAAGGACGGTCCTTCGACAAGCTCAGGACGAGCGGGATCTGGGGTGGACGGGGGAGCGTTCATGAGCGCCAGCGCGATCCTCAACGCCTGGCACGATCACCTAGCCCAGGGCCGCCGCCGTTCCCCCCATACTGTTCGCGCCTATGTCGCCACGGCGGAGCGACTGATCGAGGCTACTGGTCTGACGGACTGGGCCACCCTCGCCCGGATCGATGCAACGGCCTTGCGCCAGCAACTCGCCCGCCGCCGCGCGGACGGTTTGGGCAATGCCTCGACCGCGCGGGAACTCTCGGCACTTAAGGGCTTTGTCGCCTTTGCCCGGGCCCAGGCGGGGATGGCCGATCCCACCCCGCCGCGGATGCGCGGGCCCCGGGTCAAGAAGGGCCTCCCCCGCCCCGTCACCCCGGACGAAGCCGTCAATCTCGCCGCCGGGGTCGAGGAGAACGCCGCGATCGCGTGGATCGGCGCGCGCGACCGGGCGGTGCTGCTGCTGCTCTACGGCGCTGGCCTCCGCATTGCCGAGGCGCTTTCGCTAACCGGCGCGGCGCTGCCATTGGGCGAGGTACTGACCGTCACTGGCAAGGGCGGCAAGCAGCGCGCCGTGCCGGTCCTGCCGCTCGTGTCAGCCGCCGTGGCGGACTATGCCGCCAAGTGCCCCTGGCCACTGGAGCGCGACAAGCCCTTGTTCCGCGGCGCCCGCGGCGGCCCGCTATCGCAAGGCATGGTGCAAAAGGCGATGGCGGCGGCGCGCACCGCGCTGGGCCTGCCGCCCAGCGCGACGCCACATGCTTTGCGTCATTCCTTCGCCACCCATTTGCTGAGCGCGGGCGCGGATCTGCGTTCGCTGCAGGAGCTGCTCGGCCACGCCAGCCTGGGGTCAACCCAGATCTATACCAAGGTCGATGCCGCCGTGCTGCTCGACGTCTATCGCCACGCTCATCCGCGCGAGGCGGGTTAGCCTTTCGGCTTCCAGGTCACCACGCGCCACAGGTAGGTGAGGACAATCGCCGCGATCACGGCGGTCGAAAGCGGCCCCAGC
>DKII01000071.1:9806-11698 GCA_002454125.1 Novosphingobium sp. UBA6722
GCCCCAGCCACTTCTCAACATCGCCGAACTGCGAACCCAGGAAATAGCCCGCGCCGGCCAGCGCCGCGCTCCAGCCCAGGGTGCCGATGGTCGAGAAGACCAGGAAGCGTCGCAGCGACATCTTGAATAGCCCGGCCGGGACCGAGATCAGCGAGCGCAGCGTCGGGATCATGCGTGCGATCAGCACGATGGTTGAGCCGTACTTGGCGAACAGGCGTTCACCGCGCTCTACCTCGTCCCAATCGAGCGTCAGCCAGCGGCTGTACTTGTCGATGAACACGTGCATCCGCGCTTCGCCGAACTTGATCGCCAGCCAGTACCAGAACCAGTTGCCCAGCATGGCCCCGGCAGTACCGGCCAGGATCGTGCCTTCCAGCGTCATGGTCCCACGCGCGGCCGAAACGCCGGCAACGGTCATGATCACTTCCGATGGCACCGGCGGAAACACCGTTTCCAGCAGCATCAGCGCGGCCACACCCCAGTAACCGCCCCATTCGACGAGGCGGATGATCCAATCTTCCATGCTGTCCTCAGCTTGCAGTGCGCGCCGCGATCCGGGCCTCGATCGCATCCCAGATCTTGCCGGGGGTGTCGGTGCCATTGAACCGGTCGATCGCAATAATCCCGGTCGGCGAGGTAACGTTGATCTCGGTCAGCCACTGGCCGCCGATCACGTCGATGCCGACGAAGATCAGGCCAAGACGCTTCAGTTCCGGCCCCATCGCGGCGCAGATTTCGAGCTCACGCGGAGTCAACTCGGTCGCTTCGGCGCTGCCGCCGACCGCCAGGTTTGAGCGGAATTCGCCTTCGCCCGGCTTGCGATTGATCGCGCCCGCCACTTCGCCGTCGATCAGCACGATCCGCTTGTCGCCCTTGGCCACCTCGGGAAGGAACGGCTGAACCATGTGCGGTTCGGGCCAGGTCTGGTTGAACACTTCGAACAGCGCGGAAAGGTTGTCCCCCTCTGCCGGCACGCGGAAGATGGCCTTGCCGCCATTGCCGTGGATCGGCTTGACCACCACGGCACCGTGCTGCGCCTGGAACGCTTTCACCTCATCGACCGAGCGCGTCACCAGCGTCGGCGGCATGAAGCGGCGATAGTCCAGCACCATCACCTTTTCGGGCGCATTGCGGACTGAGCGCGGGTTGTTGACCACCAGCGTTTCATGTTCGATCCGCTCCAGCAGGTGGGTGGCGGTGATATAGCCCATGTGGAACGGCGGGTCCTGCCGCATCAGCACCACGTCGATATCGCGGCCCAGATCGAGCCGGACGGGATCGCCCTTGGTGAAGTGATCGCCGGCAACACGCTGCACCGTAACCGGGTGGCAGACAGCGGTGAGGCGGTCATCGGCATCAAGCGTCAGCGCATTGACATCGTAATGCCAGACCCGGTGACCCCGCGCCTGAGCCGCCAGCATCAGCGCAAAGCTGGAATCGCCGTTGATATTGATCGTTTCGATGGGGTCCATCTGGACCGCGACACGCAGGGTCATGCAAATTCCTCAAGCCGCCAGGGCGTTCTCCAGATGGCGCGGGAAGCGCCACGGCGCAAGGAGGAGAACGTCGATCCGGACAAGATCATCCGGCCGGGCATGGCGATGGGCCACTGCCTCTGCCGCCGCCGCAACGCGGCGCAGGCGGTAGGGATCGATCGCTGCGTCCAGCAGTTCGGCGGACGAACGCCACTTTACCTCGACGAAGATCACGGTCCGCCCGCGCCGTGCGACCAGATCAATCTCGCCGCGCGGGGTCTTGAGCCGCTGCGCGAGGATGCGCCAGCCTTTGAGCCGCAGATAGAGCGCGGCCAGCGCCTCACCGCGCCGCCCCTGGGCTTCGCGGCGGGCGCGCTGGTTCACTTGAGCTCCAACGCGCGGGCGTAGAGTGCCTTG
>DKII01000133.1 GCA_002454125.1 Novosphingobium sp. UBA6722
TCTACCAACTGAGCTATGCGTCCACACGGGCGGTACTCCGCGAGGTCCCGAATCGTCGGGAGCGCCCCCTATAGCGGCTGTTTCGCCGGTGAAAAGGGGGAAAGGCGGGTTTTTCTAGCCAGCGATGCCGCTGCTGCGCCGGCTCCAGCGGTCCACCGCCATGATCGTGCCCAGGCAGAGCATGTTGGTCATCATCGAAGAACCGCCGTGGCTCATGAAGGGCAGGGGAATTCCCACCACCGGGGCCAGGCCGACGACCATCAGCAGGTTGATGGCGACATAAAAGAACACCGTACAGGTCATCCCCGCCGCCAGCAGGCGCGAGAAGCGGTCCGGGGCGTTCTGGGCGACGCGCCAGCCCCATCGCAGGATCAGCATGAAAACGAACAATACGAACAATGCGCCCAGCAGGCCCCATTCCTCGCCCATGGTGGCGAAGACAAAGTCGGTGTGCGCCTCGGGCAGGTATTCGAGATGGCTTTGCGAGCCATTGCCAAAGCCCTTGCCGAACAGGCCGCCCGATCCGATCGCGATCTTCGATTGCGAGATGTGGTAGCCCGAACCGAGCGGATCGCCCTCAGGATCGAGGAACACCAGCACGCGCTTGCGCTGATAATCGTGGAGCAGGGTGAAGAACGCGATGGGCGCCGCAACGATGGTCGCCGCGCCAGCGCCAAGAAACCATTTCATCGGAAGGCCGGCCAGGAACATCACCGCCACCGCGCCGAATGTGATCGCCAGGCCCGTCCCGAGATCGGGTTGCAGCATAACCAGCCCGGCCGGCACCGCCAGCAGGCCAGCCGCAGGAATGAGCGACCGCCAGTTCTGCGTCATCGCTGGCGGTAGGGCATCATAGAACCGGGCATAAGCCAGCACGATCGCAGGCTTCATCATCTCGGACGGCTGCAGCTGCATGAACCCCAGGTTGAGCCAGCGCTGGCTGCCGCCGCCGACCGCACCGATCAGATCGACCAGCATCAGCAGGAATACCAAGGCGCCATAGGCCGGGTAGGCTGCCCATTTGAACAGCGATTGCGGCAGCCGGGCGATGATCATCGCCATGGTCAGGAACACCGCAAAGCGGATCAGGTGCTGCAGTGCCCAGGGCTCCAGACTGCCGCCGGCCGCCGAATAGAGCACGGCCGAACCAAAGCTGGTCAGCACAAACAGCGGCAGGATGATGCCCCAGGGCTGCCGCGCGATCGCGGCCGGGATTACGCCGGCCCTCATTGCGGTACGCTCGGCGGGGCGGAGGAAGCTGTTGGGGCAGGCGCGGCGGGAGCCGTCTCGCTGCCGTCTTCCGGCCGCGGGGCGGCGGCTTCGGTCTGCTCGGGCTGCGGGCGCCGATCGGCCGCGGCGGCACGTTCATCGGCACTGGCCACCGGGTTTTCCTCAGCGGGCTTGGGTGCAGTCGTCCCATAGCGCGCCTCATAGCTGTTATAGCGCGCCGCCATGCGCTGCTGCGGTGTGCCGCCCCAGCCGGCTTCCATCTCGGTCAGCACCTGCATCGCCTTGGCGGGATCGAACAGGAAGGTCATCACGTCCCGCGCAATCGGATAGGCCGCCGACGAGCCGCCGCCGTGCTCGATCACCACCGCGCAGGCATAGCGCGGGTTGTCGAACGGGGCGAAGGAGATGAAGTGGCCGTGGTCGCGGTACTTCCACGGGCCAGTCTTGCCGTTGGAAATGTGCAGGCCAACCACCTGCGCCGTCCCGGTCTTGCCGGAGATCTGGATGTCCGGAAATGGCAGGCGTGCGCGGCCAGCCGTGCCGGGGCCGTTGACCACGTCCCACATCGCCTTGTGCACGTAGTTCAGGTGTTCCTGGCTGAAGCCCATGCTGGGGGTTTGGGGCGTCTTGCCATCGAGCAGCAGGCGCGGCTGCAGCAGCTTGCCGCTGGCGATGCGTGCCGCCATCACTGCCTGCTGCAGCGGATTGACCAGCATGTAGCCCTGGCCGATCGTTGCGTTGACCGTATCGAACACGGCCCAGGGCTTGCCATATTTGCGCTGCTTCCAGGCGGCATCGGGCACCGTGCCATAGGACTGACCGACCACCGGCAGATCGAACTTCTGCCCCAGGCCGAGCCGCCTGGCCATGGCCGCGATCGGGTCCATCCCGATCCGCTGGGCGAAGTGATAGAAATAGACGTCGCAGGACTGGTAGATGCCCTTGGCCATGTTGACCGTGCCGTGCCCGCGCCGGTTCCAGCAGCCGAATACGCGGTTCCCGACGCGCAGGCCGCCGCCGCAGAACACAGTTTCTTCGGGGTCGAGCCCGGCTTCGAGGAACGACATCGCCACGAACGGCTTGACCGTCGATCCGGGGGGATAGAGCCCGCGCAGCACCTTGTTGCGCAAGGGGACGTGATCGTCCTCGGACAGCATCTTCCACTCGATCCGGCCGATCCCGTCGGAAAAGCTGTTGGGATCGTAGCTCGGCATCGAGGCCATCGCCAGGATGTCGCCAGTCTGGCAATCGATCACCACCACCGCGCCGGATTCAACGCCGAGGCGGCGCGCGGCATAGTCCTGCAAAGGGGCGTTGATCGTCAGGCGCAATGGCTGGCCGGGGACATCCTCGCGCATTTCAAGGTCGCGCACGACCTTGCCGCTGGCGGTCACCTCGACCCGGCGGGCGCCTGGGGTGCCGCGCAGTTCCTTTTCGAAGAGCTTTTCGAGGCCGTCCTTGCCGATCTTGAACCCCGGCGTGACCAGCAGCGGGTTGCGTTCCCTCTCGTAGTCCTCGGCCGAGGCCGCGCCGACATAGCCGATAAGGTGGCCTACCGAAGGACCGGTTGGATACCAGCGCGAGAAGCTGCGCTGGGCCAGCACGCCGGGCAGATCGGGCAGCCGGACCGAAATCGCGGCGAAGCTGTCCCAATCGAGGCCGGCCGCCACTTCGACCGGCTGAAACCCGCGCGCCTTGTCGAGCTTGTCCTTGAGGTCCTTGATCCGCACGTCGCTGAGCTTGAGCAGGCGGCCAAGCTCGGCCAGGGTGCGGTCGGGATCGACCAGCCGGTCAGGAACCAGATCGACGCGGAAGTCGGCACGATTGGCGGCGATCGGCGCGCCGTTGCGATCGAGGATCGCACCGCGGCGGGGCGAAATCAGCGTCAGGTTGACGCGGTTGCTTTCCGAAGCGAGCGTGTATTTCTCGTTCTGCGCCAGGCTGATCCAGGCCACCCGCCCGGCCAGCAGCAGGCCAACCGCGGCCTGCAGCCCGCCGATCACCAGCGAGCGGCGATCATAGGCGTTCTTGAGCGTGCCCGAGCTGACATGAGGCGTCGAACCGCTGATCATCACACTTCCCGCACGGGGATGAGCCGCAGCCGGTCGACCAGGCCGACCAGCTGAGCGGCAAGCGGATAGGCCAGGATCGAGACGGCAATCTGCGGCAGCATGGCAAGCAGCAGGTCAGGCTGGCGGTGCACGCCGGCAAACCAGGCGGCGACCAGCAGGTAACCGGCAATGACCGCCGAGGCGACTAGCCAGTTCTGGACGAACCCGCGCCAGGGAAAGCGGGTTTCGACATAGTCCATCCCGATCGTCGCCAGCGACCACAGCAGGATCGCCGAGCCCATCGGCTGACCACTGAGCAGGTCGTCAAACAGGCCCAGCGGCAGCCCGGCCCAGACCGGCAGCAACCCGGGGCGCAGGTGCAGCCAGCCGAGCAGGAACAGGAAGCCCAGCGGCGGCATGACCGGGGCAGAAGAGACAATGGGCCAGGTCGGGCTGAGACTGCCGAGCATGACGAGCAGCCACGGTAATGACATCGCCAGCAGCGGGGAGGGCGCGCGGTTGATCCGCGGGCGGGGGAGGTCCTTGAGGTGTTCCGGGATCGGAACCGGCATCATCGGGCTCCGGCGGCGGGCGGGGCCGTCAATTGTTGGGCGGCGGTGCCTTCTTCCCACAGCGGCTGAACCTCGACGAACTCGGTCGTGCCGGGATCGCTCAGCGCGCGGGCAATGGCGCCATCGCGGGTCAGCCGGGTAACCACCGCGATCGCCGTGTTCGGCCAGTAGAGCCCGCCCGAGCCCGAGGTAACAAAGGCATCGCCAACCTTGAGCGGATTGGTGCCAAGATTGATCAGCCGCAGTTGCAACGTGCCGTCACCCCGGCCGGCGGCAAAGGCCGGGACACCGTCGCTGGCCCGGCGAACCGGTACCAGGCTTTCGGTATCGGTGATCAGCAGGACCCGCGCGGTGCGGTCGCCCGTCTCAAGCACGCGGCCAACGAGGCCCAGCGGCGAGCGCACCGGCATCCCTACCGCCACGCCCTGATTGCGCCCGGCGCCCAGCAGCGCAAAACGCCGCGTGCTGGTGGAGGTGGAGCCGATCAGGCGGGCCATGGCCACCGGCTTGGGCTCGCTCTCACGCAGCTCCAGCAGGGCTTTCAGCCGAGCGTTCTCGTTCTTTAGCGCGGCTGCCTCGGCCAGCTTGACTCGTGCTTCGGCCAGTTCCTGTTCATTGCGGGCTACCCGCACGCCGTAAGTGAAATAGCCCTTCAGCGCCGACCAGACAGTCTGGCTTTCGCTTCGGCTGGCGGCGGCGGCGGTTGCGGCCGGCGCAACGGCATCGGTCGCGCCGCTGCGCAGCGACGCGAAGGCACCGGCATTGCTCGTTGAAAAGAGCAGCACGGCGACGCCAGCGATCACGCCCGCAAAAGCGATCACGTAGGCCAGAAATGTCGAGTACTGCGCCCTGCGGGAACTGCCGGGGCGCCGGTTCGACGACGGCGCCATCAGGGTTCGGACCCGCTACCAGCAGGGCCGAGGCGTCCAGATGGCAAACATATCGAGCGGAAAGGGCTGAAGGAAAGGCTGGCTGCCTTTCCAAGGCCGTTTTTGCTCGAGATGGCAGCCATCTGGACGTCCCTGCGGGATTTGGCCAAAATGGCCCATTGCTGCGTCAGGAAGCCTTGAAATATTGACATATTCCGGCGCCTTCCTTCCTGGCACTGAGCCATTTTGGCTCAAACCTCGGCCCTGCTGGTAGCGGGACCGAACCCTAAGTGCCTTCTCCCTTGTTTAGGCCGTCATCAACACGCCGCGGTAAATCGGGTCTTCCATGGCCCGGCCGGTGCCCAGCGCCACGCAGGACAGCGGATCCTCGGCGATCGAGACCGGCAGGCCGGTTTCTTCGCGCAGGTAATCGTCCAGCCCCTTGATCAGCGCGCCGCCACCGGTTAGCACGATGCCCTGATCGACGATATCGGCCGCCAGTTCGGGCGCGGTGTTTTCCAGCGCGATGCGCACGCCTTCGATGATCGCGCCGATCGGTTCGGACAGCGCCTCGGCGATGTTCGCCTGGGTGATGGTGATTTCCTTGGGCACGCCGTTGACCAGGTCGCGGCCCTTGATCTGAATCGATTCGCCGATGCCGTCGAGCGGCACCGACGCGACCCCATAGTCCTTCTTGATCCGTTCCGCCGTGGCTTCACCGATCAGCAGGTTGTGGTGGCGGCGGACGTAAGAGACGATGGCTTCGTCCATCTTGTCCCCGCCGACGCGGACCGAGGTAGTATAGGCGAGGCCGCGCAGCGACAGCACGGCAACTTCGGTGGTGCCACCGCCGATATCGACGACCATCGAGCCGACCGGCTCAGTTACAGGCATGTCCGCCCCGATCGCAGCAGCCATCGGTTCCAGGATCAGATAAACCTGGCTGGCACCGGCATTGCTGGCGGCATCGCGGATGGCGCGACGTTCGACCGAGGTCGAGCCCGAGGGGACGCAGATCACGATTTCCGGCGGCGAGAACATCGAGGTCCGCTTGCCGTTCACCTTGCGGATGAAGTGCTTGATCATCTCTTCGGCGATCTCGATGTCGGCGATCACGCCGTCGCGCAGCGGGCGGATCGCTTCGATGCTGTCCGGGGTCTTGCCCATCATCATCTTGGCATCATCGCCGACGGCCTTGACGCGCTTGATGCCGTTGATCGTTTCGATCGCCACCACCGACGGTTCATTCAGCACGATGCCGCGGTCCTGCACATAGACCAGCGTGTTTGCTGTCCCGAGGTCGATCGCCATGTTCTGCGAGCCAAATTTGAAGAATCGGGACATGAACGAGGCCATTGGCAAATCCGTATTGTTTCCAGCCACTTACTGCAAAGTTTGCAGAAGTCAAAAGCCGGTAGGTTGGCGTGAATCGCGGCTCATTAACCCAAGGGGCGAACAAAGGCCAAAAATTTGTCCGAAACATGGGGATTGGGTGGGGAAACTCGTCTCGAAATCAGTGCGCTTCGCCGCTAGGGTAGGGAACAGATGTCCGTGATCCGTCGCCTCCCCGAAACGCTCGTCAACCGCATCGCCGCCGGCGAGGTGGTTGAACGTCCGGCGGCTGCGCTGAAAGAGCTGGTCGAGAACGCGATTGATGCGGGCTCCACCAGCATTGCGGTGCGCCTTGGTGAAGGCGGGCTGGGTCTGATCGAGGTGACCGACGACGGCTGCGGCATGACCCGTGCAGACATGGCCCTGGCACTGGAACGCCACGCCACCTCCAAGCTGCCGGACGAGGCGATCGAGCTGGTCGCCACCCTTGGTTTCCGCGGTGAGGCGCTGCCCTCGATTGCCAGTGTTGCCCGCCTGACTATGGAAAGCCGGGTCAGGGGCGCGGATACGGGTTGGCAGGTGCAAGTCGATCACGGCCAGCAGGTTGCCGAAGGGCCGGCTGCGCTCCCGCCGGGCACGCGGATCCGCGTCGAGGACCTGTTCGGCAAGGTTCCCGCCCGGCGCAAGTTCCTGCGCTCACCGCGCAGCGAATATGCCGCCTGCCTTGATGTCGTGCGCCGCTTGGCCATGGCCCGGCCCGAGGTGGGCTTTACGCTGGAGCATGACGGTCGCCGCGTGCTGGCGGTGCAGGGCGGGCAGAGCCTGGCCGCGCGGGTGGCGCAACTGATTGCCCGCGAGCTGGCCGAAGATGGCGTTGTGATCGACCTGGCGCGCGGTCCGGTAAAGCTGACCGGGGTGGCCGGACTGCCAACCTTCAACCGCGGCGTGGCCGATCACCAGTACCTGTTCGTCAATGGCCGACCCGTGAAGGACCGGCTGCTGATCGGTGCGGTCCGCGGGGCCTATTCGGACATGCTGGCGCGCGATCGCCATGCGGTGCTGGCATTGTTCCTCGACCTGCCGCCCGAGGAAGTCGACGTGAACGTCCACCCGGCCAAGACCGAGGTCCGCTTC
>DKII01000126.1:0-878 GCA_002454125.1 Novosphingobium sp. UBA6722
CGCGCCCAGCGCCAGCGCCAGCGCGAAATCGCCCCGGTTGCGTCTGAAGCCGGGGTGATCGAGCAGACCTATTACAATCCCGGCGAATGGGTTCCGGCCAATGCGCCGGTCGTCGCCGTGCTGCCCGATGCCCGCCGCAAGTTGCGCTTCTTTGTGCCGCAGGACCGGATCGCCGCGCTGAAGGTCGGGGCCACGGTCCGCTACAGCTGCGATGGCTGCGGCCAAGCTGCGAACGCACGGATCAGTTTTATCGCGCCGCGCGCCGAATTCAGCCCGCCGGTCATCTATTCCGACCGCGCCCGGGCCAAGCTCGTGTTCCTGGTCGAGGCAATGTTGCCCGCCAGCGCCAAGCCGTTGCCGCCGGGTTTGCCGGTCGAGGTAACGCCGCAATGAGCGAAAGTCCCGCCATTGCGGTGCGCGGGCTGACCAAGCGGTTTGGTCCGCGCACCGTGGTCGACCATGTCGATCTGACCGTCATGCCCGGGCGGATCTGCGGCTTCCTGGGGCCGAATGGATCGGGCAAGACCACGACCTTGCGGATGATCTGCGGCCTGCTGATCCCCGATGCCGGGGAGGGGGAGGTGCTGGGGCTGGACCTGGCGAGCCAGCGCCGCGCGATCAAGCATCAGATCGGCTACATGACGCAGAAGTTCGGGCTGTTTTCCGACCTCTCGATTGCAGAAAACTTGGAATTCATCGCCCGGGTCTATCGCCTCGACCGGCGCAAGGAGCGCGTCGCCGAAACGCTCAAGAAGCTGGGCCTCACCAGCCGCGCCGACCAGCTTGCGGGCAAGCTTTCGGGCGGGTGGAAACAGCGCCTCGCGCTCGCCGCAGCGGTCATGCACGATCCCAAGATCCTGCTGCTCGATGAACCGACC
>DKII01000126.1:918-6046 GCA_002454125.1 Novosphingobium sp. UBA6722
CGATGAACCGACCGCCGGGGTCGATCCGCAGGCGCGGCGTGAGTTCTGGGACCAGATCCATGCTCTCGCCGCTGAAGGCATGACCGTGCTGGTCTCCACCCATTACATGGACGAGGCCGAGCGCTGCCACGAGATTGCCTATATCGCCTATGGCGTGATGCTGGCGCGCGGCACGATCCATGAAGTGATCGCCGGATCGGGCCTCTCGGCGTTGCAGGGCGAGGGACCCGGTGCGGACCGGTTGGCAGCCGAAATCGAACAGCAGACCGGCGTCGCCATGGCCGCGCCGTTCGGTACCTCGCTTCACGTCTGCGGACCTGATCCGGCGGCTTTGCGCGCGGCGGTGCAGCCCTGGGCCGACCGCATCCGCTTCACGCCGGCCGAGCCCAGCCTGGAAGACGTCTTCATCCACCTGATGCGCGGCGCGACCGACAATTCGGTGGAGGCGCGCTGAAATGTGGGAACGGATCGGGGCGATGATCTTCAAGGAAGTGCGTCAGATGGCGCGCGATCCTTCGACCATCGCGATGATGTTCTTCTTTCCGATCATCCAGCTGGTGATCTTCGGCTATGCGATCAACAACGATCCGCGCCACTTGCCGCTGGTGGTGGAGGCGAATGACAATTCGGCCTTCTCGCGCTCGATTGTCAGCGCGCTGCGGACGACCGGCTATTTCGACATTACCGAAGTGGCCGGCAGCTATGGCGCGGCGGACCGCCTGATCGCCGAAGGCAAGGCGCAGTTCGCGCTGACCATCCCGACCGATTTCGCCCGCCGGCTGGTGCGTGGCGAGCGCCCACAATTGTTGCTGACCGCCGATGCAACCGATCCGGCCTCAACCGGACCGGCCGTGGCCGCGGTGAACGAAGCGGTCGCTCAGGCCCTCGCGCGTGATCTGATCGGGCCGCTGGCCGGGCGGCAGCAGGGGCCGCCGCCGATCGACCTGGTGCTGCACCGTTCCTACAATCCTGAAGGCATCACCAGCCACAACACCGTGCCGGGGCTGCTGGCGATCATCCTGTCGATGACCATGGTGGCGCTGACCTCGATGTCGGTAACGCGCGAGACCGAGCAGGGGACGATGGAAAACCTGCTGGCGACGCCGCTGCGTCCGGTCGAGGTGATGGTCGGCAAGATCGTGCCCTACTTCCTGCTGGGCTTCGTGCAGGTCAGCGTAGTGCTGGGCTTTGCGATCGTGGTGTTTGAGGTGCCGTTTGTCGGCTCGCTCGGGCTGCTGCTGTCGATCACGCTGCTATTCACCTTGGTCAGCCTGGCGCTGGGCTTCACGATCTCGACGCTGGTCGAAAGTCAGGTCCAGTCGATGATGGCCTCGATGCTTTACCTGATGCCCTCGATCCTCCTGTCGGGCTTTGCCTTTCCCTATCGCGGGATGCCGGTCTGGGCGCAGTGGCTGGCCGAGCTGCTGCCGCCAACGCACTATATCCGGCTGGTCCGCGGGATCATGCTGAAGGGCTGGGAATGGCCGCTGGTGCTGCCCGAAAGCGGCAAGCTGGTGCTGATGTTGCTGGTGCTGGGTACCATTGCGGTGCGCCGCTACCGGGATACCGTGGCTTAGGTCAGGCCGCGCAGGATCACATAGCCGCCGATCGCGATGACCAGCACGGCAAAGCCCAGTTCCATCGCCCGCTTGCGGCTAGCCAGGCGTTTGCCGAGCGGAATGCCGATCCCGGCACCGATCACGCCGCCGACCACCATCAGGCCGACCAGCGTCCAGTCGACATAGCCGGACAAGGCATAGGATGTGGCGGTGGTGAGGCCGAGCGCGGTCACCACGACCAGCGAGGTGCCGACCGCGATCCGCAGCGGCATTCGCGTCGCCATGATCAGACCCGGCACGATCAGGAAACCGCCGCCGATCCCGAAGAACCCGGCGAGCAGCCCGACGCCGAACCCGGTCGGGATCAGGCGGGGGAGGAGGACCGAGGCGGTGCTGCGCTCAAGCCGCACGTCGGGATTGTCGGCCGTTTTCCGGGGGCGCAGCATTGACAGGCCGACCAGCACCATCAGCGTGCCAAACAGCGCGAGCAGGCGCTGTCCGTCCATCGCCTTGCCAGCTTCGGCGCCCAGCGCGGCACCGAGCACACCGGCCAGCGCGAACGTCACGGCGCAGGGCCACTTCACATTGCCGCTGCGGGCATGGCCGGCGAGGCTGCTCGCGGCATTGAGCGCGACTGCTACCGCCGCCGTGCCGATCGCTGCATGGGGCGATGCTACGCCGACCACATAGACCAGCAGCGGCACGGCCAGGATCGAGCCGCCGCCGCCCACGAGGGCCAGCACCAGGCCGATTACGGACCCGGCGGCGATGGCGGTGAGGATCGTTTCCAGGCCCACCAGCTCAGGCGGCCGCGCGCCGGTTCCAGGGCATCAGCGCCAGCAGCTTGGCCATACCGCACCAGCCGGTGACGCCGGCAAAGGTCAGCCCGGCACCGACAAAGGCGCTGAGGCCGACCAGCCACGGCGTCACGGTCAGTGCGCCGATCACCCCGATCAGAACCAGCAGGCCAGCAGTGATCTGAACCTGGCGCATGATTTCCAGCGGCGCCTTCGCATCGGTTATCACCGGTAGCCCAGCGGCGCGCCAGGCTTCGATCCCGCCTTCAAGCAGATAGGCTTTGCACGGGCTGGCGGCGGCGAGCTGCGCGGCATTGGCATCCGTGCGCATGCCCGAGCGGCAGTGATAGATCACCGCCGGGGCATCGCCCAGGTTGAACGCGCTGCCCAAGGGTGCGTTGAGTGCACCGGGGATGCGGCTGCGGGCGTGTTCGTCGGCCGCGCGAATATCGACCAGGGCCGCGCCTTCGGCAATCCGGGCGCGGGCTTCGGCGGGGGTGATCTTGGTCAGGGTCATGGCGTCAATCCATCTGGCAGTAGAGTTGGTGGAGCGTAACGAGCAGCTGCTCACAGCGCGGATCGGCGATGCGGTACCAGGCGACCTGCGCCTCGCGCCGGAAGGCCAGCAGGCCTTCCTCGCGCAGCACGGCAAGGTGCTGCGAAAGTGCCGATTGCGACAAGCCGACCGCCAGGGCGAGGTCGCCCACACGCATCTCGCCGTGTTCGGCCAGCTGGCACAGCACCATCAGCCGGCGCTGGTTGCCCATGGCTTTGAGCATGGCCGAGACTTCGGCCGCATTGGCGGCGAAGCGCTCGAGATCGGTGGTCAGGCTGTTCATCGCGACTCCATATATTAGCTCTTGCTAAATAAGCAGATGCTAATATATGTCAAGCATCAAGGAGTCGTCGCATGACCAACCCTTCACATATCCAGGCTTTTTTCGATGAACCGACCTTCACCGTGACCTATCTGGTCGGCGATCCGGTGACGCGTCAGGCCGCGGTGATCGACTCGGTGCTCGATTTCGATCCCGCCTCCGGCAAGGTATCGACCGGTTCGGCAGAAGCGGTCCTCGCTGCCGCCAAGGCGGGCGGGTGGACCATTACCCGCGTGCTCGAAACCCACGCCCATGCCGACCACCTCTCCGCCGCACCGCTGATCAAGGCGCGGACCGGCGCGCGCGTGGGGATCGGTGCGCATATCGATGCCGTGCAGCAGGTCTTTGCCGGGGTGTTCAATGCGCCGGACGTCTCCGGCACCGGTGCCGAGTTTGATGACCTGTTCACCGATGGTGAGACCTTCGCGGTGGGCGAGCTGGTGTTCGAGGTGCTGCACACGCCCGGGCACACCGCGGCCTGTGTATCCTACAAGGTTGGCGATGCGATCTTCGTCGGCGATACGCTGTTCATGCCGGACTATGGCACGGCGCGGACCGACTTTCCGGGCGGCAATGCGGCCGAGCTCTATCACTCGATCCGCCGGATGCTGGCCTATCCGCCTGAAACGCGGCTGTTCATGTGCCATGACTACAAGGCGCCCGGCCGCGATGAATATGTCTGGGAAACCACCGTCGCCGAGCAGCGGGCTAGAAACATCCACATCCACGATGGCGTGAGCGAGGCAGACTTCGTCGCGATGCGTCAGGGCCGGGATGCAGGCCTTTCGGCGCCGCGGTTGCTGCTGCCTTCGGTCCAGGTCAATATCCGTGCCGGGCACTTGCCCCCGGCCGAGGGCAACGGTGCGCATTACCTGAAGCTGCCGCTGCGCCTGCCCGAGGGCGCGGACTGGGCCTAGGGCTCGACGCCCTCCGGCAGTACCAGCACTTCCAGCCCCTGGTCCGGATCGAGATAGCGCCGGGCCAGGGCCAGCAGATCATCCGCCGTCAGTGCGGTGATGATCGCGCGCGAGTTTGTAAAGCGGTCGATCCCGTCAGGCTTGGACTGGATCCGGTCGGCGAGCCCCATCCAGCCGTTGTTGGTCTTGAGCACCGCGTCGAGCCCCTCGATCATCGGCGCACGGGCGCGCTGCACAATGTCGGCGCTGACCGGGGCCTTGCGCAGCTCTTCCAGCAGGCCGCGGATGGCCGCGCGCGTCGCTGCTACTTCCTTTACGTCAACCGAAGCGCGGAAAGAAAAGGTGCCATAGCCGCGCCAGATCCGGGGCGAGCTGGCGCTGACTCCAGGCGAGTAGGCCTTGCCCAGCGCCTCGCGCAGGGTGTCGGTAAGTTCGACCTGAAGCACCCGCTGCAACAGCTCGAGCGCGATTGCCTCCTTCAGGTCCTCACCGTCGCGGGTCGGCCAGTGGAGCGTGAGCAGCGCCTGGTCCTTGGCACCCTTGTGGCGCAGCACCCGGCGCGAGCGGTCCTGGGTGAAGCTGCGCTCACGCTGTTCGGCATAGGGTTGGAACGCCGCTTCGCGCGCCGGCAGAGCGCCCAGTGTCTTGGCCACCAGGGCAATCGCCTGAGCCTCGTCGAAATCGCCGACCAGCGCCAGCTCGACCGCGCCCTTGCACAGCCGGTCGGCCACGGTGCCCTTCAACTGGGCAAAGGTCAGCTTGCGGTAGTCCTCGACCTTGCCGAGCGAAAAGCGCGGGTCCTGGTCCGAGAGGATTCCGCCCAATTCCGCACCCAGTGCCGAATCCGGCGTCGCGCCGATGGCCGCGAAGAAGTTGTTGATCGTCTGGCGATAGAGCACCTCGCCTTCGGGCCGGTAGCCCGGGTCGATCAATTGCGCGGCCAGCACCTGCAGTTGCAGCTCGAGGTCGGCGGGGGT
>DKII01000126.1:6111-7157 GCA_002454125.1 Novosphingobium sp. UBA6722
CCCCCGGCGGCGAAGGTCTCCGCCCCTGCGCCCATCCCGGTCCCGACGGTCCGCCCGGCCAGCAGACTGTCGAGCTGGTCGCGTGAATGCAGGCCAAGACCGCCCAGACCGAACACGCCCATCATTTGCACCGCCAGCGGCTTGTCGCGAGTCACCAGCATGTTGCCGCCATCGACCGACAGCCGCACCATCACCCGGTCCTTGGTCAGGTCGGTCCGCTTGAGGTTGAGCATGACGCCGTTGGCAAAGCGGACCTGGCGGATGCCAAAGCGCGGCTCGGTCACATCGCTGACGACCTGTCCGGCCGGACCGAAATCGGTATAGGCAAAGGCGCTGGCGGCCTTGACTTCAGGCTTGCTGACCTTGGCCTGCACGGCTGCATCCCAGGCCTCGCGCAGGGCCTTGGTGCCGCCTGCCGGTTCGCGGCGGCCCTGGAACCGGATCAATGGCTGGTCGAGCGGCACCAACTCGCGCTGCAAGGCCGCAAGCACGGCCTCGGGCGTGATTTCCGGAATAAAGGCTTCGAGCCGTTCGAGCGAACGGCTGGGCTTGTCGGGCACGATTTCGTTCGTCACCAGCGCAATGACTGCGCCAAGCAGGGTGCCGTGGCTGCGGGTGCTTTCGCTGGCGGCAGCATTGCGCGCCGCACTGCGGGAATTGGCGATCTGCTCGGCCACTTCGGCCTGGGTGAAGCCAAACTCCAGCGCGCGGCGGTATTCCTCGGTCGCGGCGAGCAGCCCGCGCCGCCAGCCGCCATCGACCGTTTCGACCACCAGGTTGGTTGTGCGGGCTTCGCGGAAGTTGTCCGACGTCCCCAGACCTGCGCCGCGGAACGGGGCATTGGCCTCGCGCGTGCGGCTCAGCAGGCGGCGGTTGACGATACCATAGCCAATCTGCCGCAGCAGGTTCTCGCGGCGCTGGGCCAGGCTATCGGGCTCCTCCAGCCAAGTGCTGTCACGGCTGACCGTGACGCGTTCGGACAGGGCCTGATCAATGAAGATGTCCTCACGCGGCTTGGCCTTCGGGTCGAACGGACCCGCCAGTGT
>DKII01000126.1:7205-29018 GCA_002454125.1 Novosphingobium sp. UBA6722
AGAACGGACCCGCCAGTGGCTGCGGTTCGGCCCGGGCAGGGCGCCAGTCGGCAAAGCGGGCCTTGATCGCGGCTTCGACCGCCTCGACCGGGAAGTCCCCGATCACCACCAACCTAGTTTGCGCCGGCACATATTCGCGGCGCCAGAAGGCGCGCAGCCGCTCGGCAGTCGCCCCGTTCAGCGTTTCCTCGGTGCCGATCGGCAAGCGGCTGGCATAACGCGCCTGCGGATGAAGGAACTGCATCTGGTCTTCGAAATTGCGCAAGGCAAAGGTGTTGCGATCTCGCTTTTCAGACAGGATCACGCCGCGTTCGCGCGCAACGGCGGCTTCGCTGATCGTCAGTTCGCTCGCCGTCTCGCGCATCAGCATCAGCGCGGTGTCGAGCAGCGCCGGATCGGTGCGTGGCAGATCGAGCTTGTATTCGGTCCATTCGAACCCGGTTGAGGCATTGGTATCGGCGCCGAAGGCAAGGCCTTGCCGCTCGAGCAGTTTGACCATCTCGCCCTCGGGCACGTTGGTGCTGCCGTTGAAGGCCATATGCTCGACAAAGTGGGCAAAGCCGCGCTCGTCATCGGCCTCGTCGAGCGAGCCGGCGCCTACCACCATCCGGACCAGCGCCTGCCCCTTGGGTGTGGCATTGCTGCGGATGACATAGCGCAGACCGTTGTCGAGCTTGCCGAAGCGGTAACCCTCGTCAACCGGGACGTCGCTCGCCTCGAATGCCCAGGTCGGCTTGGCCGGCTGGGCTGCGCTGGCCAGCCGCGCCTGCTGCGGGGCGCAGGCGGCGAGGGCAGTGGTAGAAAGAATCAGGGCGAACAGGAGCTTGCGCGACGTCATCGGCCCCTTGTTGCCGAGACGCCGGTTACTCGCAAGCCTCCGTCGGCGAGCGACTACTTGCCGCGCAGCTTCCGGTGGGCCGAGAGGTCAAAGACTTCGCTCGGCCCATTGTCGCTGTCGAGCAGGCCAAGCCGGCGCGCGACTTCCTGATAAGCTTCTTCTTCACCGCCCAAATCGCGGCGGAAGCGGTCCTTGTCGAGCTTTTCGCCGGTGGTCATGTCCCACAGGCGGCAGCCATCAGGGCTGATTTCGTCAGCCAGGATCACGCGGCTGTAATCGCCATCCCAGATCCGGCCGAATTCCAGCTTGAAGTCGACCAGACGGATGTTGATCGCGGCGAACATGCCGCACATGAAATCGTTCACGCGGATCGCCATCGACGAGATGTCCTGCATCTCTTCGTTGCTGGCCCAGCCGAAGCAGGCGATTTCCTCTTCGGACACCAGCGGATCGCCCAGCGCATCGTCCTTGAGGCAGTACTGGATCAGGGTGTGGGGCAGCGGCTCACCCTCAGGGATGCCGAGGCGCTTGGAGATCGAGCCGGCCGCGACATTGCGCACCAGAACTTCGATCGGGATGATTTCTACCTGGCGGACCAACTGCTCGCGCATGTTAAGCCGCTTGATGAAGTGGGTCGGGATGCCGATGTGGCTCAGCCGGGTGAAGACATGCTCGCTGATGCGGTTGTTGATCACGCCCTTGCCGTTGATCGTGCCCTTCTTCTGGGCATTGAAGGCGGTGGCGTCGTCCTTGAAGTACTGGATCAGGGTGCCCGGCTCGGGACCTTCGTAAAGGATCTTGGCCTTGCCTTCGTAGATCTGGCGGCGACGGGACATGAGCGGATACCCTGCAAACAAAAAGACAAGCCCCGGCTGAGACGAGTCGTGGCGACCGCTCTTCCGGGGCTCCATGCCTATAGGCAAACCCGCACAAAACGCAAAGCCATAAGCAGGCGCGCCGGGCGGCGTCAGCAACGGTTTGACTACAACTAGATTCTCCGTAAGCTGATGCCCAGACGCCGCACAAAGCGGCGCACTTGGGTAAGCCTCTCCAACGGGCCCCGGCCCGGTGGCGGCGAACCCGTCATGGAGGAGAGGTTATGTCTGCGCGCCAGCTTCGCATTGGTTCAACGTCGCTTATCGCCCTTACCATCGCAGCCCTGTCCAGTCCGGCCTTCGCGCAGGACCAGGCGGCTGATGACACGGCGGCTGAAAATCCCAAGGAAATCGTCGTCACTGGCTCGCTGATTCGCGGCTCGCGCGAAGATGCGCCTGCGCCGATCGACGTGATCGGGGCGGACGAACTGTCCAAGCAGGGCAGCCCATCGGCGATCGACCTGCTCAAGAACCTGCCGAACTCGGCCGGGATCATCGGCGATGCCAACCAGTTCGATGCCCGTGCGCAAGGGAACGAAGGCGTTGCCTCGGTCAACCTGCGCGGCCTTGGCCCGCAGCGCACCCTGGTGCTGCTCAACGGCAAGCGCATCGTCCAGTCGGGCGGCAGCGGTATCCCGATTGTCGACGTCAACCTGATCCCCTCGGGCGCGATCGGGCGGATCGAGGTGCTGAAGGACGGCGCTGCCGCAACCTATGGTTCAGACGCGATCGCCGGGGTGGTCAACTTCATCACCCGCACCAACCAGGACGGCTTCCGCGCCTCGGCCGACTATCGCTACATCTCGGGTTCGAAGGGTGACTTTGGCGGGGCGCTCAGCTTCGGCCATTCGGGCGATGGCGGGCGGATCTTCGTTTCGGCCGGTTACCAGCGCCGCTCGGAACTGCAGACGATCGACCGCGATTTCACGATCCAGCCCTATCCGAACAACCCGCAGGGCGGCTGGACCGGCGGGGGCAATCCCGGCAACTTCGATTTCAACGCCACGGTTGGCGGTCTGGTTTTCTCGGCCGACCAGGGTTGTACCGCCCTTGGCGGCTTCCGCAGCCTGGCCGGATCGACCACAGACCGCTGCTTCAACCAGTATGGCCTGTTCGGCAACCTTGTCGAACCGGAAGAGCGTTTCCAGGTCTTCCTCGATGCCGAGGTCGACATCAGCGAAAGCACTAACCTGCGTGTCAACGCGCTGTGGGGTCATTCGGAAACCCGCATCACGACTTCGCCCAGCTACCTGCCGACGCTGCCGCCTTCGGCCAATGCCGCTGGCGGCGGGGGCGGGGTGTTCCAGATCCCGACCTGGGCGCCGGCGCTGCGCGACTATTGCCGCGTCTATGGCGCGGCGGCAGGCTGTCTGACCGATGCCGGGGGCACGCCGCTGGCTCCGGCACTGGCCTTCCCGGTGCTGTTCCGTCCGGTCCTGCTGGGTGGCAACCCGCTGTTCCCGGGCCGCGGTTCGGCCACTTCGCCGCGTATCTCTGACCAGATGATGGTTTCGGCGGAGCTGAACACCAGCCTGTCTGACAAGCTGAACTTCACCACCAGCCTGACCTACAGCCGCTATGAACGCGCGTTTGAAGGCACCGACACCTTCGGTGACCTGTTCCAAAACGCGTTGGCCGGGTTCGGCGGGCCGAACTGCGCCTATTCGTCGACCGCGTCGCGCGCCGGCCTGAGCTCGGCCCAGCTCGCGGCACTGGCGGGCACCAACGGCTGTACCTTCTGGAACCCGTTCTCGACTGCGGTGCAGTCCAACCCGGTGACCGGCAACGTCAACCCGAACTATGCCGGTTCGCGCAGCACCAACGGGCTGTCGACCGCACCGGGGGCGGGTCTGATCAACGATCTCGCCACCTTCGACTGGATGTTCCAGACGCCCAAGACCCAGGCCTTCACCACCCAGCTGGTGGCTGATGCGGTGATTTCGGGCCAGACCGGGCTGACCCTGCCGGGCGGGGACGTCGGCTTCGCGCTGGGCGTGCAGTATCGCCGCAACACCTACAGCCGGCGCTACAACGACGTTTCGAACCTCGATCTCACGCCGTGCCCCGGCACGCCGCTGAACCCGGCCGCGACCTGCAGTCCGCAGACCGGCGCGCTCGGCTTCCTTGGCACCAACCGCAACGGTGACAGCCAAGGCGACGTCTACGCCGCCTTTGCCGAATTGCAGCTGCCGGTGACCGATGCCTTCAACATCCAGCTTTCGGCGCGCTATGAAGACTATGGCGGTGCCGTCGGCTCGACCTTCGACCCGCAGGCCCGCGCCAAGTTCCAGCTGACCGACTGGCTGGCGATCCGGGGCGGTATGGGCACCACGTTCCGTGGGCCCCCGTCGCAGAGCCTGGCTGGCAACCTGACCTCGCTGCAGATCATCGGCAGCTCGTTCCGGGCGATCGACATCAACGGTAACCCGAACCTCGCGCCGGAAAGCGCCACGACCTACAACGCTGGCCTGCTGGTCAATACTGGCGGCTTCCGCGCCAGCGTCGATTACTTCAAGTACGACTTCTCCGGACCGATCGAAGGCGAGCCGGTAGCCGGGATCGTCGCGGCCATGTTCGGTGCATCGGGCACGGCCAATTGCGGCAACCCGACTTACGCCGCACTGCAATCGCGCTTCACCTTTACCGGTGCGGGCTGCGGGATCGGCAACGTGCAGCGGCTGCGCACGCAGTACGTGAACTCGGCCGATGTCAGCACTTCGGGGATCGACTTCTCGGCCAGTTACGAGCTGCCGATCGGCACGGGTTCGGTCACCGCCGGTTTCGCCGGTACCTATGTGATCGATTACAAGACCTCTGACGTTACGGTCGAAGGCGTGGTGGTTCAGCCGGCCTTCGACGGGGTTGGCCTGCTCAACTATCAGACCACCGCCTATCCGCTGCCGCAGTGGAAGGGTAACGCCTACCTCGAAGGCAATTTCGGCGATCACTCGCTGCGCCTGCAGGTGAACTACCTCGATGGCTACACCGACCAGCGCGGTGCGGCGATCTTCGGTCCGAACGCCGGGGCACTGGCCGGGGCTTCGGTCACCACTGGCAAGAACATCGAAAGCTTCACCACCTTCGATGCCACCTATCGCCTGAAGCTGAAGACCGGCACGACGATTGCCCTGTCGGCGCTGAACATCTTCGACAAGGATCCGCCGTTCGCGCGGCTCGATCAGAACTACGATCCGTTCACGGCCAGCCCGCTGGGCTTCACCGCCAAGATCTCGATCACGCAGGACTTCTGATCGACATCGGTTGAAGGGGGCAGGGGCGCGGAAGGCTTTGGCCTTCCGCGCCCTTTTGCTTGCTCAGCTAAGGTCGCGGGCAAGGGCCAGCCGCTCGGCCAGCCACTGCGTTGCCGGGCCCAGGTGGCGATCGGTGCGGCGGATCGCGAAGAGCGGATAGCGCCCGCCAGGCGCCTCGGGCAGACTGAGTTCCACCAGCCGCCCGCTCTCAAGGTCGTCCTCGACCATCCAGCGCGGCATATTGCCCCAGCCCAGCGACTGACGCAGCAGTTCGTGCTTGGCGCCAAGATCACCCAGCCGCCAGGTGCGGGGGCTAATCACCGAGAATTCCTTGCCTTCGGATAGCGTCGAGCGGTCGGACAAGACCAGCTGCACCTGATCGCGGATCGCGGCGCCATGGGCCAGCGAGTGATCGGGCGCAGCCACCGGGATCAGTTCAACCTCGCCCAGCATCTGTCGCTCAAGGCCAGTCTGCTCGGCTGCCAACGGTCCGGCAACGCCGAGCATGGCCTCGCCCTTCAGCACCAGATCGGCCACCGCGCCCAGCGCCTCGACCCGCAGCGCCAGCGATACAGCCGGGAACTGCGCGGCGAAATCGCGCAAGGCTGCGGCCAGGCAGGCTGAGGGAAACATCACGTCAACCACCACGGCCACGCGTGGTTCGAGACCGGCGTTCAGCGCCTGCACCCGCGCGCCAAGGCCAGCCAGCGCGGCCTCGATCTGCCGCAGCTCCTCGACCACGGCTGCGCCCTGCGCGGTCAACCGCGGCTTGCGGGTGCCTTCGCGTTCGAACAGCGTGACGCCAAGCTGCGCCTCGATATTGGCAATGGCATAGCTCACCACCGAAGTGGCGCGGCGCAGGCGGCGACCGGCGGCAGCAAAGCTGCCTTCCTCGACCACGGCGAGGACGGTGCGGATCTGCTCGATCGAGGGCGTGCCAAGGCGCAACTTATCAATCCTATAGAATAACTCGTGCGATATTATCCGACTTTTCGGAAAAGCGCAAAAGCCTCATCTGGCGCTCATCCCATTCAATCCATCCAGGAGCACCCGATGAGCAAGGTCCTTGTCCTCTACTATTCCAGCTACGGCCACCTCGAAACCATGGCCAACGCCATCGCCGAAGGCGCGCGTGGCGCCGGCGCCGAAGTCGACGTGAAGCGTGTTCCCGAAACCGTGCCGGAAGAGATCGCCAAGGGCGCGCACTTCAAGCTTGACCAGGCCGCCCCGGTGGCGACGGTTGCCGAGCTCGAGCACTATGACGCGATCATCGTCGGCACTGGCACCCGCTTTGGCCGGATTTCCAGCCAGATGGCGGCATTCCTCGATCAGGCCGGCGGCCTGTGGGCGCGCGGCGCGCTGATCGGCAAGGTCGGCGCGGCCTTTACCTCCAGCGCTACGCAGCACGGCGGGCAGGAAACCACCCTGTTCTCGATCATCACCAACCTGCTGCACTTCGGCATGACCATCGTTGGGCTCGACTATGGCCACGCCGGGCAGATGCGGAACGATGAAGTGGTTGGCGGCGCGCCCTATGGCGCCACGACGATCGCTGGCGGCGACGGCAGCCGCCAGCCGAGCGAAACCGAACTCGAAGGCGCGCGCCACCTAGGCAAGCGCGTCGCGGAAACGGCGAACAAGCTGTTTGGCTGACCCCCGCCGGGCCGGAGCTTGCTCAGCTCCGGCCCAAACCGGGCCTACTTCAGCAGGTGCTGCTGCCAGAACTGCAGTTCGGTCCAGAACTGATAGTCCTGGTTTTCCTTCTTCCCGAAGCCATGGCCTTCGTTGAGGCCAACCAGGTGCCAGGCGGTGCGGCCTTTGGCCCGGACCGCAGCGACCATTTGGTCGGCCTCGCTCTTGGGCACGCGCGGGTCGTTGCCGCCGGTTACCACCAGCAGCGGGATCGACAGCTTGTCGACGCTGGTCAGCGGCGAGATTTCCAGCAGCTTGGCGCGCTGCTTGGGATCGCGCTCGTCACCATATTCCACCCGGCGCAGGTCGCGGCGGTAGGACTGGGTGTTTTCCAGGAAGGTGACGAAGTTGCTGATCGCGACGATGCAGTCGGCCGCCTTGAAGCGGTCACCATAACGGATCGCGCTGGCATAACACATGTAGCCACCATAGGACCCGCCGCGCACGGCCATCCGGCCAGCATCGATCCCGGCATCGCCCTGCAGCCGATCCAGGAAGGAGCCGATGTCCTTGACCGAATTCTCGCGCAGGAACGGCCCGTTATCGAGGCTGACGAAGCGCTTGCCATAGCCAGTTGAACCGCGGACGTTGGGATAAAACACGGCGATGCCCTGCTCGTTCAGCAGGTAATTGGTCCGCCCGCGGAACCCCGGCGTGGACTGGCCTTCCGGCCCGCCATGGATATCAACGATCAACGGCCGCTTGCCGGGGAACTTGGCCGGATCGGGGCGATAGAGGAAGCCTGAGACCATCTCGCCATCAAAGCTTTTCACTTCGACCAATTCGGGTTCGACATTGCGGGTCGGATCAAGCCCGCCGGTTTCGCTTTCGGTCCAGCGCTTCACGGCCAGGGTCTTGGGATCGACCGAGAAGGCATCGGTCGGCACCTTGGCGGAGGAGACGGTCAGGCCGATCTCGCCCCATGGCGCGATGTCGATCCCGCCGATGCCGCCGATCGGCAGGCCGGTGACTTCGCGGGACTGGCCGGTCTTGGGATCAAGCAGGCGGAGCTTGGAAATGCCGGCTTCGTTGACGGTGTAGGCGATGAAGCTGCCGTCGGGGGCAATATCGAAGCTTTCGACATCCCACTTCGTTTCCGGGCTGCGCGCGGTGAACTTGCCAGTCTTGGGATCAAGCGTGCCGAGCCGCTGGAAGTCCGATCCCTCGTCGCTCGTTACCCACAGCGCGCCATCGGGGGCATACTTCGCCCCGCCATAGGAAATCGCCTTCTTGTGATCACCGATCGGGGTGAGCTTGCTGGTGGCAAGATCGAGCAGATAGAGGTCGCTCTTCTGGACCGACTGGTAATTGCCGACCACGGCCGTGGCGTTCCCCGGGGCGAAATCGGCAATGCCCCAACCGCCGCCCTTGACCTGCAGGACCAACTTGTTGCTGGCGGGATCGCGCGGGTCGATCACATAGAGGTCCGAATCCGCGCCGTTGCGGCGGGTCGATGAATAGCCCAGCAGCTTGCCGTCAGCCGAGACGGCGTTGATCTCGTTGCGGCTCTTGCCGTCGGTGAGCAAGTTCAGCCGGCCGTCCTTCAAGGTGTAGAGCTGCCAGAACTCGTTGCCACCCACATCCTTGCGGACCACCAAGGTGCCGTCATTGGGCATATAGACCCCGCCCAGTGGTTCGGCTTCGAAGCTGATCTGGCGGCGGGCCATGCCGGGCGCGGCAACGGTGTGGAGCTGGGCGACATTGCCGAAGCGGGTCGAAACCAGCATCGCCTTGGTGTTCGGATCCCAGTCAACGAAACTGGCGGTGCGGAACTCCATGTAGGGCCGCGTCGCCTCGACCAGCGCCATGGGCACGGACGGAACGCCGTCGGCTTCGATCGCGGCCGGCTTGGGGGCGACCGGCGCGGCGTTTTGCGCAGCGGCGGGAACGAGGGGGAGGGCAAAGGCCGAAAGGCCAAGCAGGATCTTGCGCATGAGTGGAAGGCATCCCTGTTATGTGTGATGGCAGCAGGTTGGCCTGCTGGGCGTGCGCATTCAACCGCGAAATCGACCAACCGCTGACAAGCGCCCCGCGATCGGTTAGGCGCGCAGCAAAAGGAGCCCTCTGCCGATGAGCCAGACTGCCGCGCTTGCCCTGCTGAACCGCTATTACACCGCCTTCAACTCAGGTGACTGGGAGGGCATGCTCGCCTGCCTGAGCGACGACGTTGCCCACGATATCAACCAGGGTGCGCGGCAGGTGGGCAAGGCTGCTTTCCGCACGTTCCTGGCGCACATGGAGCGCTGCTATGCCGAGCAGCTCAAGGACCTGGTACTGATGGCGAGCGCGGATGGCTCGCGTGGCAGCGCCGAGTTTGTGGTGCACGGGCAATACCTCGCTACTGAAGAGGGTCTGCCTGAGGCGATGGGCCAGCGCTATGTCTTGCCCGCCGGAGCCTTCTTCGCCATCGAAAATGACCTGATTTCCCGGGTCACCGTCTACTACAACCTCGCTGACTGGGAAGCGCAGGTGATCGGGTGAACATTGCCGTCCGCCCGCTGACCGGGGCGGCGCTGCAGGCCGCCCTGCCAGATCTGGCGCGACTGCGGATCGCGGTCTTTGCCGCCTGGCCCTATCTCTATGCCGGCAGCGAGGATTACGAGCGCGAATACCTGGCCGAGTTTACGGCTGCGGCGGATGCGGTGCTGGTCGCCGCCTATGATGGCGAACGGATTGTCGGAGCGGCTACAGCATCACCGCTGATCGCGCAGGATGATTATATCCGCGCACCTTTCGTGGCGGCGGGAATTGATCCGGCCGGCGTGTTCTATTTCGGCGAAAGCGTGCTGCTGCCGGACTACCGCGGGCAGGGCATCGGCCATGCCTTTTTCGATCACCGCGAGGCGGCTGCGAAGGCCTGGGGTGCCAGCCACGCCAGCTTCTGCGCGGTTGTGCGGCCGCCGGATCACCCGGCCCGCCCGGCGGACTATGTCCCGCTCGATGCCTTCTGGACGAAGCGCGGTTATGCCCCGGTGGCGGGCCTGGTCGGCAGCTTTGCCTGGCAAGACCACGGCGAGACGGAAGAGACCGCCAAGCCGATGCAATACTGGATGCGCGAACTATGACCCGCTTCACCATCGCCGCCGCGCAGTATCCAATTGAGGCGCTGGCCAGTTGGGCGGCTTACGAAGCCAAGCTGACTGGTTGGGTCGAAGCCGCCGCAGCGGGTGGTGCCGCGCTGGCGGTCTTTCCCGAATATGGCGCGATGGAACTGGCCTCGCTTGATCCGGCGACGATGGGGGATCTGACCGGCTCGCTAGCCTCGATTTCGGCATTGCTGCCGCAGGTCGATGCACTGCACGCGCGGCTGGCAGCGCAGCATGGCCTCCATATCCTGGCTGCCTCCGCGCCGTGCGAAGTGGAGCAGGGGCGTTTCGTCAACCGCGCCCGACTGTTCACGCCCGGTGGCAGGATCGGCGTGCAGGACAAGCTGGTCATGACCCGCTTCGAGCGTGAGGAATGGGGCGTCAGCGCGGGCGGACCGCTGCGGCTGTTCGATACCGCGCTCGGCCGGATCGGAATTAACATCTGCTATGACAGCGAGTTTCCGCTGCTGGCCCGCGCTCAGGTTGAGGCGGGCATGGAACTGCTGCTGGTGCCAAGCTGCACCGAGGCACTGCATGGCTATTGGCGCGTCCGGCTGGGGGCCCAGGCGCGGGCGCTGGAGGGGCAGTGCTATGCCATCCACAGCCCGACCGTGGGGCAGGCCGACTGGTCTCCCGCAGTCGACAGCAACCGCGGCGCGGCAGCGATCTATGGCCCGCCGGACCGCGGCTTCCCCGACAGCGGCGTAGTGGCCCTGGGTGAACTGGACCAGCCGCAGTGGCTGTTCGCCGAGGTCGACCTGGCCCGGGTCGCCGCGCTGCGCGCCGATGGCGCCGTACTCAACGCCCGCCACTGGACCGAGCAGCCGGGCGGAGACGCGCTGCCTTCGGTGGAGATTGTGGACTTGCGCTAAACGCCTGACGCGGGCAGCTTTCGGCGATGCGTTTGCTAATCCTCGCCGCCGCCCTGCTGGTCGCCGCGCCCGCACTCGCGGACGCTCCGCCAGCGCAGCCAACCGCACCGGCGGGCCTGAAGCAACAGGTCGAAGCGATCCTTGCCATGGCGCCGCAAGGCACGCGCTGGGGTGTGTTGGTGACCGACGCCAGCGGCCGCGAGGTCGTCAGCATCGATCCGGACAAGCGCTTCATCCCGGCATCGAACACCAAACTGTTCACCACGGCGGTGGCGCTTTGGAAGCTCCCCTATGGGGTGCCGGGCACCCGCGTCCGGCTCGATCCGGGAGCGAAGGGACGGCAGGATGTCGTGCTGATCGGGCGCGGCGATCCCCGGTTGTCCAGCGCATCGGATTGCAAGGGCAATTGCCTGAGTGTGTTGGCCGATGCAGTGGCAAAGGAGGCCCGCAGCGTCCGCAATGTCATCGGTGATGCCACTCTGTTCCCTGACCAGCGCTGGTCACCCGGGATGAGCTGGAACAACATCGGTACCGATTCCGGCACCGCCATTTCGGCCTTGAGCCTCGATGACAACGAACTGCCGATTGTGGTGGCGCCGACGAAGCCGGGTCAGCCACCCGTCATTATGGTTTCGCCCTATCTCACGCTGATCAACGAGGCTGAAACCGTCGCTGCCGGCCCGCGTGCGCTGAATTTCGAGATCAAGGTCAACAGCCGGGTCTTGCGGGTCTACGGGCGGATCCCCGTGGGCGACCCCTATCGCGACCGGCTGGGGATTGACGATCCGGCGCACTATGCAGCCTGGACCTTCAAGCGGATGCTGGCTGAGCGCGGGGTACGGGTGAGGGGGGAGGCAATCTCGCGCTACCGCCCGGTCGGGATCGACGACGGACCGGAACAGCGCCTTCCTGTGTTGGCAACCGTGCATCCCGACGATCTTGCCGCGATCATTCCGACGTCGCTTTTGGAGGACATCACCATCATCAACAAGGTCAGCCAGAATCTGCACTCCGAGATTTTGCTCCGCCGGGTTGGTCTGGAGAGCGGAGACGGATCGCTGCGAAATGGGGCCGCGGCGATCCAGACCATGCTGGCCGCGATCGGCATCCCGCGCGCCGGATACGACTTCGCCGATGGCTCGGGCATGTCGACCTACAACCGCATCTCCCCGCGCGCGGCCGTGGCTCTGCTGCGCTGGACTCAAAGCCAACCCTGGGCGGCGGAGTACCGCGCATCGCTGCCCATTGGCGGGGTTGATGGCACTTTGCGCCGCCGCTTTGCGGGCACGCCGCTGGCGGGCAAGATCTTCGCCAAGACCGGCACGCTCAATGCCACCAATGCCCTATCGGGCTGGATGATCGGCGCGAGCGGGCGAGAGCTGACTTTCTCGATCATTGCCAATGACGTACCCGATGGCACAAGCGTGCTGGCAACCATGGACAGCGTGCTTGTGGAGATCGCCGCGCAAAATTGAACGGACTTTCATGTTGCAGCTTGGCAACATGCCCAGAACTTCCACCGGTTGTTGGAAGCGTCCTCTTTCGCAACGAAAAACTTGCGTTAGTCTGGACAGGTTCTGCCACAGGGCAGCCGCCAAGGGGGTTATCATGATCGCACGAAATCTGACTCGCATCGTTCTGTCGAGCGGCGTGGCGCTGGGCGCGCTCGCAACCCCGGCGCTGGCGCAGGATGCGCCCGACATCACGGGCAACGCGCAGGATTCGGCCAGCGAAAGCGGCGCCATCGTGGTGACCGGATCCCGCATCAAGCAGGACCCGGCCAAGAGCGCGCTGCCGCTGCAGATCATCACCACCGATGACCTGAGCCGCGAAGGGATCAGCAATCCGGAACAGCTGATCTCGTTCCTTGCCGCGAATGGCAACGGCGCGGACAACCTCGCCTCGAACTCTGACGTGGTGACCGGCGCGGCGCGCGGCACCAATGGCCTGTCCTCGGCCAACCTGCGCGGGCAGGGCGCTTCCTCGACCCTCGTCCTGCTCAACGGCCGCCGCGTGGCGGCGCATGGCCTGTCGGGCTCGGCAGTTGACGTGAACCAGGTGCCGCTGGCCGCGATCGAGCGGGTCGAAGTGCTCAAGGACGGCGCCTCGGCGATTTACGGTACCGACGCGATCGGCGGGGTGATCAACTTCATCACCAAGAAGAACTTCAAGGGCATTGTCGCCAACGGCTTCGTTGACATCACCGAGGAAGGCGACGCGCCGATCTACCGCGTTTCGGGCACCGCCGGCTGGGGTGATCTCGACGAGCAGGGCTTCAACGTGATGGCCGCCGTCAGCAAGAGCTGGAACGGCGCGCTGTTCGGCAAGGACCGCGATTTCGTCAACGGCAACCAGCCCAATCGCGGCCTCTCGATCGATACCCGCGGCACGCCGATCGCGACGGCCTTCCCGATCAACGCCACGGCGGCAGGTATCGGCATTACCCAGGGCGGCACGCTGCTGGGCAATGCCACCGGCACGCTCACCAATCTCACCGTCGGCGGCGTGCGGATGAGCGGCGGGGTCAACATCCTTGATCTGCCGGGCGGCGCAGGCTGCGGCACGATGGACGGCGGCATGGCCTATGACGAAGTGTTGTGGAACACGCCGGGCGCGGCCTATGCCTGCGCCTGGGACACTGGCCGCGCCGCCACGCTGCAGCAACCGATCGACACGCTGACCTTCTATGGCCGGGCCACGGCCAAGTTCGGCGATCATGAGCTCTACGCCGAGGTGACCGGGTCAAAGGCCCATTCGAAGAAGATCTTCTCGAACAACCAGTACACCTCGAACAACACTTCGCTGCCGATCGCCTATCCGCTCAATTCGCTCACCGCCGCGACCTACAACACGGTCTACGATCAGCTCGCCGCCTTCCTGCCCGGGATCGGCGCGGTGGGCGACCGGACGGTCGACAATGTTGGCCGATATGGACTGCCGATCACCTTCCGCTGGCGCTGCACCTCGTGCGGCCCGCGCGAGTATGAGACCGATACCAAGACCTTCCGCACAGCTATCGGCCTCGAAGGTCCGATCGGCGGAAGCTGGGAATACCGGATCGGCGGGTCCTATGCCGAAAGCCAGGCCACTTCGGTGCTGGGCCAGGGCTACCACTTCCGCGGGGTGCATTCGACCAATGCCAACGCCGTCGCCTCGGGCACCGGCGCGACACTGGCAGGGCAGATCGACACCCGCGCGCCGACCGCGCCGGGCGCCAGCGCTCCCGGCATCGTCGGGCTGTTCAACAGCGGGATCATCAATCCGTTCTCGCTGGTGCAGACCCCGGCTGCGCTGGCCGCGCTTGAGGCGGTTTCGGCCAAGGGCACGCGGCTCTATGGCGGCAAGTACACGCTGTGGCAGGCCGATGCCTCGATCAGCGGCGAACTGTTCGAGCTGCCGGGCGGGATGGTCCAGGTGGCCGCCGGCGTCGACTATCGCCGCGAGGGTTACAGCTTCAACGGCTCTTCGGCGGCTGATCCGACGAAGTCGCCCGACATCTTCAACGTCGCGTTTGACAACGTGAACCAGCTGAACGGCGTCCACCGTGATGTGAAGGCGGCCTATGCCGAAGTGCTGGTGCCGGTGGTCGACATGTTCGAGCTGACCGGCGCAATCCGCGTCGACGATTACACCGGCTTCGGCAGCACGGTGAATCCCAAGTTCACCGCCAAGTTCCAGCCGGTCGACTGGCTCATGGCCCGCGCTTCCTATGGCACCGGCTTCCGGGTGCCGACCTTCAACCAGATCTTCAACGGTGTGACCCAGTCGCCGAACCCGGGCAACTCGCTGACCGATCCGACCACCTGTCCCTCGGGCGGGGTGGTGAACGTGACCCCGGGCTGCACCGCGATCACGCCGGATTCGCTGAGCGGCGGCAACCTCAACCTCGGGCCGGAAACTTCGAAGCAGTACAGCTTTGGCCTGGTGCTGCGCCCGACGCCGCGGATCAGCCTTTCGGCGGATTACTGGAACATCGCAGTCGATAACGTGATCGGCACGATCACCATTCCGCAGCTGTTCGCCAATATCGCCGCATTCCCGGAACGGATCACCCGCACCGCCGGCGTGATCAGCCTGGTTGACCTGCGCACCGGCAACTTCGGTTCGCGCAGGACCAGCGGGATCGACTTCTCGGGTCGTGCGGCCTTTGATGCCATGGCCGGCACGCTGTCAGCCGGGTTCGATGGCACCTTGCTGATCGAGAAGAAGGAAAAGCTGCTCCCGAACCTGAACTACATCAACCTGCGCGGGGTCTTCTCGCTCTCGGGTGATCTGGGGCTCAAGTGGAAGCACAACGCCTGGATCAGCTATGCGAAGGACGATTTCACGCTGACCTTCTCGCAGATCTTCCGCAACGGCTACCAGAACTTCGGCCTGCCCAACTCGCTGACCGGCCCGAACCTCAGCGCGACGCGGCCGGATTACAACCAGCAGGTCAAGGCCTACCAGATCTACAACCTGTCGATCTCCAAGAAGATCGAGGACCGGTTCATGATCACCCTGGGCGTCAAGAACATCTTCGATACCGATCCGCCGTTCGCCATCACATACGATAGCAACACCGGTGCCGGCAGCTCGTGGGAGCCGCGCGTGGCCGATCCGCGCGGGCGCTCGTTCACTCTGGCGGTCGAAACCAAGTTCTAAGTCTCGGTCATTCCGCACAACCAGGGGCGCGGTCGCAAGATCGCGCCCTTGTCTTTTATGCGTAATGCACTGTTTTTGAGGTGTAATTCATCGTTAACTGCCGATTTACCGAGTTGGGGCATGGTAGCGGCGTCGAGAAGTCGCAATCAGGCACGCATCATGGACATGAGTCCGGCATCGCAACCCAATTTCCAATCGACCGGCGGACGCCGGGCGGACCGGCGCAGCTATGAGGCGCAGATCCAGTTCCGCAAAGGCGTGAAGCGCGCGACGGTCAAGCTGCAGGATATCTCGCAGCTGGGCGCGCGGGTCTCCGGGGTCTTCCTGGTGCACGAGGATGACCACTTCTACCTGACCCTGCCGGGGCTTGCCCCGATCGAGGCGCGGGTCGCCTGGGTCAGCCAGTTCGAATTCGGCTGCGAGTTCCTCAAGCCGCTGAATCCGGTCATCCTGGAATCAGTTATCGCCCGCAGCTGAGCTACGGGCGACCTGAACTAACTTCATCTTCAGTTGAACCCCCGCCTGCCGGCACACGGAAGGGCCGTCGGGACTGCGTCAGCGGGCGAGGGCTCGGGGGGCTTGTTCGGCCCGGTCCTCAGCAGACCGGGCGGAAGCTCGAATCGCCGCGCCAGCGGGCCAGGATGTTGTCGTGCACGATCGGCGAGAGCAGCTGCTCGAAGGCGCAGCCGGTCAGGCTGTTGTCCCACCAAACCACTTCGCCCTGCAAGGCTTCCAGACCCGGCAGGGTCAGCCAGCAGACGGTGCCAGGGTGAATGCGATTGATCGCGGCGGCGCAGAAGCCACTCAGCGACAGGTCATGAACCACGGTCTGGAAACCACGCCCGCCCGAAACGCGCAGCATCGCCGGAATGGTGATGCGGGTGCGCGGCGCGCTGCGGTCTTCCTGGGCGGCAGAGAAATACGGGTCGCGCGTGTGCAGCAGATAATCGCTCATGGCCGGGTCCTTGCTAAAGACTGTGCTTGTCCGCAGCTTTCCGGACAGGCTTGGCAAAGTATGGACCGGCTGGGTTGCCCGGATGTTATGAGGGCTGGTTAACGCGTTCGCGGTGCGGGCTGGCAAATTGTTCACCAAGCAAGGCAACGATCCGGTCAGCGACGACCGCCGGTTCCTTGTTCCGCCCCGGATCTTCGCCCGGATAGGCCTTGGCTCGCATCGCCGTGCGGGTGGCGCCGGGATCGATGATCGCAACGCGAATTGGCGTTATATTCCGCACTTCCTGGGCGTAGCAATCGACCAGCACTTCGGCCGCGGCCTTGCTGGCGGCATAGGCGCCCCACCAGGCGCGCGGCGATGTCGCGACCGAGGTGGTAAGATAGATGAAGCGCGGGTTGCTGCTCTTGCGCAGCAGCGGATCGAACCGGGCGATCAGCGCCTGGGTGGCCGATGCGTTAATGGTCAGCGCGCTGGCCAGGCTTTTGGCGTCGGTATCGATCACCCCGGTCAGCTGCGGCAGCACCGCGGCGGCGTGAACCAAGATATCGAGCGTCGGCCAGCGGCCGCTGATCGCCTGGGCAAGGCGCGCGATCCCATCGCTTTCGGCCAGATCGACCGGCGCGATCGTGGCGCTGCCGCCGGCCGAAAAGATCGCTTCTTCAACCGCTTCCAGCGCCTTGGTATCGCGCCCCGTCAGGATCACGTGGGCTCCGGCTGCGGCCAAAGCCTGGGCCGTTGCCGCGCCAATGCCGCGGCTGGCGCCCGTCACGAGCGCGACCTGTCCGGAAAGGTCGGTCATGCGACTTTCCCGACCGGCAGGTTGAGCTGATCGGCTTCGGCCGCGCGATCGGCCAGGTCGGTCAGCTTGGTTGGATAGTCACCGGTAAAGCAGGCGTCGCAATGCTGCGGGCAGGCATTGTTGCGGCCATTCTCACCCACCGCGCGATAGAGACCGTCGATCGAGACGAAGGCCAGGCTGTCTGCCACGATGAACTTCGTCATCTCCTGCAGATCCATCCGCGCGGCGAGCAGCTTGTGCCGCTCGGGCGTATCGACGCCATAGAAGCAGGAATTGTTAGTCGGCGGGCTGGCGACGCGGAAGTGGACTTCCTTGGCCCCGGCATCGCGCATCATCTGCACGATCTTCATCGAGGTGGTGCCGCGCACGATCGAATCGTCGATCAGCACGATCCGCTTGCCTTCGACCAGCGCACGGTTGGCGTTGTGCTTGCGCTTCACGTCGGCATGGCGCGCGCCGTCCGACGGCTGGATGAAAGTGCGCCCGACATAGTGCGAGCGGATGATGCCCAAGCCAAAGGGAATGCCGCTTTCCTGGGCATAGCCGATCGCCGCCGGCACGCCGCTGTCAGGCACCGGCACGACCAGATCGGCCTCGACCGGGGCTTCGCGCGCCAGTTCGATCCCGATCTTGCGGCGCACTTCGTAGACCGACTGACCGCCTGAGACCGAATCCGGCCGGCTGAAATAGACGTGCTCGAAAATGCAGGGACGAGGCGGGGGGCTGCCGAACGGGCGGTGCGACGACATCCGGCCGTCCTGGCGCACTTCGACGATCTCGCCCGGCTCAATCTCGCGCACGAACTGCGCGCCAACCACATCGAGCGCAACCGTTTCGCTGGCGAAGACCGTGGCATCACCAATCTTGCCCATCACCAAGGGGCGAATGCCCAGCGGATCGCGGCAGGCAATCATCCGCTTGGGCGTCTGGCAGATCAGCGAATAGGCGCCTTCGACCATCCGCAGCGCATCGACGAACCGATCGAGCAAGGTGGGATAGCGACTGGTCGCGATCAGGTGGATGATCACCTCGGTGTCGGAAGTCGACTGGAAGATTGCGCCCTTGTCGACCAGCTCCTGCTTGAGGTGCATCGCGTTGGAAATATTGCCGTTATGGGCAATCGAAAAGCCGCCGCGCGCCAGATCAGCATGGAGCGGCTGGACGTTGCGCAAGCCCTGGCCGCCGGTGGTTGAATAGCGCACGTGGCCCGAGGCCATGTGGCCCGGCAGTTCATTGAGGATCGTCTGGTCGGCAAAGACCTGGGCAACATGGCCAAGGCCGCGGCGGGCGAAGAATTCGTGGCCGTCCCAGCTGACGATGCCGCAGGCTTCCTGCCCGCGGTGCTGCAGGGCGTGCAGGCCAAGCGCAGTGATGGCGGCAGCTTCCGGGCTGCCGATCACGCCGAAGATGCCGCATTCCTCGCGCAGCTTGTCGCCGTCGGCGTCCAGGAATGGGTGAGTGATGTTCATGATGGAATCGCCTGCCTGTGCGCTCGCGTTTCGCCAGCGCCTTTGGCCGCTCTTGCGCGCCAAGGCAAGCATGGGTTCGCCCCCGTCCCCAGCGGTGCCCCCAAGGGCGGTCCAAAGGCCGGGTTGTGCCAACGGGATAGCAGGACCACTTGCCAATCAGCGGGGGCAGGAAGGACGAGGGCCATGAACTACATCACCAGCCATCTTGACCATGACGAGGCCGAAACCAAGCTGTTCGTGCCGGACGAGGTCCAGGACGCGCTGCGCACGCTGCTGCGCTGGGTGGGTGAGGATCCGGCCCGCGAAGGTCTGCTCGATACTCCGGCACGGGTCGCCCGGGCCTGGCGCGAATACTGCCAGGGGAATGAGGAAGACCCCGCGCTGCACCTGTCGCGCACTTTCGCCGAAGTCGGCGGCTACGATGAAGTCGTGCTGCTGAAGGACATCCCGTTCCAGTCGCACTGCGAACATCACATGGCGCCGATCACCGGCAAGGCCTCGATCGCCTACCTGCCGAAGAACCGCGTGGTCGGCATCTCCAAGCTGGCCCGCGTGCTGCATGGCTTTGCCCGCCGCCTGCAGATCCAGGAACGCCTGACCGCCGAAGTGGCGGAATGCATCTGGCATCACCTCCAGCCGCATGGCGTGGCCGTCGTGATCGAGGCGCAGCATGGCTGCATGACCGGGCGCGGCGTACGCACGCCCGGCGTCGGCATGGTCACCAGCCGCATGCTCGGCTGCTTCCTGGATGACGAGCGCAGCCGCAAGGAAGTGCTCAGCCTGATGGGCTATTGAGCCAGGCCGTCATCTTCGGGGCGAGCGGCGGGATCGGCGAGGCGCTGGCCGAAGCCGTGGTGGCGAGCGGGCGGCATGAGCGGGTCTGGGCCGGATCGCGCTCGGGCCAGGCCGCACCCGCAGGCACTCAGCCGTTTGCTTTCGACCTGACCCAGGAAGCCAGCATCGCCGCTGCTGCCAGCCAGATCGGCGCTGAGGTTGCTCTGGTCATCATCGCGACCGGCCTGCTTTCCGATGGCCCGGACTTTCAGCCCGAAAAGACCTACAAGGCACAGGACCCGGCGGCCTATGCCCGGGCCTTTGCGGTCAATGCCACGGGCCCGGCGCTGATCGGCAAGCACTTCCTGCCGTTGCTGCCGCGGCGCGAACGGGCTGTGTTCGCGGCGCTCTCGGCCCGGGTCGGGTCGATCAGCGACAATCGGCTCGGCGGATGGCACGCCTATCGTGCCAGCAAGGCGGCGCTCAACATGATCCTGCGCAATTTCGCGATCGAACTGGGCCGCACCCATCCGCAGGCAGTCGTGGCAGCACTTCATCCCGGCACGGTTGCGACTGACCTGTCCGCACCGTTCACCGGTTCGGGCGAAGGCCGCCGCCTGTTCTCGCCGGCAGAGTCAGCCGCTCACCTGCTCTCCGTGATCGACGGGCTGACCCCAGCCGAAAGCGGACAAGCCTTCGCCTGGGATGGTCAGCCAATTCCGTTCTGAGTGCTTGCCCTGATCGCCCGCGCCCCCTAAGTCCGGCCCACGCGATTTCTCCCCACCCGAGGCCATCCTTGCTGCTGTCTCCCTTCGAAAAAGTGCTGGTGAAGCGCTACCTCCTGCCGGGGCGGAGCGAAGCATTCATCGCGCTGGTCGCGGGGATCAGCCTGGTTGCCGTGGCGCTGGGCGTTGCGGCGCTGGTCATCGTCATGAGCGTGATGAACGGTTTCCGCGCCGAACTGTTCGACAAGATCGTCGGGCTGAACGGCCACGCGATTGTCCAGGCTTATGGCGGCCGGATCGAAAACTGGCAGGGCGTGCTGCAGGAAGTGCGCAAGACGCCAGGGGTGACCAAGGCCTCGCCGCTGATCGAACAGCCGCAGATGGGTAGCTTCAATGGCCGGGTCGACCTGGTCTTCGCTCGCGGCAACACGGCTGAGGATATTCAGCGGCTGAAGCCCAAGCTGATCGCCGGCACGCTCGATCCGTTAAAGCCCGGCGCTGGCGAAGTAGCGATCGGCTCGCAGCTTGCAGCCAACCTCGGCATCCGGGTGGGCGACACGCTGACGATCATCAACCCGCAGGGGCGTTCCACACCGTTCGGCACGGTCCCGCGCGAGATCGCCTACCGCGTCGCCGCGATCTTCGAGATCGGGGTGTTCGATTTCGACGAGCGCTTCGTCGTCATGCCGATCGAAGATGCGCAAACATTGCTCCTCGCCGGGGATTCGATCGGTATGATCGAGGTGCAAGTCACCTATCCCGATGCCGTAAGCGAGATCCTCAAGCCCGTCTCGCAGCGGCTGGCCGGGCAGGCCGTGATCACCGATTGGCGGACCATGAACGCCAGCCTGTTCGAGGCCCTGGCGGTTGAACGAGTGGCGATGTTCGTGGTGCTATCGATCATCGTGCTCGTGGCCGTTTTCAACATCCTTTCCTCGCTGATCATGCTGGTCCGCGCCAAGACCCGCGACATCGCGATCCTGCGCACCATGGGGGCGAGCCGGCAGAGCTTGCTCAAGGTCTTTGTCACGGTCGGTTTCGTGGTCGGTGCGCTCGGAACGGTCGTCGGCCTGTTCCTGGGCGCGACCTTCCTGTTCTTCCGCCAGTCGATCGTGCGGGTGATCGAGGTGCTGACCGGCCAGAACCTGTGGGACCCCAAGATCCGCTTCCTGACCGAGCTGCCGGCCCGGGCCGATCCGGTCGAGATCACGCTGATCGTCATCATGGCGCTGGTATTCAGCTTCCTCGCCACGCTTTACCCGGCCTTCAAGGCGGCGAGCACCGATCCGGTGCAGGTGCTGCGCTATGAGTGAGGCTGTCGTCCAGACCACCGGCCTGACCCGCAGCTTCGAGCAGGGCGGGGTGCGGATCGACGTGCTGCGCGGGGTCGACCTGGCGATCCAGCCGGGCGAGATCGTGGCCCTGCTTGGCCCCTCCGGTTCGGGCAAATCGACCCTGCTGCAAGCCGTCGGCCTGCTTGAAGGCGGTTTCGGCGGCTCGCTGCGGATCGCGGGGGTTGAGGCCGGCTCGCTCTCAGCTGATGACCGCACCGCGCTGCGCCGTGACCGGATCGGCTTTGTCTATCAGTTCCATCACTTGCTGCCGGACTTCACCGCGCAGGAGAACGTGATCCTGCCGCAGCTGGTGGCCGGGGTCAGCGAGGCTGATGCCGCTGCCCGTGCCAATGAGCTGCTGACCGCGCTGGGGCTGGGCGAGCGGCTCGATCACCGGCCCAGCCAGCTGTCCGGCGGTGAGCAGCAACGCGTCGCTGTGGCCCGCGCGCTCTCGAACCGTCCCGCACTGGTCCTGGCCGACGAGCCGACCGGCAATCTC
>DKII01000014.1:0-146 GCA_002454125.1 Novosphingobium sp. UBA6722
CCCCCTCCTCTGAAGAGGAGGGGGGGAATTGGCTGAAGTTTATGAAACATCACCACCCTCACAGCGTCTGGTTGGCGTTGCGCAGCATCTCGTCGACCGCGGAGATGAGCTTGGAATTGATTTCGTAGGCGCGCTGGGTCTCGATC
>DKII01000014.1:242-2924 GCA_002454125.1 Novosphingobium sp. UBA6722
GATCATGTCGACCAGTTCCTCGACCACGTTGACGTTCGAGGCTTCCAGCATCCCCTGGCGGATCGAGCCGCGCCCGTCGGCCCCGGCCGCGCCGATCTGGGCGGGCCCCGATGCGGCCGTTTCGGCCACGAAGTTGTCACCCAGCGACTGCAAGCCGGCCGGGTTGGTAAAGCTCGCCAGGGTCAGCTGGCCAAGCTCGGTCGGGACGCTGGAGCCGGGCACGTTGGCGGAAACGGTCCCATCCGGACCGACCGAGATGGCGGTTGCGCCTTCGGGAATGGTGATCGCCGGTTGGACCGGATAGCCCTGCGGTGTAACCAAGGTTCCCTCGGCCGAGCGGGAGAAGTTGCCGGCGCGGGTAAAGGCTTGCCGCCCACCTGGCAGCTCGACCTGGAAAAAGCCCTCGCCATCGAGCGCGAGGTCGAGCGGGTTGCCCGTGCTGGAGAGTGTGCCCTGGGTGGTGATCGAAGTGGTCGATTGCAGGCTGACCCCGGTGCCCAGGTTGAGCCCGGTGGCATAGGCCGTCTCGGTCGAGCTCTGCTGCCCGGCGACACGGTTTTCCTGATAGGCTAGCGTCGCGAAATTGGCGCGGTCGCGCTTGAAACCGGTCGTGGCGATGTTGGCCAGGTTGTTGGCGATCACCCGCATCCGGGTGTCCTGGGCTTCAAGCCCGGTGCGGGCGACATGCAAGGCGGAAGAGGGCATCGGTCAGTCTCCGTGAAATGGGGATCAGGTCAGGCGCATCAGGCTGGCGCCGCCTTCGTCGAGCTCCTTGGCCGTGGCGACGAGCTTGGTGCGCATGTCGTAGAGCCGCTGGGCCTCGACCATATCGACCAGCACTTCGCTCGGCCGGACGTTCGATTGCTCAAGCGTGGCCGGTGCCAGGCGGGCTTCGGTATCGCTGGGCAGCACCCCGCCACCGACCACCCGAAACAGTCCGTCGAGGCCCTTGGCCAGCGCGCTCCCGGCGGGGCCGGCCAGCTTGAGCCGCGCGATTTCAGCCGGGGCGGCATCAGGCGCGCCGGGATCGCGGCGCAGCACGGCGCCGTCTTCGGCAATGGCATAGGTTCCGCCCGGCGGCAGCGTGATCGGGCCGCCTTCGCCCATGACCGGGAAGCCTTCGCCATTGACCAGCAGACCGTTGGCGGAAACCGACAGGTCGCCGCGGCGGGTATAGGCCTCGCTGCCATCGGGGGCCTGGACCGTCAGCATGGCCTGACCCTGGAGCGCGACGTCGAGCGGACGGCCGGTATTGACCATCACCCCGGGCGTCATCATCGCGCCCTTGACCGCGGCATCGGTCATCGCCCGCGCCTCCACCGCCGGCCCTTTGAGGGTCAGCGGGGTCATCTGCAGCACCTCGGCGCGAAAGCCGGTGGTCTGGGCATTGGCCATGTTGCTGGCGATCACCCGCTGCCGGGTCATCGCTGCAGTCATGCCGGTCACGGCGGTCCAGATCAGGCGGTCCATAAGTCAGGCCTAGGTCCGCAGGTTGATGATCGTCTGCGACAGCTGGGTCGCCGTATCGATCGCCTTGGCATTGGCCTGGAAATAGCGCTGGGCGGTGATCAGCCCGACCATTTCCTCAGCAATGTCGACGTTCGACTGCTCCAGGCTGCCCGACAGCATCGTGCCGAACCGGGCCGCGCCGGGCTGGCCATAGGATGCAGGGCCGGAGATGCCGGTCGCCTGCCAGTCCTGGTTGCCGATCTGCAGCAGGCCCGGCGGCGATACGAAGCTGGCCAGCGCGACCTTGCCGATCTCGGTCACCGAGCCATCGGCATAGGCGGCGATCATCGCGCCGTCGGTCTTGACCGTGACCGACATGATTTCCGCGCCGGCGGCATTGGTGCCGGGGGCCAGCGCATCCTGCGGCGTGGTCGAGGTGACGTTGCCGGCGGTATCGACCGGCAGCACCTGCAGCCGGTTACCCTGGACATCGGTGATATAGCCCGCGCCATCCATCCCGAAATTGCCATTGCGGGTATAGAAGGTCTTGCCGGTAACCGGCGAAACCTTGACGAAAAAGCCCTCGCCATTGATCGCCAGGTCCAGCGCCGAGCCGGTTTGCTGCGTCGGGCCAAGCGAAAAGTTCTGATCGATCGACTGGACTGCCGAGCCGATCCCCTTGACCAGCTTGGGGTTGGACGAGGCCGTGCCGGAAACGATGTCGGCAAAATTGATCCGGCTCTTCTTGAAGCCGGTCGTTTCGGCATTGGCCAGGTTGTTGGCGATGACCGAGAGTTCGGTCTGGGCATTCTTGAGCCCGTTGAGCGAGGTATAGAACGACATTTCGGGTTACTCCTGAACCGGGGTCTGGGCGGGGAAGGCCCGGTCCAGCCGGGCGGCGATGTCCTTGAGCGTGGCGTTGATCTGCTCAATCCCCGACAGCGAGGAGAACTGCGCCATCTGCGCGATCATCTCCTTGTTATCGACCGGGTCGGTCGGGTCCTGCGCCTTGAGCTGGGTGGTGAGCAGGCGGATGAAGTCCGACTGGCCCAGGGTGGGGCCGCTGCTGGCAGCGGTTGAGCGGGTGGCGGCGGGGTTGGACCCCGCCGCGGTGACAGAAGAGACCATCACTTCATCCTCATGGTTTCAAGCATCAGCTGCTTGGCGGTGGACAGGGCTTCGACCAGGTTCTGGTACTGGCGCGAGGCATCGAGCATCTCGACCATCTCGGCA
>DKII01000014.1:2974-5532 GCA_002454125.1 Novosphingobium sp. UBA6722
TCATCGACCGGGGCGGTCCAGACATTGCCATCGGCGTCGGCGAGCGGATGGTCGGGGTCATAGCGCTGCACCGGCTCGGCGCTCTCGCGCAGGATCCCGCCGACGCGGACGGTCGAGAGACCCGAAGCGCGATCGACTTCGGCTGCAAAGACCGTGCGGATCGGGCGATAGGCGGTCTCGGCAGTGCCGGTGACCGTGCCGGCATTGGCAAGGTTGGAAGCCGCGGCGTTCATCCGCACGAGCTGGGCCGACATGGCCCGCTGCGCAGCGCCGAACAGGGTGAGCGGCTGGGCCATCGTCATTCACCCTTCAGCGCGCGGGTCAGCGTTTCGATCCGCCCGCGCAGGAAGCCCAGCGTGGCCTGATAGGCGACGGCGTTTTCGGCAAAGGCGGTCTGTTCGGTCGCCATTTCGACCGTGTTGCCATCCAGGCTGGGCATGACCGGGACGCGGTAGCGCGTGGCCTTGTCGGCGGCGCGATCGGTGCCAAGCCCCTCGCTGCGGGCCTTCAGTGCCGCGCCGAAATCGAGGTCGCGGGCCTTGTAGCCCGGGGTTGCGGCGTTCGCGATGTTCGACGTGATCAGCGCCATGCGCTGCGAGCGCAGTTCCAGCGCGGTGCCGTGGATTCCGAACAGGCCTTCACTCATGGCAGGTGTCCTCATGACATTGCGTGCCACCATTTCCGCAAGGGCCGTGCCAATTGCAGAAATGGCCGATTTGTGCGGGCTCTGCCGGATCCGACCGGCAAAGGCTTGCCGCCTTCCGGCAATCTGCCGCCTCTGCTGAATGCGTGGTGCTGCCGGTCGTTCTTGCGGGTGAAGGAGTTTGCCCGATGGACCTGACCACCCTGATCGACGGACCCTCTGCGCTGATTGTCGGCGGGGGGACCCTGCTCGCGACCGTGCTGCGCAGCGGATTTGGTGATTGCCGGATCACGCTGGTCAAGCTGGCCGGGCTGGGGCGGCGCGGGTTCGATCTAGACCACACCCGCGCGGAACTCGGCCTGCAGATCCAGGAGATCCGCCAGGACGGCCTGCTGCGCGCCGTGCCGCATCATTCGGGCGATGCCGAATTTGACGAGGCGACCGATGCGCTGATCGGCCGCCGCTCGGTCGCCGCGCTGCTTGAAGCGCACGAGGCGCACCGCAGCCGCCGCCTGGCGGAAAGCGAACGCGCGGCCCGCACCCTGGCCCAGGCGGCCGAGCTGGCCCCGGTGTTTGGCCTCGCGGGAACGCTGATCTCGCTCAGCCAGCTGCCGACTGGTGGGCTGGCGCAAGGGGCGTTCGCCGGATCGATCGCCATGGCGGTGACGACCACGCTCTACGGCCTGCTCGCCGCCAACCTGCTGCTCGCCCCGCTGTCGCGGATGGTCGAGCGCAAGGCCCTGGCCGAAGAGGCCGAGCGCCAGCAGGTGACCGACTGGCTCGCCGCGCAGGTTGAGGCGGCCGTCGCGCCGCGCCCCCGCGTGCCCAGCCGCGAGGTGGCCGCATGATCGCCCGCGCCGGGAGCGGCTGGCAGACCGTGCTGGCTGACCTCTCGCTGATCCTGTTCATGGTGATGGGCGCCGCGGTCAGCGAGGCTCCGGCCCAGGCGCCGGCCGCGCCGCCGCCGCCGATCGTTCTGCCCGCTTTGGGTGAGCCGGTTGCCGTCTGGCGCGCCGCGCCGGGCGGGCCAGGCCTGACCGAATGGCTCGCCAGCCAGCCCGATGATCCGCGCCAGCGGCTGACGTTGGTCGCCATGCCCGCCGATGGCCCCGCCGTGCTGGCCGAGGCCGCCAAGTTGCCGCGCCCCGCGCGCGTCCTGATCGAACCGGACCTGTCCGGCCCGCCCTATGCCGCTTTGACCTATGACACCGGAGAGAACCCATGATCCGTTTCACCCCGCTGCTGCTGATCGCGCTGGCCAGCCCGGCGCTGGCGCAAGGCTTTGCCGATCTTGACGATGTGGACCGCCAGGTCAGCGCCTTTGTCGGCCAGCCCGCCCCGCCGGTTGACCGCCGCCTGCGCCTCGCCCGCTGCACCGCGCCGCTGGCGCTCGACTGGTATGGCTCGGCCCGCCAGGCGGTGCAGGTGCGCTGTCCCGTCCCAAGCGGCTGGACGCTCTACGTCACCATGCCCGCCGCTGCCGCTGCCGCCGCTGCGCCGCCGCTAATCCAGCGCGGCGATAGCGTGACAATCCAGGTCGGCGGCGATGGCTGGGCCGTCTCCCAGCCCGGTGAGGCGCTGGAGGCAGGTGCTGCGGGGACCTGGATAAAGGTCCGCGGGGTTACGCCCAGGGCGCCGGTCCTGCGCGGACGGGTGCTGCGCCCCGGCCTGGTCGGCGTCGATTTGCCGTGATCCGGCAAAGTGGTGCCGGTGGGGCTTAAAAAGTCTGCCGCGCAGCCGTTCTCGGGCGTGATGACAGATCAGGAGCGGCAAGATGCCACCGATTGACCTTCCCCCGCTGCGCCCCGTTGGTGCGATCGACCGGCGCCAGCCCCACGCCGTGCCCGATCGCCGCGCCCCCGCTGGCGGCACCGCCAGCGCGGCACCGGCGGTTGAAGTGGAAACCCCGCTCGCG
>DKII01000014.1:5620-12566 GCA_002454125.1 Novosphingobium sp. UBA6722
CCGCCGGTCGACCAGGCCCGCGTCAACGAAATCCGCAAGGCGATCGAGGCCGATCGCTATCCCGTTATCCCGATGCGCGTTGCCGATGCGCTGATTGCCTCTGGCCTGCTGCTGCGGAGTGGAAAATGAGCTTGAACCAGCAATTGCGTGACAACCTGCGGCAGATGGTTGCCGTTTTGCAGAGCGAACGGCACGCGCTTGCCGCGCTCGATCTGGATGCGATCCTGGGCTGCGCGCAGGACAAGCGCGAGCTGTGCGGGCGGATCGATGCTGCCGGGCCGTTCAGCCAGGACATCGCGCTGGACGAAGAATGCCGCGGCCTGCTCGATGCGGCCAAGCGGATAAACGAGGTAAACCGCCAGGTTCGCAACCTGCTGGCGGCCAATGTCAGCGCCCGGCTGGAAGTTCTGGCGGGCAGCCCGGCGCTCTACCGTCCGGCCGCCACCAGCTACGCCCGGGTCGGCAGCCCCGGCTGATTTGGCACAGCCCTTGCTGAACCGTCCCCAGCATTTCTCAGCAGGGGAGGTTTGGCTTGGGCCAGGCCAGTATCATTGCCAGTACCGCCGCAACGCCCACCGGCGCGCGTCCGGAAGTCCAGGCCGCGATTGCGCGCGCTGCCCAGGCGACCGGGGTCGATTTCAATTACCTGCTGGCCCAGGCGCGGCTCGAATCGAGCCTCGATCCTGCGGCCCGCGCCGGCACCTCGAGCGCGGCGGGGCTTTACCAGTTCACCCGCGGCACCTGGCTGCAGACGCTGGAGAAGCACGGCGCCGCCCATGGTGCGGGTTGGGCCGACATGGCGATCGAGCAGGGCCGGGTCAGCGACCCCATGCTGCGCCAGCAAGTTCTGGCGCTGCGCCACGATCCTGACCTGTCGGCCCGCATGGCCGCCGAACTTGCCCGCGACAACCGCGCCGCGCTGCTGCCGGTGCTGGGGCGGGAGCCCGATGCGGCCGAGCTCTATCTCGCGCACTTCCTCGGCGCGGGCGGCGCGGGCAAGTTCCTGACCGCGCTGTCCGCCGATCCGGCCCAGAGCGCCGCCGCGCTGCTGCCTGAGGCCGCCGCGGCCAACCGCGCGATCTTCTACGAAGCTGGTCAGCCCCGCTCGCTGGGCGGGGTGATGGGCTTGCTGCGGGCCAAGGTTGACGGCGCGATGGGCCAGACCAGCCCGGCCGCGCCCTGGTCCACCACCGCGCTGGTGGCGGAGCGCCAGCCTTTGGCCGCGCCAGCCCTTTCCTACGCGCCGCGCCCTTCCATGTCGGATGTGCTATCGGCAGCATTCGGGGTAGGCGCTTCGACAAGCTCAGCGCGAGCGGGTTTGGGTGCCAGCAAAAGCTCCGCTCAGCCTGAGCCTGTCGAAGGCGGTGATCGGCAGCGCAACCTCGTCAGCCAGGCTTATGGCAAGTTCAAGGCGTTCGGGCTGTGATTTCCCTGACCCGCCCACGCCTCGCCTCGGTCGCCCTGCCGATCGGCATCCTGACGCTGATCTGCCTGATGATCGTGCCGGTCCCGGCGCTGCTGCTCGACGTGTTCTTCGTGCTCAATATCGCGCTGTCGGTCGCCGTCTTGATGGCGGCGATGAACGCGCAGAAGCCGCTCGATTTCTCGTCCTTCCCCTCGGTCCTGCTGTTTGCCACGCTGCTGCGGCTCTCGCTCAATGTCGCCTCGACCCGCGTCGTGCTGGTCCACGGGCACGAGGGCGAGGCAGCGGCCGGCCACGTGATCGAGGCCTTCGGCGCCTTCCTGGTCGGCGGCAACTTCGCGGTCGGGCTGTTCGTCTTCCTGATCCTGGTGATCATCAACATGGTGGTGATCACCAAGGGCGCGGGCCGCGTTTCGGAAGTCTCCGCCCGCTTCACACTCGATGCCTTGCCGGGCAAGCAGATGGCGATCGACGCCGATCTGGCCGCCGGGATCCTGACCGCCGATGAGGCCAAGGCCCGCCGCCGCGAAGTGGCGACCGAGGCCGACTTTTATGGCTCGATGGACGGCTCCAGCAAGTTCGTTAAGGGCGATGCGATTGCCGCGCTGCTGATCCTGGCGGTCAATATCATCGCCGGTTTCTGCCTGGGCATGATCAGCCACGGGCTGTCGGCCGCCGAATCCGCCGAAGTCTATGTGACGCTGGCGGTGGGCGATGCGCTGGTCGCGCAGGTCCCGGCGCTGCTGCTGTCGATCGCCGCCGCGGTCATCGTCACCCGCGTGGCAGACGAGCGCGACGGGCAGGATCGCGATCTCTCCGGCCAGATGGGCGGCCAGCTCGCCAGCCCGCGTACCTGGCTGCCCGTGGCGGTGATCCTGGGGGCGATGGGCCTGATCCCGGCCATGCCGCAGACGATCTTCCTGCCCGCCGCAGTCGGGGCGCTGGCGCTGTGGCGCACGCTTTCACGCCGCGCGGCAACTGCGGCGATCCCGCTGGCCCCGGTGGTCGAAGCGCCCGGCCCCGCCCGCATCTCCTTAAGCGAAGTATCCGACCAGACGCTGGTCACGATCGAGCTGGGTTACGGCCTGGTCCATCTGGTTGACGAAGCGCGCGGTGCGCCGCTGGTCGGGCGGATCACGGGCGTGCGCAAGCAATTGAGCCAGGCCTTCGGCTTCGTCGTGCCGCAATTCCGGGTGCGCGACAGCCTTGAGCTCGCGCCGCAGGACTATCGCATCCTGCTGGGCGGGGTGCCGCTGGGTGGCGCGTCGGTCCGGCCCGACAAGATCCTGGCAATCGACGTTGGCGAAGTGCGCGAAGGCCACGTGCTGGCCGGTGAGGAAGTGCGCGATCCCAGCTTTGGCTGCCCGGCCCGCTGGATTGACGCAGCGCAGCGCGATCTGGCGATTGCCGAAGGCTTCCTGACGGTCGACGCCAGCACCGTTATCGCCACGCAGCTCAACCAGCTTTTGGGCGAGCGCCCGAGCGAACTGCTCGGCCCCGATCAGGTCCGCGCGATCCTCGAGGCGGTCAAGGAACACAACGCCGGGCTGGTCGAGGCGATCCATCCGCAGCCCTTGAGCCTTGCCGCGCTGACCCGCGTGCTGCGCGCGCTGCTGGAAGACGGCATCCCGATCGGCCACCCGCTGCCGATCCTCGCCAGTCTGGCCGATGGCGTGCAGGTTGCGGCTGATCACGACCGGCTGGTCGAACTGGTCCGCGCCGATCTGGGCAACCTGATCGTCGGGCGGATCTGCGCGCCGGGTGAGCGGCTGCCGGTCCTGACGCTGGATGCCCAGCTTGAGGCGGCGATTGTCCAGGGGCTGAGCGATCCCGCCACCGGCCAGCCGCTGATCGAGCCCGATCTGGCCCGCAACATCGGTGAGCATGTCGCCGCGCTGGTGGCCGAGCGTGGCCCATCCGCCCCGCCGCTGGCGCTGATCGTCCAGCCGCGTGCGCGCCGGGCCCTGGCCGGCCTGCTCAAGCTGCGGGCGCCCTCCTGCCTGGTCCTGTCCATTGCCGAGCTGCCCGCCAGCCAGCCGATCGAGGTGATCGCCGTGATCGGTGCGCCAGCCACACCAGCCCTTCCTGAACCGGAGATTCTTGCCGCATGATCCAGGATCACAACAGCCTGAAGGCTGCTGGCGCCTATCGCTGCGCCACCACCGACCGGGTCCGCCGCTTCATGCCGATGGTCCGGCGGCTGGCCTGGCACGTCCATGGCTCGGGCCGGGCGGGGATCGAGCTGGAGGACCTGATCCAGGCTGGTCTTGTCGCCCTGACCGAAGCGGCGCAGCGCCACGCCGGGCCGGGTGAGGATGGCTTCGCCGCCTATGCCAAGATCCGCGTGCGCGGGGCGATGGTCGATCTGATCCGCCGCGCCGTGCCGATCTCGCGCGGGGGGATCGAGCGGCGGCGGCAACTGGCCGGCCAGGAGCAGGTGCTGCGCGGGCAACTGGGCCGCGAGCCGACCGCCGCCGAGCTGGCCGAGGGCCTGGGCGTGAGCGCCGAGGAACTGGCCGCCTTGCGCGGCAGCAGCGAGCCCTTGCGGTTCGAACCGATCGACGCGGTCTATTCCGATCACGACCCGGCCTTTGCCGATGAGCGGCCCGACAGCCACGACATCCTCGAAACCCAGGAACTGCGCGGGGCGCTGGCCGGGGCGGTGGCAAGCCTGCCCGAGCGGCTGCAATTGGTGATGCAGCTGTACTTCGTGGAGGAACTCAACCTCGCAGAAATCGCCGCGACGCTCGACGTTTCTATCCCCCGGGTGCACCAGCTGAAGGCCCAGGCGCTCGATCGGCTGCGCGGCGCGCTGGGGGAACAGTTCGATATCGTCTAGCTTGCGCCGGGGGAGCCGGTCCGGCACTATGCTGGCATGTCTGCGTGCGATACCTGCGTTGTCCGGAACCGGTCCATCTGTTCCTCGCTCGATGCCAACGAGCTGGAAATGCTCAATACTATCGGTCGGCGCCGGACGCTTGCCGCCGGTGAATCGCTGATCTGGGAGGGCGAAGACTCGGTCCTGGTCGCCAATGTGATCGACGGAGTCCTCAAGCTTTCAACCGGAACCGAGGATGGCCGCGAACAGATCGTTGGCGTGGTCTATCCCTCTGATTTCATTGGCCGGCCGTTTGGATCGACCAGCGGCCACGGCGTGACTGCACTGACCGAGGCCAAGGTCTGCGTGTTCAGCCGCCGCGATTTCGATGCCTTCGCGCGTGAGCATCCGGCGCTGGAGCATAAGCTGCTGCAACGCACGCTGGGTGAGCTGGACCGGACGCGGCGCTGGATGCTGCTGCTGGGGCGCAAGTCCGCCGGCGAACGGGTCTCAAGCTTCCTGATCGAAATGTCGGAACGGCTGGTCGAGCAGGGCTGCGAAGGCAGTCACGATCAACCGCTGAAGCGCTTCACCCTGCCGTTTTCGCGCCAGCAGGTGGCTGACGTACTGGGGCTGACGATCGAAACCGTCAGCCGCCAGTTTACCCGGCTCAAGTCCGAGGGCCTGATCGACCTGCCCTCGCGGCGCGAAGTGGAAATCATCGACCGCGAAGGGCTGATCGCCGAGGCTGGTTAGAAGCGGTAGGAAACCCCGCCGCTTACCACCCACGGATCAAGCTTGTGCCGGGTCGAAAGCACCTGGGTGCCAGCAGCGTTGTACCAGTGGGCCGTGGTGCTGAGGAAATAGCGCTTGGCATCGAAGCTGATGCCAAAGCCCTGATCGTTGATCGGAATATCGATCCCGGCCTGCACGACCGCACCGACCCGGTTGTCCAGCTTCTGGCTGGTCGCGGCAAGCAGGGTTCGCGCCGCTGCACCCGGCTTTTCATCGATGAAGATGAACCAGGTCGGGCCGACGCCGACATAGGGGCGCACGCCGGATTCGGTAAAGTGGTACTTCAGCGTCACCGTAGCGGGCAGGATCTTGGCATCGGCCACCAGTTCCCCGCCGGCCAGCGCGGCCGGAGCCGAGGCATCGACATCGTGCTGGGTCAGGCAGCAGATCGTTTCGATCGAGACCTGCGGCGAGACGAAATACTCGATCGCCAGGGTCGGCACCCAATTGTCATTGGCCTTGGTGTTGGTTCCGGCCGGAAGGCCCGGATCGACCAGCACCTTGGTGATCTTGCCATCCGGCAGCACGCCGGTGGCGAGTACCTTGATCTGGACCTTGCCGTCGGAGCTGCCGGCATGGGCCGGGCTCGCAGCCAGGATTGCGGCGGCGCCCAACAGGGCGGAGACAGTCAGTTTCTTCATGATCCCTCATCCGGCGCCGCAGCAGCTGCCCTGTGCAGCAGAGGTGGTTACGGCGCAGGAGCGGGAAATGTGACCGGATCGACCAGCAAACATTGATCCTGCGCAATTTTCGCAAGCATTTCTGCCATTTTCGTACCCGGGGCTGAAATTTGATCCCGGTCAATGCTGCGCTGCAAAACTAGGACCAGAGCCGTTTCATCTGACATTTCCAGAGAGGGAAGGCTCATGGAATCCGTAGTTTCGCGCAGCGGCTGGTGGCTGGCTGCACTGTTCTTCTCGGTCTTTGCCATGGGGGCTGCGGCCGACTGGGGCTTTGCCGTGCACATGGGCATCTTTGCCGTGGCGGCACTGGTTGGCCTGGTGATCTCGCTGCGCACCGCCGATTTCAAGGCGGCGGCCGATGGCCTGCTGCATGTCCCGCAGGATCACACCCGGTATGATGACGATCTGATCCGCTACGGCATGATCGCCACGATGTTCTGGGGCATGGCCGGGTTCCTGGTCGGGCTGATCATCGCGCTGCAGCTGGGCTTTCCGGTGCTCAACCTGGGGCTGGAATGGACCAGCTTTGGCCGCCTGCGCCCGCTGCACACCTCAGCCGTGATCTTTGCCTTCGGAGGCACTGCGCTGATCTCCACCTCGTTCTACGTGGTGCAGCGCACCTGCCGGGCGAGGCTGGCCTTCCCCGGCCTCGCCCGTTTCGTGTTCTGGGGCTACCAGCTGTTCATCGTCCTGGCGGCGACCGGCTACCTGCTCGGCATCAGCCAGGGCAAGGAATATGCCGAGCCTGAATGGTACGTCGATCTCTGGCTCACCATCGTCTGGGTGGCTTACCTGGCGGTATTTGTCGGCACGCTGGTCAAGCGGACCGAGCCGCACATCTACGTCGCCAACTGGTTCTACGGCAGCTTCATCATCGCCGTGGCGCTGCTGCACATCGTCAACAGCATGGCTATGCCGGTTAGCCTGACTAAGTCGTACTCCATGTACTCTGGCGTGCAGGATGCCATGATTCAATGGTGGTACGGCCACAACGCTGTGGGCTTCTTCCTGACTGCGGGCTTCTTGGGCATGATGTACTATTTCGTGCCGAAGCAAGCTGGTCGTCCAGTCTATTCCTATCGCCTGTCGGTCGTGCACTTCTGGGCGCTGATCTTTACCTACATGTGGGCGGGTCCGCACCATCTGCACTATACCGCGTTGCCTGATTGGACTCAGTCCGTCGGTATGCTGTTCTCCCTGATTCTGCTGGCTCCGTCCTGGGGTGGC
>DKII01000016.1 GCA_002454125.1 Novosphingobium sp. UBA6722
GAAGGCCGGGCGCGGGCGGACCACCGGGGCGTCTGCATCGACCGGGCCGGCCGGGCGCGCGCTAGGGCTGGCCGTGCCGGGCGGCAGGCTGAACACCTCTTGCGCGGCGACGGGCAGGGCCAGGCCCAGTGCCAGCATCGCACAGCCGCTCCAGATTGCCCCCAATCGTCTCGTCACTTCGCGCACACCCTTCGTTGCCCCGCGCGGCAGGCACGGGCAGCCCTGAATAGGGAGTGAACCCGCGCGTTCAACCCGGTGGCTTGTGTCGGCTGCACGTTCGGGGCATGGCCGTGCCATGTCGGACACACTTCAACCGCTCCACCTGGGCCAGACCAGCGCGCTGCCTGCTTCGCCGGAAGCAGCGGTGCTGGACTATGTGCCCAACCCGCGCCCGAATGCGCTCTACCTCGCGCGCTTTGCCGCGCCGGAGTTCACATCGCTCTGCCCGGTTACCGGCCAGCCCGATTTCGCACACCTGGTAATCGACTATGCACCGGGTCAGACGATCGTCGAATCGAAGAGCCTCAAGCTGTTCCTCGGAAGCTTCCGCAATCATGCGGGCTTTCACGAGGACGTGACTGTCGGCATCGGCCAGCGCCTGTTTGACGAGATGCAGCCACGCTGGCTGCGGATCGGCGGCTACTGGTATCCGCGCGGCGGCATTCCGATCGACGTATTCTGGCAAAGCGGGCCGCCGCCCGAAGGGCTGTGGGTGCCGGATCAGGGCGTCGCGGGTTACCGCGGGCGCGGCTAATCGGTCACACCTGAAACCAAAAAAGCGCGGCATTGCGGATTGTCGGTTTCGCACGAAAACCGGCTCGACTAATTGCGCGCCCAGAATCTCAAGCGTCTCAACCCCTCCCAATCCAAGGACCACCATGATGCGCACCAAGCTGCTGCTCAGCCTTTCGGCTATTGCCGTTGCCGCCACTTCGGCCCCGGCCTTTGCCCAGGAATCGACTGACGAAACCCGTCTCGATGAAATCATCGTCACCGCCCAGCGCCGTGAGGAAAACCTCCAGGACGTGCCGGTTTCGGTCGCCACGCTCGGCGGTGAAACCCTGGCCGCCGTTACCGGCGCCGGTGCCGACGTCCGCGCCCTTTCGGGCCGCGTCCCCAGCCTGAACATCGAAAGCTCGTTCGGCCGCACCTTCCCGCGCTTCTATATCCGCGGTCTGGGCAACACCGATTTCGACCTTAACGCCTCGCAGCCGGTCAGCCTGGTCTATGACGATGTTGTCCTGGAAAACCCGATCCTGAAGGGCTTCCCGGTGTTCGACCTTGACCGCGTCGAAGTGCTGCGCGGGCCGCAGGGCACGCTGTTCGGCCGCAACACCCCGGCCGGGATCGTCAAGTTCGATACCGCCAAGCCGACCTCGAAGAACAACTACCTGAAGGCCAGCTACGGCAGCTTCAACACCATCAACGCCGAAGCCGGCGTTGGCGGTGAACTGGGCAACGGTATCTCGGCCCGCCTCTCGGTGCTGTACCAGCGGCGCGATGACTGGGTCGACAACCTCGATGCCCCGGGCGAGAACAACCTCGAAGGCTTTGAAGACCTCGCCGCCCGCCTGCAGATCCAGGCTGACCTGAGCGATGCCTTCACCGTCCGCGTCGTCGGCCAGATCCGTGATTTCGACGGTACCGCCCGCCTGTTCCGCGCCAACGCCTTTGCCAAGGGCAGCAACAAGCTGATCGGCCTGGGTGGCCCGACCACCGAGTTCAAGCGTGACGAGGTTCGTGCCGATGGCCTGAACTTCCAGCGCCTGCGCAACTACAACCTGGGCATGACCGCCGAATACGATGCCGGCCCGGTCACCATCACCTCGGTCACCAGCTACTGGAACGGCAACCTCTACAGCCGCGGCGATATCGATGGCGGCTTCGGCAATGCCTTTGCCCCGACCATGGGCCCGGGCTTCATCCCGTTCTCGGCCCAGTCGCAGGACAACGTGCCGAGCCTCGACCAGTTCACCCAGGAACTGCGCTTTGCCAGCAACAACACCGGCGGCCTCGGCTATCAGTTCGGCGTGTTCTACCTGAACGAAAAGCTGGACATCACCAGCTTCGACTTCGGCGCGCCGACCGACACCACCCCGGCCGCCATCGCCACCCAGCGCCAGGACAGCACGGCCTGGGGCCTGTTCGGCTCGCTCACCTATGAGTTCGAGAGTGGCGTGAAGCTGCAGGGCGGGGTCCGCTACAACGATGACCAGCGCAAGATGGTCGCCGCCCGTCCGGTCGATACCCGCCCGGGCTTCCTTGGTTTCGGCGGCCCGGTGCCGGCCATCACCACCGAAGTGGGTGACAACGTCCTGACCTGGGACCTCGCCGCCAGCTATCCGCTGAGCGACGACGTCAACCTCTTCGCCCGCGTCGCTAAGGGCTATCGCGCTCCGGCAATCCAGGCCCGCCTGGCCTTCGGCCGCACGCCTTCGGTCGCCAACAGCGAAACCACGATGAGCTATGAAGCCGGGATCAAGTCGACCCTAGCCGATGGCAAGCTGCGCTTCAACCTGACCGGGTTTTACTTCAGCACCGACGATCTGCAGCTGACGGCTGTGGGCGGCGCCTCGAACTTCACCACGCTGCTCAACGCTGCGAAGGTCGATGGCTACGGCTTCGAAGCTGAACTGGAAGCCAAGCCTGCCCAGGGTCTGACGCTGACCGCTGGCCTCTCGTACAACCATAACGAGATCAAGGATCCGGCCGCCTTCGTCGCCGGTTGCGGCGCACCGTGCACCGTCACCAGCCCGCAGCGCGTCGGCAGCCCGGGGATCTACTCGATCAACGGCAACCAGCTGCCGCAGAGCCCGCGCTGGATCGCCAACTGGACGGCTGGCTATGCCGCTCCGGTCGGCGACGGCGAAGTCTACCTGTTCACCGATTGGGCCTACCGCTCGAAGGTGCAGTTCTTCCTCTATGACTCGGTCGAGTTCAGCGATGAGAAGATGCTCGAAGGCGGCCTGCGGATTGGCTACCGCACCGACAAGTTCGACCTCGCGGCCTTCGCCCGCAACATCACCAACGATGTTTCGGCGGTCTCGGGGATCGACTTCAACAACCTGACCGCGATGGTCAACGAACCGCGCGTGTTCGGCGTGGAAGCCTCGATCAAGTTCTGATCGCGGGTTACCGCCTGAAACGAATGGCCCCGCCGGAGCGATCCGGCGGGGCTTTTTCGTTCAGGCTTTCAGAATGGCGAGCAGGGCGTCGACGTCACCCTCATCCTGGTAAAGCGCAAAGCCGATCCGCAGCACATCGTCGCGCAGATCGGTGACCACGCCCTTGCGATCGAGCATGGCATAAAGCGCGGGCGCAGCCGCACCCTTCAAGGCCAGGTAGCGGGCGCGCGGATCGGAAATCAGTGCAAGACCGGGCAGGGGATCGGCGGCGAGGAAGCGCGCCTTCAGCCCATCGCAATGCGCGCTGATCGCAGTTGTTGTCAGCCCTTCGCGCGCCAGCATGCGTTGCACCGCGTTGAAGCGATAGATGCCAGACGGGTCGAAGGTGCTGCCAAGGAACCGCGCCCCATCCGGCGCATAGCCGACACCGCCCTGCTTGGCCGCGAGATCATCAAAGGCGGCGAACCAGCCGGTGAATTCGGGTCGCGGAGCAAAGCCGGGCGGGGCGTGCAGGAAGCACACGCCTTCGCCGGCCATGGCATATTTGTAGCCGCCCGAAAGGTAGAAGATCCGGTCGGCCAATGCGGAGAGGTCGGTCGGCATGGCCATGAAGCCGTGATAGCCATCGATCACCACCCACGGGCCGTCCGGGTTGGCGAGGGCGGCGAGGCGCTCGATCCCCTCCAGCACCCGGCCGGCATTGAACTGGACCTGGCTGGCGAAGATCAGATCGAATTGACCCGCCTTGGCAGTCTCGATCACCTGATCGAGCGGCACGGTCGTCAGCTCGATCCGCCCGGCCTCGGCCCAGCGCAGCGACTGGCGGCGGAAGGAATGGAACTCCCCGTCGCTCGCCAGCACGCGCGGGCGATCCATCGGCAGGGCCGAGACGATCCGGACCAGCAGTTCGTGGGTGTTAGGGGCAAAGGCGATGCTGGCCGGATCGGGCAGGCTCAGCTCGGCGGCGATATGGCGCTGGGCCTCGGGGATCACCTCGCCGAACACGCGGTCCCACTTGTGGTCGGCCAGGACTGCGGCATCATTCCAGGCTTCGGCGTGGCCATCCCAGCTGGCATCGGGCCAGAGGTGGTGGCTGTGGGCCGCGAAATGCAGGCGGTCGGGATTGGCGGCGAGCGCGCGGGTGAAGAGGTGCTTGTAGCTCACAGACTGGTCCGCAGCGTCCACAGTTCTGGAAAGGCGCGCTTGCCCAGCGTTGAATGCAGATAAGCCGCCCCCGCTGTGCCGCCGGTACCGCGCTTGCCGCCGATCACACGCTCGACAGTCAGCACGTGCTTGTGCCGCCAGGTTGCCATCGCATCGTCAAGATCGACCAGCTTTTCGGCCAGCTGGTACAGCTCCCAATAGCGGTCGGTGTGGCGATAGACCTCAAGGAAGGCCGCTTCGACCGCTTCATTGGCGTGATAAGGCTGGATCACATCGCGTTCCAGCACTTCGGCCGGGATTGCCAGACCAGCCCGCGCCGCTGCCGCAATTGCGTCGTCCCAAAGGCTCGGCGCGGCCAGTGCCGCTTCCATCGCCGCGCGCGCTTCGGGCCGGTCCTCCTGATAGGAGAGGAAGCGTTTGTCCTTCAGCCCCAGCATATATTCGACCGTGCGGAACTGGTCGGACTGGAACCCGCTCGATGGGCCCAGCACGTCGCGGAAGCGGGTGTAGTCGCTCGGCGTCATGGTCGCGAGGACATCCCAGGACAGCGTCATCACCGCCTGGATCCGGCTGACCCGCGCCAGCGCCTTGTAGGCTGGGACTAGCGCATCAGACTGCACCTGCGCCTTGGCCAGCCGCAGCTCGCGGATCATCTGCTTGAGCCACAGCTCCTTGGTCTGGTGGATGACGATGAACAGCATCTCGTCATCGCAATCGGACTGCGGGTGTTGGGCAGAGAGTAGGTCGTCGAGCGCAAGATAGCGCGCATAGGTCATGGTCTGGTCAGTCATGGACTGACCATTCCCCGATCAGGTTACAAATGCAACCGTGTCAGCGTGTGCCAAGGCCCCGCGCGATAATCCCGCGCAGGATCTCGCGCGTGCCGCCGCGCAGCGACCAGCTCGGCGAATTGTGGACGATGTTGGCGAGGACCGAGGCATAGGCCCCGGCCGCGCGCGGATCGGGTTCGCAATCGATCAGCTCGCGGGCAATGTCCGGCAGGGCCTGTTCGAACAGCGCGCCGACATCCTTGACGATCGCCGCCTGCAGGTTGGCGTTCTGGTGTTCCTGCAGCATCCCCGCGACCGAGCGCGACAGACGCCGCAGCACGGCGAGACGCGCGGTGACGCGGCCGACCGTGATCTGCGCAGCATCGCTGTCGCGGCCCTTCAGCACCTCGATCAGCTGGACCATCAGTTCGATCGAGGAGAGGAAGCGTTCGGGGCCGGAGCGTTCAAACGCCAGCTCGCTCATCACCTGATCCCAGCCCTGGCCTTCTTCGCCCAGCAGCATGTCGGCGGGCACCACGGCGTCCTCGAAATGCATCTCGTTGAAGTGGTGCTGACCGGCCAGGTCGATGATCGGCTTGATCGTCAGGCCGGGGGTGTTCTTGAGGTCGATCAGCAGCTGGCTGGTGCCGACATGGCGATCGGCTGGGGTGCCGCTGGTGCGGCAGAACAGGATCACATAGTCGGCTTCATGCGCGAAGCTGGTCCAGACCTTCGTCCCGGTAACGCGGTAGACATCGCCGTCCTTCACCGCCTTGGTGCGGGTGGCGGCCAGGTCGGATCCGGAATCCGGCTCGCTCATCCCGATCCCGAACGACAGCTCGCCCGCGGCGATGCGCGGCAGGAAGGCCTGCTTCTGCGCTTCGGTCCCGAACTTGAGGATCGAGGGGCCGGACTGGCGATCGGCAATCCAGTGCGCGCCGACCGGGGCACCGGCGGCGAGGCATTCCTCGACGATCACGGCGCGTTCGAAGGCGCTGCGTTCATGCCCGCCGTACTGTTTCGGCCAGGTCATGCCGAGATAGCCGGCCTGGCCCATGGCGCGGCTGAAGCCGCGGTCATAGCCATACCAGTTGTCGCTGCGCTGGCGCGGGGTGCGGTCCTTCAGCTGCTCGTCCAGGAAGGCGCGGAATTCGGCGCGCAGGGCGACAACCTCGGCACTGTCAGCCGGCGGGGCGGGAAAGGGAATTGCGGTCATAGTGCAGTCACCATCGGCCAATAGCCCGGGCCGCCAGCGGCAAGCGCGGCGGAACCCAGCAGTTTCGCCCAGGATACCTGGCCGCCGAACTCGTCGCGCCAGGTCCACAGGGCAGTGGTGTAAAGGTGGAGCCGGTGCTCACGGGTGAACCCGATCGCGCCGTGCATCTGGGTGGCAATGGCAGCCCCGGCGGTCGCGGCTTCTCGGGCGCGCAGCGTGCCGGCGGCAACGCCTAGCACGTCATGGCGGGCGAGGGCTTCCCCGGCCAGGTCGGCGGCAGCGGTGGCGCAGGCCAGTTCGCCGGCCAGCTTGGCCAGCTCATGCTGCACGACCTGGTTCTTCTGGAGCGGCTTGCCGAACTGCACGCGGGTGGCGGTGTGGCTCAGCGTCATGTCGAGCGCGGCTTCGAGCGCCCCGGCGATCTGGAACGCGCGAACGGTCGCGCCCGATGCCAGCGGGCACCACGGCAGCGCGGCTTCGGCATCGACCGTCCAGTCGATGGCGAGGGTCGGTCGCGGATGGAAGTTGGCGGAGGTGCCCGCCGCGGCAATGGTCCAGCCAGCGCGCGGCACGCGATAGAGCTTGTCCCCCACGGCCAGCGCCAGGCAATCGAGCTGCTCACCCCAGGCAACGCGGGCGACGGTGCCGGTCAGGCGGCCATTGCTGAGCGTCAGGTCATCGGCCCGGGCGATCCCGGCGGGGCCTTCGGCCAGGGCCAGACCGGCGGCGGCGAACAGCTGATTGGCGGCCATCGTCTCGGCGACGGGGAGCGGCATGGCATGGCTGCCGAGCAGGCGGAGCGCTTCGCCTGCTTCGGCAAAGGACAGCCCGAACCCGCCCTGGTCCTCGGTCAGCAAGGCCAGCGGCAGCCCCATTTCCTCAACCTCGGCCCACAGCGCGGGGAGCCATTGGCCCTCGCGCGCGGCGGCTTGCGCTGCATCGTCGAGCGACCGCTCGAACAGCCGCGTGATCATCTCTGCAAGCATCTAATGACCGTCCCTGCGTGTGTTATATGGTGCCGGCTGCAGGGATCGAACCCGCGACCCCCTGATTACAAATCAGGTGCTCTACCAACTGAGCTAAGCCGGCAACGTGGTCTTTGTGCTGGTGTCCTTTGCGTCAGGCCGCGCCAAAGGTCCACCCCTCTGTTTGGGCAATTTCGGGCGTGAGGCCCGCCGGCGACCAGAGCGCCGGATCGTGCGCGGCCTGGCGCAGCCAGGCGGCGGTGATCAGGGCGTCGGCGGCATGGTCGGTAATGGTGCCCGTTCCTCCGACAGGCTCCGAGCCGAGCGCCACCAGCGCGGCGTTAAGATCGGCATGGTCGCGAATCTTCGATGCTCCGGTCCGCCGCCCGGCCGCCCGCGCGGCGATAGTGGTGTAGATCTCGCACAGCACCGACCCGGTATCTGGCAGTGGGTCGATCGGCCAGACTGGCAGCCTTCCCTCCAGCTTATGGAGCAGCCGCATCCCCGTCAGGCTCGATTTGCCGACCTGCGCCGCGCCAACCAGGTTGAAGTTGGAATAGGGCCGGCAGCCCATCGCCTCCTGCGCGCGCTCGGTCACGCGGAAGCGGCCGCGCCCGCCGCCGAACAGGTCCCCCTCGCGCCCGCCGTGGCGGCGGAAGTGGCGGGCGGCTTCGGGGTGATCGACCAGGCTGCTGGCCGACAGGTGCGGATCAGCAGCGCAGACCCGGTCGACCAGCGCCCATAGCTTGCGGGCCGTTGCCGGGCTGTCCGCCCAGCCGGGAAAGAAGCCGCCGGCATCCGCGTGGGCCAGGCTGATCCCCATGTCGAAACCGACGATCGAGCTGTCCGGCAGTTCGGTCAGCAGCCAGTCGAGCACTTCGGCGCGCGACCAGCGATGGCCAGGGCGGACCAGTTCGGGTGCCTCCCCACCGATGCTGCATAATGCGACAGCGATCCCATGGTGCCGCTCGCCCGCTGCGCCGGACCAGTCGATTGCGACGAAGTGTTTGAACCTGCTCATTTAGACGCTACTTCTATGGCATGGACTTCGAGTGGGACGAGACGAAATGCGCCGCCAACATCGCGAAGCACCAGATCGATTTCCGTGATGCCGCTGCAATTTGGCAAAGGCCAGTCATTGATCCCGCATTCGAGCGATCAGTTGGCAGCGAAATCCGCCGGGTTGCCATTGGCACGATTGGGGATGCCGCGATCCTCATCGCTGTGGTATACACAGTTCGAGGCACTACATTACGCCTTATCAGTGCACGACGGGCAAGACGGCATGAGCGAAAATGTTATCAGGATAAGTTTGGATCAGGCCGGTAACGGCAAGACCGATTTGGGCGCGATCGCGGCTCTGAGTGACGTGCAGATTGATGCGCGAGCACTGCTGGACATGGATACGTTGTTGCCAAACTCAGACGATCTTGGCGTAACCTCGGTTGATGGCCAAGGCAGCAGCTCTGCGGTGCACTTCGAAATTTACAAGAGCAAGGACGGGACGTTCCGTTGGCGGCTAGCTGGCGCTGATGGCTCGATTTTTGCAGTCAGCGCCGATTATTTTGATACCAAGGCTCAGGCACTGGCATCGGTCAAGCAGATGCTCGCAGCTCTTGGTAAGATTAGCAGGCTTGCTGCATAAAACTTAGGTTATTCCCCGCGCAACTCGCGCCGCTTCTTGTCCCACCACTCCAGCCGCTTGAGTACCTCGCGCTCGAAGCCGCGCTCGACCGGGCGGTAGTAATCCTGCGCCGCCATGCCTTCCGGCCAGTAGTCGGCGCCGGAAAAGCCGTCCTCGGCCTCGTGGTCATAGGCATAGCCCGCACCATAGCCGATGTCCTTCATCAGCTTGGTCGGGGCGTTGAGGATATGGGCGGGCGGGGCGAGGCTGCCGGTTTCCTTGGCGCTCTTCCAGGCTTCCTTTTGCGCGACATAGGCCGCATTCGATTTGGGCGCCGTGGCGAGGTAGAGGCAGGCCTGGACGATCGCCAGCTCGCCCTCGGGACTGCCGAGGAACTGGTAGGCATCCTTGGCGGCGAGGCACTGGACCAGCGCCTGCGGGTCGGCGAGGCCAATGTCCTCGCTGGCAAAGCGCACCAGCCGGCGCAGCACGTACAGCGGCTCCTCACCCGCGGTCAGCATCCGCGCCATGTAGTAGAGCGAGGCCTGGGGGTCAGAGCCGCGCAGCGCCTTGTGGAGCGCCGAAATCAGGTTGTAATGCCCGTCGCGGTCCTTGTCATAGACCGCCACGCGGCGCTGCAGGAATGCGCCCAGGCCGGCCGGATCGAGCGGTTCCGGGATTGCCGCATTGTAAAGCGTTTCGGCCTGGTTGAGCAGGAAGCGGCCATCGCCATCGGCGCTGGCGACGAGTGCTTCGCGCGCGTCCAGCGTCAATGGCAGCGGGCCAGCGAGCGCCTCGGCGCGGGTCAGCAGTTCATCGAGCGCGCGGGCATCGAGCCGGTGCAGGATCAGCACCTGCGCGCGGCTCAATAGCGCGGCGTTGAGGGCAAAGCTTGGGTTCTCGGTCGTCGCACCGACCAGGGTCACCGTGCCCTTTTCGACAAAGGGCAGGAAGCCATCCTGCTGCGCGCGGTTGAAGCGGTGGATCTCGTCCACGAACAGCAGGGTGCGCTGTCCCATCTTCGCGGCGGTCTCAGCCTCGGCGAAGGCCTTCTTGAGGTCGGCCACGCCCGAGAATACCGCGCTGACCGAAACGAACCGCATCCCCACGGCATCGGCCAGCAGCCGCGCGGTGCTGGTCTTGCCGGTGCCGGGCGGGCCCCACAGGATCATGCTGGAGAGGCGCCCTGCCGCCACCATCCGCCCGATCGCGCCCTCCGGCCCAGTCAGGTGCTCCTGCCCGATGACTTCGCTCAGATTGCGCGGCCGCAGCCGGTCGGCCAGCGGCGCATCCTCGCGCGGTTCATCCGGCGCGGCACCGGGCAGGTCTTCGGCAAACAGGTCAACCATCGGCTCAGCATAGGGGCAGGGAAGGATTCGGACGAGGGGGCTTGAATAGATGCATCTAAGATATATCTTGAGTGCATCGAAGACTCGAAAGGAACGATCTGATGTTTTTTCACTACGCCAATCACGGCTGCGGCAAGAGCGCCGGCGGGCGCTGGCGCGGCTCGCGAACCTGGGGCCCGTTTGCCTTCCAGTGGGACGCCGGTAGCGAGGATGCGCCGCGCCGCAGCCGCCGCCGGATGTTCGATGGCGGCGAACTGCGGCTGGTGCTCTTGAAGCTGATCGCCGATGAACCGCGCCACGGCTATGACCTGATCAAGGCGATCGAAGAGCTCACCGGCGGGGCCTATGCCCCCAGTCCCGGGGTGGTCTATCCCACGCTGACCCTGCTGGGCGACATGGGCCTGATCGCCGAGGCGCAGGGCGATGGCACCCGCAAGCGCTTTGCCGTCACCGAAGAAGGCACCGCTCACCTGGCCGAGCGCGCCGAAGAGGTTGAGGCGCTGCTTGCCCGTCTGACCGAAATGGGCGAGGCGCGCAGCCGGCCCGATGCCGCTTCGCTACGCCGCGCGATGGGCAATCTGCGCCAGGTACTGATCCACAAGGTCCGCGCCGGGGAAGCCGGCCCGGAGCTGATCGACGAGATCGTCACCGCGATCGACGAACTGGCCCGCAAGATCGAGAAGCTCTGACCGGCGATTTTGCCAATCCGGTTTCTCATGATACTTTTCCCCCATCCTGAAACCGGGATGGGGGAAAAAGGATGGAAAATTCAGTCGTAAGTGCGCAATCGACCACCTTCAAGGTCGTCGCCTGGCTTGGCCTCGTTTGGAATATCCTCGGGGCCTGCCTCTACCTGTGGGCCAAGCTCGATCCGGCCGGCGCGGCCGCCGGCGCAAGCCCGGCGATGCAGGAATATATGGCCAATATGCCAATCTACGCCCACATCGGCTGGTCGCTGGGCATCTGGGGCTCGCTGCTGGGTTCGGTGCTGATGGTCATGCGACGGCGCCAGGCGGTGCCGGCCTTCCTGGTCTCACTGCTTGGCGCGCTGGCCAGCTTTGGCGCACAGCTGCGGGCCGGGGTGCTCGATCCGGGCATGACCGTGTTCATCCTCGCCGTGATCGCGCTGCTGCTGTGGCTCAGCCGCCGCGCCGTGGCCGAGGGCCGGTTCGGCTGACTTAGCGGCGGTTGAGCGCCGCCTTCTGGCGGATCAGCCGCAGATAGGTATCGGCGACGACCTGGTTGATCTGGTCCCATGAGAAGTCCCGGCTGCGCCGTTCGCCCGCATCGCCGTGGGCGCGGCGCAGCGCCGGGTCTTCGATATAGGACTGCAGCGCCTCGGCGAACTGGGTCACCGCGCCGGGGCGGATCAACCGGCCCGAACGGCCATTGGCGACCAGGTTCTGGCTGCCCGTCGCGGCTGCCGCGACCACCGGCAGGCCGCTGGCCATGGCTTCCAGGCTGACATTGCCAAAGGTCTCGGTGGTCGAGGGGAAGAACAGCACATCCATGCTGGCCACCGCCTTGCCAAGGTCCGCGCCCGCCATGTAGCCGCCGAACACCGCCTGCGGCAGGCGCGCCTCCAGCCACGGCCGCGCCGGGCCATCGCCGACGATCAGCGTGCGGTGCTGCACGCCCTTGCGGCGCAGCTCGTCGATCGTGTCGGAAAAGACGTCGAGCCCCTTTTCCATCACCAGCCGACTGTGGAAGCCGACCAGCACCTCGTCATCGCCGATCCCCAGGCTGCGGCGCCACTCCATCGAGCGGTGCGAGGGATCGAAAATCTCGCGATCGACCCCGCGCGACCAGATGTCGATGTCATAGTTCATTCGCTGGTCGCGCAGCACCTGGGCCATCGATTCCGACGGCGCAACCAGGGCATCGCAGCGGCGATAGAGCCGGCGCAGCAGGGCTTCGACCACCGGTTCCAGCCAGGCCATGTTGTAATAGCGGAAATAGGTTTCGAACCGGGTGTGGACCGATCCCAGCACCGGGATCCGCCGGTGCCGCGCCCAGGTCACAGCACGGTGCGCGACCACGTCGGGCGAGGAAATCTGCACGACGTTGGGATCGAATGCCTTCAGATCGGCGCGCACCCGCGGGCTCAACGCCAGCGGAAAACGGTATTCACCGCGGCCGGGAAAGGCGATCGAGGGCACGCTGACCAGATCGCCGGTCGCCGGGAAAGCGGGCTCTTCAACCGTTGGCGAATAGATCCGCACCGCCGCACCCTGGCGCAGCAGGTAGCCGACCAGCCGGTTCAGCGCCTGGTTCGCGCCGTCGCGGACGTAGTTGTAGTTGCCGCTGAACAGGGCAATGCGCAGGTCGCCAGTATCCATCGGCAAAGCCCCTAGCTGATTGCGGCGGCGGGCGCGAGTCAGGCCCGCGCGGCGGGGAAGGTCAGGACAAAGGTTGTCCCCATTTCGCACGCCGCCAGCTCCAGCTGGCCGTGGCCGTTTTCGGCCAGGGCACGCGCGATAGGGAGGCCTAGGCCCGTGCCGCCGGTGGCGCGCTTGCTGGTGAAGAACGGATCGAACACCCGCTCCCGGTCCCCCTCGGGGATACCGGGGCCGTTATCGGCCAGCGTGATCGTCACTTCATCGTCGGCCAGGCTGGCGGCAATCTTGAGCGCGCTGGCACCAGCCTGGCGGGCGTTCTCGGCCAGAGTGGTGACGATCGCTTCCAGCGCCCCGGGTTCGGCGGCAAGCGGCGGCAGGTCGGCTGGGATCGCAAGCGCAACGGCAAAGTCATCGCGCTGCAATCCGTCGGCCACAGCCGCAAGGATCGGGGCGAGGGCTGTCCGCGCTGCCGGGTCAGCACGGCCCATATCCGCCTGGGCCAGTTCCATCAGTCGGCTGACCAGCCGCGAGAGCCGTCCGGCATCGGCGGCCATGTTGCCAAGGAAGCGTTGGCGCTCGTCCTCGGCCATGGTCGCGCCGTGATCCTGCAGCAGCTCGATCCCGCCCGACAGGCCGGCCAGCGGCGTCTTGAATTCGTGGCTCAGCGCCGCTGCAAAATCGCGCAGATAGCGCGAGCGGCGGGCAATCGCGGCCGACATCGCCGCGAAGTCGTCATACAGGCCGCCGATCTCGCGCACCTCGAGCGTCGGCCGGCGCGGCGCGGCATGGCGGCCCTGGGCCAGCGCGCGGCTGGCGCGGCTGAGCCGTTCGACCGGGCTGACG
>DKII01000004.1:0-5990 GCA_002454125.1 Novosphingobium sp. UBA6722
GCCGCGCTGCCGGGGCGATCGCCGGGGGTATCAACATCAAGAAGGGCGAGGCCAACGTTACGCTTTCGGTCGTCAATGCGCGCACCACCGAGGAAATGGCGCTGGTCGAAGGCTATTACCGCAAGTCGGACCTCGGCTGGGGCGCCGGCGGCGGGCTGTTCAGTGGCGGCACCTTTGGCGGCGCAGCTGGCGGCGGCTATCAGGACACCGCGATCGGCCAGATCATCGTCCTGGCTTATCTGGATGCCTATACCAAGATGGTGACCCAGCTGGGCGGCCTGCCCGAGAACGCCGCTGCGGCAGCTCCGCCGGCCAAGTAGGCAACCCACGCGATTGGACGATAGGCGGCTCCGGACCAGGTCCGGGGCCGCTTTTTCTGGCTGGGATGGGGAAGGAATGGAGCGGGTAAGGGGAATCGAACCCCTCTAGCCAGCTTGGAAGGCTGGAGCATTACCACTATGCTATACCCGCTCAGACCTGACGGTCATCACGCGCCTGCCTATGCGCCAGCTTGGCCGCCGCCGTCAATTCCCTCGGCACCGCGGTCGCCTCAATTCACCGTGACGCAACGAAAAGCGCCCCCTGCCGGGTGGGCAAGGGGCGCCAATTCATTCACCGTGGCGGAAAGGCTTAGTGGCCCTTCTTTTCCGCCCAGACGTTGCGATAGGCCATGTAGCCCAGCACCGTCGCGAAGATCAGGAAACCGATCCACCAGAACCCGGTCTGGTGCCGGTTCTCCAGCTTCGGCTCGGCCGTCCAGACGAGGAACGCGGACACGTCCTTCGACATCTGGTCAACGGTCGCCTTGGTGCCGTCGCTGTAGGTCACCTGGCCGTCGCTGACGATCGGCGCCGGCATCGCCAGGTTGAGGTTGGCGAAGTACGGGTTGTAATGCAGCCCATCACCGGTCTTGGCTTCCGGGAACCGCTTGAGCAGTTCGGCCGGCTGTTCCTGATATCCGGTCAGCAGCGAGTAGACATAGGCCGGGCCATCGTGGCGAGCCTTGGTGATCAGCGAGAGATCCGGCGGATGGCCGAGACCGGCATAGACCACCGGCGGGAAGTAATCGCTCGGCAGGCCCGGACGGTCCTTGACCTCACCGGTCAGCGGATCCTTGCCGGCGACGGTCGACTTGGCAGCAATCGCCTTGATCTCGGCCTCGTTGTAACCGAGCGCGGCGAGATCGCGGAAGGCCACGTGCTTGATGCTGTGGCAGGCGGCGCAGACTTCTTCATAGACCTTGAAGCCGCGCTGCAGCTGCTGGCGATCGAACTTGCCGAACGGCCCGTTGCTGGGAAGGTCCAGCTCCTTGGGCTTGAGGTGGAAGACCTTTTCAGCCGTGGGTGCGTGCGGTTCGGTCGCGGCGGTATAGGCACCGACGCCGAAGGACCAGGCAAGCACCACGGTGAAAAAGGCGCCGACGAGAAGGGAGAGGATGCGGATCATTGGTCTGTCTCTTTTCCGTCTCGCTTAGGCCTTGGCGGGCTGGGGACCGAGCACCGATTCGGTGATCGAATAGGGCAGCGGATCCGGCCGCTCGATCGAGGAAACGATCGGCACGATGATCAGGAAGTGGGCGAAGTAGTAAAGCGAAGCCAGCTGGCTCAGCATCACGTAGGGCTCTTCCGCCGGGGCACCGCCGCAGTAGAACAGCACGGCCATCGCCACCACCAGCGCATAGAAGAACTTGCGGTAGAGCGGGCGATAGTTGGCCGAGCGGACCGGCGAACGGTCAAGCCAGGGCAGGAAGAACCAGATCAGGATCGCCGCGAACATCGCCAGCACGCCCATCAGCTTCGCCGGGAAGAACAGGAAGTCCACGGTGAAGGCGCGCAGGATCGCGTAGAACGGCCAGAAGTACCATTCCGGAACGATGTGCGCCGGGGTCTGCATCGGGTTGGCCGGGATATAGTTGTCCGGGTGGCCCAGCATGTTCGGGGCGAAGAACACCACCGCGCTGTAGAGCACCATGAACAGGCCAACCGTCCAGCCATCCTTCGCCGTGTAATACGGGTGGAACGGCACGGTATCGCTTTCCGACTTCACTTCGACGCCGGTCGGGTTCGACGAACCCGGGATGTGCAGCGCCCAGACGTGGAGGATCACCACGCCAAGGATCACGAAGGGCAGCAGGAAGTGCAGCGAGAAGAAGCGGTTGAGCGCGGCATTGTCCGGCGCGAAGCCGCCCAGCAGCCAGTGCTGGATCGGCTCGCCGATCAGCGGAATGGCGCCGAACAGGCCAGTGATCACCTGCGCACCCCAGAAGCTCATCTGGCCCCAGGGCAGGACGTAACCCATGAAGGCGGTGGCCATCATGAGCAGGAAGATCACGACACCGAGCAGCCAGATCATCTCGCGCGGGGCCTTGTAGGACCCGAAGTAGAAGCCGCGGAAGATGTGGACATAGACCACCACGAAGAAGGCCGAGGCCCCGTTCGCGTGGGCATAGCGCATCAGCCAGCCCCAGTTGACGTCGCGCATGATGTGCTCGGTCGAATCGAAGGCCACCAGGGTGTTCGGCGCATAGTGCATCGCCAGGACCACGCCGGTGACGATCTGGATCATCAGGCAGAGCCCAGCGAGGAAGCCGAAGTTCCAGAAATAGTTGAGGTTGCGCGGCACTTCATAGCCGCCGCCAACCGCGCCATAGATCAGACGGGGAAGCGGCAGCTTCTCGTCCATCCACACCATGACCGGGTGGGTCGGCTTGTATTCGTTTGCCCAGGGGAAGCTCATGTCAGGTGCCCTCAGCCGATCTTCACGACAGTGTCGGAGGTGAATTCATAGTCCGGAACCAGCAGGTTCTTCGGCGCCGGGCCCTTGCGGATGCGCGCGGCGGTATCATAGTGCGAGCCGTGGCACGGGCAGAAATACCCGCCGTATTCGCCCTTAACTTCGCCCTCGGCCGCGCCCATCGGCACGCAGCCCAGGTGGGTGCAGACGCCCATGGTGATCAGCCAGTTCTCATGACCTTCCTTGGTCCGCTCGGCCAAGGTCTGCGGATCGCGCAGCGCGCTCACGTCAACCTTGTTGGCTTCCTCGATCTCGACCGGGGTCAGATTGCGGATGAAGACCGGCTGCTTGCGGAACACGGCCTTGATCGCCTGGCCCGGTGCAATCGCGCTGATATCGACCTCGGTCGAGCTTTCGGCCAGCACGTCGGCCGAGGCCGACATTTGGCTGATCAGCGGATAGACGATCGCGATACCGCCGACGCCTGCCGCGCTGACCGCGGCAATATTGATGAAATCGCGCCGCCGCACACCCTCCGTCGGGTTCCCTTCGAGCGTGGCGGTGTCAGCATTTTCAGCCATGGTTGAACCTATCCTGCCTTTTTGCGGTTACCCGGGCCTGCTGCCGCGAGCCCGGTATTGCAACCTAGAACAATGTCCAGGAAGCCCCCTTCCTGTCCCGCCCGATCAGCCTTCCGAAGCGGACTGACCGGTCGATTTGGCGCGCCTGATAGACGCAAGCTGTCACTCTGCCAACACCGATTTTAGCACTAGCGATTGCAAGGAATGCATCGCGCTCAGGCCAGCCCGATCAACGCAATCTGGCGGCCGTAATCGGGCTCGGCGCGATGGGTTGCGCGGCGGAACGAGAAGAACCGGTCAGCATCGGGGTAGGTATCGAGGCCCAGCGGCTCAACTGCGCCGATTCCCGCGCTTCTGAGCCGGGCCACGACATAGCCTTCCAGATCGAACTGGAAGCGATCCGCGCGCCCGGCCGCGAAGAATTGCGCGTTGCCAGGGGCCTCGGCCAGGAACCGGTCACGAAAACCGGCATCGACTTCATAACTGGCCTGGGCAATGCATGGACCGATCGCGGCGACAATCCGCGACCGCGCGGCCCCCAGGGCTTCCATCGCCGCGATGGTGGCATCGGTCACCCCGCCAACCGCCCCCTTCCACCCGGCATGGGCCGCGCCAACCACGCCGGCTTGCCGGTCCGCCAGCAGCACCGGGGCGCAATCGGCAGTAACGACACCCAGCAGCAGGCCGGGCCGGTCGGTCACCAGTGCATCGGCATGGGGGCGCGCGGCATCGGGCCAAGGCTCGGTCACCGTCACACAGTCGGGCGAATGGACCTGGTAGACGGTGGCCAGCCGCGCGCCAGGCTGCACGGCCGCGATCGCCCGGCGCCGGTTCTCGGCCACGGCATCCGGTTCATCGCCAGTGCCGAGACCGACATTGAGGCCCGAGACAACGCCGCTCGAGACCCCGCCGCGCCGGCCAAGGAAGCCATGCGGCAAGCCTTCGAGCACCTGCGCGCGGTTGACTTCAACCGGCTCAGCCAAGGCTCTTGCTCACCTGCTCATAGGTGTCCTTTGACAGGCTGGGGGCCGCCAGGATCCGTTCCAGTTCGGCTCGCATCAGCGCCGCCCGGCCCGGTTCGATCCGCCGCCATCGGCCGAGCGGCGCGACGAACCGCGCTGCGGTTTGCGGGTTGAGCGGATCGAGCGCGAGGATCAGATCGGCAATCAGGCGATATCCCCGGCCATCGGCGGCGTGGAACGCCCCAAGGTTGCCGGCCAGCGCCATATAAAGCGCGCGGACCCGGTTGGGGTTGCTGAGCGTGAAGTCGGGATGCTTGGCCAGCGCCTCGACCTGATCGAGCACGCGCGGGTGGAGCGAGCCGGCCTGGAGCGTGAACCACTTGTCGATCACCAGCGCATTGCCGGCAAAGCGCTGGTAGAACGCGGCCAGCTTGGCCTCGCGCAGCGGCGTGTCGAGCCCGGCCAGCACCATGGCTGCACCCTGGCGGTCGGTCATGTTGTCAGCCGCATCGAACTGGGCCGTCGCCAGCTCGGCCGCCAGCGCCGGCACGCCCGCGGCCAGATAGACCAGCGCCTGGGTCTTGACCTTGCGCGCCCCGCGCGCCTCGGCCGAGAGGCTGTAGGGCACGGCACTGGCGCGGGCATGGAGCGCGACGAAGGCGTCTTGCAGCTGCGCGCCCAGCCAGGCCTTGAGGCCTTCGCGCTCGGCCCGGATCGCGCCGGGATCGGCCAAGGCGAACTGTTCGGCCAGGTAGGTTTCGCCCGGCAGCGGCATCAATTCGCCGCGCATCAGATCATCCAGCGCCGGATCGGCCAGCACTGCGGCCATGGCCTGCCCGATCGCCTCGCGCCCGCTCTGGCGCTCAGCCTCGCACAGCATCCCGCCGCCGATCGCCGCGACCAGGTGCTGCACAACCAGCTGCTGCAAGGCCTCGTACCGGGCAAACGGATCGTCATCGTTGGCAGCCAGGAACAGCAGGTCCGCCGCCGAGCTGTCGACCGCGATATTGACCGGCGCCGAGAACCCGCGCCCGAGCGAGAGGACCGGGCACTCGGCAAATCCGGGAAAGCTCAACTCGGCTTGAGGTTCGCTCAAGGTAACCAGTTGTTCACCATCGTGTTTCCCGGTTTTCCGGTCGAACAGGGCGATCCGCAGCGGAATGACCATCGGCTGCTTGACCGGCTGGCCCGGCGTGGCGGGCACTTCCTGGGACAAGGTCAGGCGCGCCGTATCGCCTTCATGGGTCAGCCGCGCGGTGACCTTGGGCGTGCCGGCCTGGCTGTACCACAGGCGGAATTGGGTGAGGTCGATCCCGGCCCCGTCCTCGATCGCCTTGACGAAGTCCTCGCAGGTTGCCGCCTCGCCGTCATGGCGCTCGAAATAGAGGTCGCAGCCCTTGCGGAACCGTTCCGGCCCGACCAGCGTGCGCATCATCCGGATCACTTCGGCGCCCTTGTTATAGACCGTGGCGGTATAGAAGTTGGAGATCTCCTGATAGGCATCGGGCCGGATCGGGTGCGCCAGCGGCCCCGAATCTTCGGGGAACTGGGCCGAGCGCAGCACGCGCACGTCCTCGATCCGCTTGACCGGTTCGCTGCCCATGTCCTGGCTGAACAGCTGGTCGCGCAGCACGGTGAAGCCTTCCTTGAGGCTGAGCTGGAACCAGTCGCGGCAGGTCACGCGGTTGCCGGTCCAGTTGTGGAAGTACTCGTG
>DKII01000004.1:6036-6163 GCA_002454125.1 Novosphingobium sp. UBA6722
GTGGAAGTATTCGTGGGCGACGACACCTTCGATCCCGTCATAGTCCATGTCGGTCGCGGTATCCGGATCGGCCAGGATGTAGCGGGTGTTGAAGACGTTGAGCCCCTTGTTCTCCATCGCCCCCATG
>DKII01000004.1:6227-6665 GCA_002454125.1 Novosphingobium sp. UBA6722
CTCCATCGCCCCCATGTTGAAGTCTGACACGGCGACGATGTTGAACAGGTCGAGATCGTACTCGCGGCCGAACACCTCCTCGTCCCAGCGCATCGAATCCTTCAATGCCTTCATCGCGTGATGGGTGCGGTCCTGGTCGCCCTCGCGGACCCAGATGTTGAGATCGACCTTGCGGCCGCTCATCGTGATGAAGGTATCGTGGTTGGCGACGAGATCGCCCGCCACCAGCGCGAAGAGATAGCTCGGCTTGGGCCAGGGATCGTGCCATTCGGCCCAGTGGGTGCCATCCTCGCCGGCGCCGCTGGCCGTGCAGTTCCCGTTGGACAGCAGCACCGGGAACAGCGCCTTGGGGCCCGCCATGTGGACGGTATAGACCGACAGCACATCGGGCCGGTCGGGGAAGAAGGTAATGCGGCGGAAGCCCTCGGCTTCGCACTG
>DKII01000111.1:0-351 GCA_002454125.1 Novosphingobium sp. UBA6722
GTCTATTCGCGCACGGTGAACCCGGAAGACGCGCCCGACGCGCCGGAATACATCATGATCGATTTCGAAAAGGGCGATGGGGTTGCCCTGAACGGCCAGGCGATGTCGCCCGCCACGCTGCTGGCCGCGCTCAATGACCTGGGCCGCAAGCACGGCATCGGCCGGCTCGATCTGGTCGAGAACCGCTTCGTCGGCATGAAGAGCCGCGGGATGTACGAGACCCCGGGCGGCGAGATCTATGCCCGCGCGCACCGCGGGATCGAATCGATCACGCTCGATCGCGGCGCAGCGCACATCAAGGACGAGCTGATGCCGAAGTATGCCGAGCTGATCTACAACGGCTTCTGGTTC
>DKII01000111.1:433-5663 GCA_002454125.1 Novosphingobium sp. UBA6722
CGAGCGCGAGATGCTGCAGGCCGCGATCGACCACAGCCAGGCCAAGGTTTCCGGCACGGTCCGGCTGAAGCTCTACAAGGGCAATGCCAGCGTGGTTGGCCGCAAGAGCCCCAACTCACTCTACAGCGAGCGCCACGTGACCTTTGAGGACGATGCCGGCGCTTATGATCAGAAGGACGCGGCGGGCTTTATCAAGCTCAACGCGCTGCGTCTGAGGCTGCTCGCCCAGCGCGATCGATAAAAAAACGCGTCCTGATTGGGCGCGACTCGATTCTGTCCACCGCATGCACGGGGTTATCCACCGCCAAACAGGGCGTCTGTGGATAACTCTGCATTTTTCCGCTTGTGCGACTCAGGATTGAGGAGCAGCTTTCAGGTGTCGAGAGGCTAAACCGATCCTGAACTTCCGGCGGGAAACTGCTGAAAGGAAAGGGGAAAACACAACCTCAAGATGCTGGCAGCGATGCCCGCAGCAGTGTCGGAAAACACGCGGGAAAGGCTCTTCGGAGCGGCTCACGCGAACCGCAGATGCAGCGAGCGGCGCGCAGTCAGGAGGCTGCTTCCGAGCAGCCGGAAAGGCGGACGGAAAGCGTGGCTTCGGCCAGGCAGACGGAAAGCCGGAACGGCGGGCGGGAAGCGGCTACGGAACCGCCAGGCGATACGGGAAAGGCTTTCGGGCCGGAACCGCCGCCTGACGGGACCGGGACGCCGGAAGCGAAACCGGACGATGAACGCCGGCTCTCACGAGCCAGCCGGAATGTGCGAGACAGTGTGCGAAACATGGCTTCGGCCAGGTGGAGCAGGCCCGATGCGACGAGCATCACGATGCAAGAGCACTCACGGTGCGATGGCACGCGAGGTGGTCGAAAACGCATCACCGCGGCTGAACTGTCCAGGACAACCCCGGAACGGCGATCGCCCAACTCGACCGGAAGAATAGAAGGCGTAGCGTGGGGCTGGTGGCGACACCGGCCCCATTTGCTGTCTAGGTCTGGCGCACGAACAGGCTGGCCAGCTCGACATGCGTCGACCAGCGAAACTGGCCAACCGGGCGCAGCTCCTTCAGCACGAACCCGGCTTCGATCAACATGGCGGCATCCTTGGCCCAGCTGGCCGGATTGCAGCTGATATAGACCACCCGCTGGACCGTGCTCTTGGCGATCCGCTCGACCTGATCGCGCGCGCCGGCGCGCGGCGGATCGAGCAGGACGGCGGCAAAGCGACCCAGCTCATCCGGCATCAGCGGATTGCGGAACAGGTCGCGGTGCGCCGTGTGGACCGGCAGGCCGGTGCGCGCTGCGGCGGCCTTGCAGGCCATGTGCGCGGCGCGCTCGGCCTCTGCGGCAAGAACCTTGGTTTCAGGTCCAGCCAGCGCAAAGGCGAAGGTGCCCAGGCCGGAGAACAGGTCCGCCACACTCGCGCAGCCCTTCAGCCATTCCTGCGCCGCAGCGACCAGCACTGCCTCGCCATCCGCCGTCGCCTGAAGGAAGGCTCCCGGCGGGAACGGCACGGCCACGCCGGACAGCGTGATGGTCACCGGCTCGGGCTCCCACACGGTATCGGGGCCATATCCGGCATCCAGCGTCAGCCGCGCCAGCGCATGATCGCGCGCGAAATCGAGCAGCAGCTCGGTCAGCAGCAGACCTTCGGCGCTGAGCCCCTTGATGCCCAGGTCCAGCCCCTGATCGGTAACAGTCACCTCGATATCGGCGGCCAGCTTGGCATGGGCGTGCTTGCCGGGCTTGCCTTTGCCCTTCTTTGGCTGCCCCTGCCCCAGCTTGATCAGCAGCTTGCGCAAGTCTGGCAGCACGGCAACGATCTCGGGCCGCAGCACCGGGCATTCGCTGAGCTCGACCAACCGGTGCGATCTGGCTTCGCGGAAGCCGATTACCACCCGGCCCTGGCTGCTCTCAGCCCGCAACGAAGCGCGGCGGCGGCTGGCGGGCGGCGAGAGGTGCGGCGGGGTGATCAGCTCTGCGCCCAGTTCCTGCGCGGACGAGGCATTGCTGACCCGCGCCGCGACGAAATCGGCCAGGCTCTCCTCGTCAAGCTGCTGCAATTGGCAGCCCCCGCACTGGCCGAAATGCCGGCAGGGCGGCGTCGCGCGGTGCGGTCCCGGTTCCAGCGTGCCATCGGCGCGCAGGGTATCACCCGGCGCCGCGCCCCAGGCATAGCGGCCAGAGGGGGTAACGCCGTCGCCCTTGGCGGCGATGCGGATGATCTTCTCGTCGGTGTCAGTCACAGGCAGGCCGCGTAGGCCCTTGCCACCTGCGCCGCAAGCTCTCCCGCGGTGAAGGGTGCCGCTGCATGCCGCGCCGCCTCGCCATGCAGCCAGACGCCTTCACAGGCGGCCGCAAAGGGATCGGCCCCATTGGCAAGCCGGCTGGCAATCGCGCCAGCCAGCACATCGCCGGTCCCGGCGGTTGAAAGCCAGCTGGTGGCGCGCGGGGCATAGGCCACCCGGCCATCGGGCGCGGCGACGAGCGTATCCGCCCCCTTGGCGACGACGACCATGCCGCTCATCCGCGCGAGTGCCTCTGCCCGCTCGACCTTGCTGCCCGAGCCTTCGAGGCCAAAGGCGCGCTCCAATGCGAAGAGTTCGCCCTCATGCGGCGTGGCAATCGTAGCGGTATCGCGCTCGGCCAGGTTTCGCGGGCTGAGCAGGATCAGGGCGTCGGCATCAACCACTGTCGGGATCGGCTCCGACAGCGCGACTGCCAAGCTCTCGCGGGCCGCCGCGTCTCGCCCCAGACCTGGGCCGACCAGCAGCGCAGCATAGCGGTTGTCGGTCAGCACTTCAGCCAGCGGCTGGCGCTCGACTACCAGATCCGGCGGCGCACCCTCAGCCGGGCCGAGCACTTTGACATAACCCGCCCCAGCGCCCTGGGCCGCGCGCGCCGCCAGCAGCGCTGCACCCGGCATGGCCCCCGCTACCACGCCCAATAGCCCGCGCTTGTACTTGTGGGCATCGGCAGCAGGGGCAGCAAGGCGCGGCCGGCCGATCAGCCGTCCAGCCTCGGGCAAGTCCATCACGCCGATCGGAACCAAGCGCAGTTCGCCCATGGTCGGTGCCGCAGGAAGCAGGAAATGCGCCGGCTTCCAGGCGCCTAAGGCCAGGGTCAGATGCCAGCTCGGCAAGCCATCGTTGAGCATCAGGCCATTGTCGGCATGGACCCCGCTGGGCAGATCTACGGCAACCCGGCGCGGATGGCGGGCAGCCAGGCGGTTAAGCAGGGCGTGGTCGTCGATGTGCAGTGGTCGGGTCAGGCCGGTACCGAACAAGCAATCGACCAGCACTTCGCCGTCGCAGTCGGCAGTGCGGCCCAGCACTGGCCCATGAAAGCCCGCGCGAGCGGTTCGGGATGCGTCAGTCCGCGATTCACTCGCGGCGACCACCTGCACGGCCCCGCCCCGCTCCCGGATCGCCTCGGCAATGACATAGCCGTCACCGCCGTTGTTGCCGGGACCGCAGAGCACGGTCACTGGCCGCCCCCCGCTCATCCGCCAGACCCATTCCGCCGCGCCGCGCCCGGCGCGCTGCATCAGCTCATCAACCGAAGTGCCGCCCGCAATCAGCGCCTGTTCCGCATCGCGCATCTGCGCCGCGGTCAGGACCTGGTCAGGGCTTTGGGGCATCGGCCTTTACCGGCACGACATAGCGATCATCGCCCAGGATCACCTCCCAGCGATCGCCTTTCAAGGCCGACTGGCTTTGGTCCGCGCCGTCGGCCGCCAGGAGGTTCTGGCCATCCGCGCTCGCGACCAGCCGGCGGAACTTGCCATCGGGATGGCGCACGACGAAGGCCGGGCGGCCTTCTTCATTGCCACGCTCCAGCGTGCAAGCCTGTGTCAGCTCGGTCGCGCCGTCCAGACCGCACCAGATCGTTTCGCTGGTTGCCGCTTTGCCCTCGCCCGGCGCCGGATCACTGCAGGCTGAAAGTGCAGCCAATGGCAACAAGGCGAGCGCGGCGCGGATCATTTCAGATTGAGCTGCGACAAGTCCCGCACCGCCCCGCGCGCGGCGCTGGTGGTCATCGCGGCATAGGCCTGGAGCGCGACCGAGACCTTGCGCGGCCGGTCCTGCGCGGGTTTCCAACCTTTGGCTTCCTGCGCGGCGCGGCGGCGGGAGAGTTCCTCGTCCGAAACGGCCAAGTGGATCGTGCGGTTCGGAATGTCGATCTCGATCCGGTCGCCCGGCTCAACCAGTCCGATCTCCCCACCCTCGGCCGCTTCTGGCGAGACATGGCCGATCGACAGGCCCGACGTACCGCCAGAGAACCGCCCGTCGGTGAGCAGCGCGCAGGCCGCGCCCAGGCCCTTCGATTTGAGGTAGCTGGTGGGATAGAGCATTTCCTGCATGCCAGGTCCGCCCTTTGGCCCTTCATAGCGGATCACCACCACATCGCCGGCCTCGACCTGCCCGGTCAGGATCCCGGTGACCGCCGCATCCTGGCTTTCGAACACCTTGGCTGGGCCAGAGAACTTCAGGATGCTTTCATCGACGCCGGCGGTCTTCACGATGCAGCCATCGCGGGCGATATTGCCGAACAGCACGGCCAGGCCGCCATCCTGCGAAAAGGCATGCTCCTTCGAACGGATCACACCCTTCTCACGGTCGGCGTCGAGTTCGTCCCAGCGGCGCGACTGGCTGAAGGCGGTCTGGGTTGGCACGCCGCCCGGTGCAGCGCGGTAGAATTCGTGGACAGCCGGATCGTCCGTGCGGGTGATGTCCCAGGTATCGAGCGCCAGGCCCATGGTGGCGCTGTGGACAGTCGGCAGGTCAGTATGGAGCAGTCCGGCCCGGTCGAGCTCGCCCAGGATCGACATGATCCCGCCGGCTCGGTGGACGTCTTCCATGTGAACGTCGCTCTTGGCCGGGGCGACCTTGGACAGACAGGGCACGCGGCGGCTCAGCCGGTCGATATCGGCCATGGTGAATTCCACCCCGCCTTCTGCCGCTGCGGCGAGCAGGTGTAGCACGGTGTTAGTCGATCCGCCCATCGCGATGTCGAGGCTCATCGCGTTCTCGAAGGCGCGGAAGCTGGCGATCGAGCGCGGCAGGACCGAGGCATCCTCCTCCTCGTAATAGCGGCGGCACAGGTCCACCGCGAGGCGCCCGGCGCGCAGGAACAACTGCTGGCGGTCGGCGTGGGTGGCGAGGACCGAGCCGTTACCCGGCAGCGACAGCCCCAGCGCCTCGGTCAAACAGTTCATCGAATTGGCGGTGAAC
>DKII01000039.1 GCA_002454125.1 Novosphingobium sp. UBA6722
CGGACGAGCTGGGCGAGGCCTGGACGGGCGGGCGTCTCAATCAGGTGCTGCGGGTCGATCTGAACGGCGAGGCTTTCGGCCGGGCCGAGGCGGGCGAGGAGTGCACCTTCGATTTCGGTACGCTGATCGCACACCTAGCCAAGACCCGGCGGGTCATTGCGGGTTCGATCATTGGTTCGGGCACCGTATCCAACCGCGATCCCGATGGTTCGCCGGGTCGCCCTTGCAAGGATGGCGGGCGCGGCTATTCCTGCATTGCCGAGCAGCGGATGATCGAGACGATCGCTACCGGCAAGCCAGTCACGCCGTTCCTGCGCTATGGCGACAGCGTCCGGATCGAAATGCGCGACCGCGCCGGCCACTCGATCTTTGGCGCTATCGACCACACCGTGGTCAAGCCCTAAACCCCAAAACGAAACCGGGCCGGAACTCCCTTCGGAGAACCGGCCCGGTACGGGTACCCCACCCTGACAGGAGGCCTTAGCCGCCGCCGCCCTTGACCGGGCCGTTGCTCGAGAAGGCGTCGGCGATCGAGCAGGCTGCCGGGCCAAGAATGACGACGAACAGCACCGGCAGAATGAACAGGATCAGCGGCACGGTCATGATCGCCGGCAGGCGCGCGGCCTTTTCTTCGGCTCGCATCATGCGCTCGTTGCGGAATTCGGCCGAGAGTACGCGCAGGGCCGAGGCCAGCGGCGTACCATAGCGTTCGGTCTGGACCATGGTGGTGGTCACGCCCTTGACCGCTTCCAGATTGACGCGCCAGGCGAGGTTTTCGAATGCCTGGCGGCGCTCGCTGAGGAACGACAGCTCGATCGCGGTCAGCGCGAATTCGTCACCCAGTTCCGGATAGGCCCGGCCCAGTTCGCGCGCCACGCGGTTGAACGCGGCGTCGACGGTCAGACCGGCTTCGGCGCAGATCACCAGCAGGTCGAGCGCGTCGGGCAGGCCCTTGCGGATCGCGTCGGTACGCTTGGAAATGATATTGCCGATGTAAAGCTCGGGGCCCTTGTAGCCCAGGCCAACCGCCGCAGCGAAGGCCATCAGCCTCTTCATCCCGCCCCATTCCGGGAAGTAGTTGATGCCATAGACCACGAAGCCGACGATCCCGCCCAGGACGATCGGCAAGACCATCCGCGCGAAGATCACGACGATGCCGAGTTCCTTCTTGCGGATCCCGGCTTGCGCCAGCTTCTGCTGGATCGCCTCGAGCTGGCTTTGCTGCAGAACCTTGAGCGAAGACAGCGTGTCCCGCATCTTGTCGGCGGTCTCATTCTTCCGGACCAGCGATGCGCGCTTCTTGGCGGTCTGGGTGATGATGCCGCTCTTCAGCTGGTCACGCCGCTCGTTGAGCGACTTGACCCGCTTGGCCATCGGATCGCGGATCGTGACGGCCGTATAGATGGCAAACAGCACCGCTGCAGCTGCCAGACCCGCCAGGATCGAGCCGACCCAGATGACGTCAACGCCGAGCAGCGTGGGACCGGGAGGGGTATTCATCATGTCCTGTTCCTGTCCCAGCTCAGATTTCGAAGCTGACCATCTTGGCCATGATGAAGGCGCCGATCGACATCCAGGTCAGGCCGCCCAGACCGGTCACGATCAGGCGATCGTCGGTGAAGAAGCCGCCGAGGTACTTCGGGTTGATCATGTAGATCATAATGAACACGATGAACGGCAGTGCACCCACGATATAGGCCGAAGCCTTGGATTCAGAGCTCATCGCCTTGATCTTGAGCTTCATCTGGGCGCGCTTGCGCAGCACGTCGGCGAGGTTCGAGAGTGTCTCGGCCAGGTTGCCGCCGGTTTCCCGCTGGATCGCCAGCGTGATGCAGAAGAAGCTGAATTCCGGCGTGTTCAGGCGGTCGGCCGTTTCCTGGAGCGAGTCCTCCATGGTCTTGCCGATCTTGATCCGCTCGGTCACCTGCTTGAATTCCTCACCCACCGGACCGGGAACTTCGGTTGCGACCACGCCCAGCGTTTCCGTCACCGGCAGACCCGAACGCAGGCCGCGAACCAGCAGTTCGATGGCGTCAGGAAACTTGGCGGTAAAGGCGTTGGTGCGGCGGCTGATGAAGAAGCCGACCACGAAATGCGGCAGCCCCGCACCAACCATCAGGCCAATGCCCAGGGACAGTGCCGCAGCGCCCGTCTTGAGGAACATCAGCAGCGCAACCACCAAGGCAAGGCCGCCCGAGGCGTAGACATACTGGCTCAGCGTCCAGCCCTTGCCGGTGCGGTGGAGCCGCATCATCAACGCCGCGACCCGGCTTTCCGAACCCGCGATCTGGTGCATCTTCGGCTTGCGCGCGGCCACGGCCTTCTTGAGCTGGGCTTCCACCTTGTCGACCGTGCTGTCGGAATGGCGATAGCGCAGCCCCTGGAGGCGGCGAGCCGCTTCCTTTGCGGGCGACGGTCCGGCAAAGCCCATATAGCCAAGTACCATGAATGCCATCAGGCCCACGGCGATCAGCAGCAGTTGGGTGATGTCCATTGACGGGTCAGGCCTTCTTCAAAGAGTGAATCTGCAAGGTCGGGTCAGGCTCAGGCCTGGGCCGGTTCCTTTGCGGTCTTCTTGGGCAGCAGCGACTTGAGGTCGAACTTGCCGAGCAGCGACGACTTGGGCTTGATCGCATCGTCCACCGCTTCGCCATCACCCACGCCGTGGACCGACTTGGCGATCTCGCGGATGACGCTGCCGGCCTTGGTCGAGCGGTTCGCATCGGCAAAGGTCTGGCCCAGCTTGGCGGCATTGGCCGCGGCCTTGGCGTCATAGGGAATGGTAAAGCCGATCTTGCGCTCGATCGAGGCCTCGAAATCGGCCTTGCTGATCTCGCCAGTGCCGGGCAGCACCTTGTTGGCCACCACGATCGTCTGGACGTGCGGCGCGTTGCTCTTCAGCCAGGACAGCACGCGGATTGCATCGCGCGCGCCGGCCAGGGTCATTTCCGTAACCAGCAGCACGACGTTCACATCGTTCAGCAAGTGCGGGAAGTTGATCAGCATGTTGCGCGGCAGATCGATCACCGTCATCTCGAAAGCCTGCCGGAATTCTTCCTGCAGCTGGATGAAGGCGGCGCCGTCGGTCATCAGCGGCGAATTGATCGGTGCTTCGGCCGAAAGGATCGCCAGGTGATCGTTGGCGCGGATCATCGCGCGTTCGATGAACAGGCCATCGATGCGGCTGGGGTTCTCGATCGCATCGGTCAGGCCGCGGCCCGGCTCGAGGTCAAGCGCCAGCGCGCCGGTGCCGAAATGGATGTCCAGATCGAGCAGGGCAGTCGGCTGCTTTTCATCGCCGCTGTAAAGCCAGGCGAGCGAGGTTGCGATGGTCGAGGCGCCGACGCCGCCGCGGGTGCCGAGCACGGCCACCGAGACATGCTTCTTGGCCGCGGCCGGATCGTGCGCCTTGGGCGAGGCGAAGACCGTCTGGGCATTGACCAGCGCGTCACGGACCTGACCGGGCGAGAGCGGCTTCAGGAGGTAATCCTGGATCCCGCTGCCAAGGAGGTCGCGATAGAGGCGCACGTCGTTGACCTGGCCGATCGCGATCACCACCGTGCCGGGTTCGCAGACCTCGGCCAGGGCGTTGATATCGCTCAACGGGTCGCCGCTTTCCGACAGGTCGACCATCAGGATGTTCGGGCTGGCCGAGATCGACAGCGACTGGACCGCGTTGCGCAGGCCACCCTTGTTGCACTTCTCGGGCTGCCAGCCCATCTCGATCACGACCGGACGCAGGACATCAAGCGCGGCATCGTCGCAGATATAGGCACTGAAGGCGTCACGATTGCCGGACGCGCCGGGCTTCCAGGGAGCATTCATGGCTTACTGGCCTTTCTTCTGGGTATTGTTTTCCTTGAGGCCGTCTTCGCCCGTGGGCTTGGCGTCTCGATAGGATTCAATGGCCTTGTTGCTGCTCATCACGACAGTGCGGCCGGTCGTGTTGGCGCCTTTCAACAGATGCTCAGGATCAGCCACCATCGCCGCCAGGTTGGCATTCGAGGCGCAGCCATAGTTGGTGCTGGTGGCGTTCTTGAAGTTTGTGTCCGACTTGGCCGACCAGTCCGGGCAACCCGGAACCGTAGCCGAAGCTCGGGTCACGATCACCCGCGCAGTGCCTGCGCTGACAGCGCCAGGGGTAACCGGTGCCGTATCGCCGACCAGCAGGCCGAAGCGGCCGGCAACAGCTTCCACTGCAGCGCGGGTCGCGCCGCTGGAGAGCGGATCGTCGATCGAGATCCGGTCACCATAACGCAGGTCCATCGCTTCGAACCAGCCGGCCAGGCGGCGAGCTTCGGGGAGCGAAAGACCGCCCGGGTTGGTCGTCACGTCGAGCGTGTAGTTGGTCCGGCTGACCACCGGCTGGTGGACGCTTTCCAACTGCGCGTTCTGAGCCATGCCGCCGCAGCCGGCGAGCAGGGTGCTCAGCGAGAGGGCGATGGTGGCGCCAAGCGCCTTGCGGGTCTGATTGCTACGCATGGTCATCACCTCTCTCAGTTCATGCTGAAGCCGGGCGTGGCAGCTTCGGCAGCTGCGGTGCGCGACTTCTTCTTCGAACGCTTGTCATCAACCGGACGGACCACCGGCGGCGTGTCCAGTTCACCCACCTTGGGGGCTGGGGCACTGGCCGGCGCGGCCGAGGGCAGCGGCCGGCTGACACCGGACTTGCCGTTGTTTTCCTGGTTGCCAAAGATCCGCTGGATGTCGTTCGGGCTTTGGTAGCCATCGGTCGGCAGCTTGATGTCGTTGGCGTCGACCGGGTTGACCAGGTAAGGCGTCACCACGATTACCAGCTCGGTTTCACCACGCTGGAAGTTGGTCGAGCGGAACAGCGAACCCAGGATCGGGATATCGCCGGCGCCGGGCATCTTCTTCACCGTATTCTGCGCAGAGTTGCCCATCAGCCCGGCGATCATGAAGCTCTGACCCGAACCCAGTTCGATCGTGGTTTCGGCGCGGCGCACGGTCAGTGCCGGCACGTTGAAACCGTTGAGCGTGATCGAACCCTGGCTCGACAGCTCGGACACTTCCGGGCGGACCCGCAGCGAGATCCGGCCATTGGCGAGAACCGTCGGGGTATAGGCCAGGCTGACGCCGAAGCGCTTGTATTCAACCGAGGTCGAACCCAGGCCCTGGCTGATCGGGATCGGATATTCACCGCCCGCCAGGAAGTCAGCCGTTTCGCCCGACAGCGCGGTCAGGTTCGGTTCCGACAGGCTGGTCACCAGGCCAAGCGATTCACCCAGGTCCAGGGCGCCCAGCACGTCCATGCCGAACAGCCGTCCGGCCCCGGCGATAGTGGTCCCGGTCGCGATCTGGTTGATGATGTTGTAGCCTTCGCCCTTGTAGTTGTTGCCAACGGCGAGGGGTCCCATCGGGGTGCGGGTGACCGCACCGGTGACGGGGTCAACCACCAACTGCGAAGGGGCAACCTGCTTGAAGGATTGGCCCTGGCCGATGCCGAACTTGAACCCGCCCGAATCGTCGACCGAGGTCAGGTTGGCGCCAATCTGCTTGACCAGCGAGCGGCTGACTTCGGCAAACTTGACGCGCAGGTTGACCTGCAGCGGCGTCGCGGTCTTCAGCCGGGTAATCACGTTGGCTTCCTTGCCGACGAAGGCATTGACCAGTCGGGCGGCTTCAGCGGCATCCTCGGGCGAGGACACGGTGCCGGTCAGTAGGAAGGTGTTGGTCCCCATGGTGGAGACGGCCACCTTGGCGTCGGGCATGGCCATGCGCAGCATCTGATCGACGCTGTCGATGTTCGAGCCGACGCGGACGTTGGCCGACCAGATGATGTCGCCGGCCGCATTGCTGGCATAGACCGTGGTCTCGCCGCCGGCCTTGCCGAAGACATAGAGCTGACGCTGCGATTTCACCTGGACATCGGCAACCGAGTCATTGGCGACGAACACGTCGGCCATATTGCCGCCGATCGTGACCAGCTGGCCCTTGCCGATCGACAGCACGACATCGTTGGCCGGGCGGGTCATCGACTGGGCGTGGGCCGCCGGAGCGGAAACCAGGGCCAGCGGGGCCAGCATGCAGCTCGCGCTCAGCAGGGTGGTAACAAGGCGCTTCATCGGATTGCCTTTCTTCAGGACGGTCGCGGCGAGGTTGGCGTTACGGGTCATCTCAGCGCCTCCCGACCTGTTCGACAGAGGTGTTCTTGCCGCGGGTCACGCGGACCACCGGGCCCTGCGGTGCGGCGGCGAAGGCCGGTCCACCAGCGGGAGCCGAAGCGGTTACCGTGCGCGGTGCCATCGGTGCCGAGGCAACGGTGCGGCGCTGGAAGCGCGAGACGTCGCCGCCGGTAACGAAGGTGGTGGCGCCGTCGATCGGGCGGTTCATCGCCTGGCCGATCAGCTTTTCTTCCTGTTCCTTGGTCGCGCCGGCCGGAACCTTGACGGTGCCGCTGGCAATCGCCTGATCAAGCTCGGCCTGGTTATCGGCCAGGCTGCGCAGCGCCAGGCTGATCGTGCCGATGGTCTGCGCCACGGCGACCTTCTCGGCGATCTTCGGCGTCACTTCGACCGTGATCGAGCGGAAGCCGCGAACCACGGTCTTGCCTTCGACGATTTCCGTCTCGGTCGACTGGTCGGTGGCGAGCACGCGAACATTGCGGAGGATGGTTTCTGCGGCCTTGAGTGTGCCGCTGCTGCCACCGTCGTTGCCGCGAACAGTCTGGGTCAGCACCAGGTCAACATGGTCACCCGGGAAGACGAAGCCGGCCACGCCGGTGCGGGCCGAAACCGGGATGGTCACGGCGCGCATGCCCGGGCCAAGCGCCGCAGCAAGGAAGCCGCGGTCACCAGGCGAAACGAGCGCGCCCTGGGTCACCGGCTGGCCGGCGGTCACCGGATAGCGCACCACGGTGCCGAGCAGCTTGTTCATGTCGGCTTCGCCATCAAGGAAGTAGGCGTCCTGAATCATCTCCTTCGGCCAGGCCTGGAAAGAGATCGAATCGGCCGTGATGATCGTGCCGACCGGCAGCGCGCGCTGCGCCACCAGGACCTTCGGACCTTGCGGGACCTGCGCCGCTTCCGCCTTGGGGGCAGAAGCCCCGGCGAACAGGGTTCGCGCAGCCATGGCCGTGCCGATCGCAACGACCAGCGCGCCAAGCAGCAACATCAGCTTCTTCTTATCCATGGCTCTGTAAGCCCCCTAGAAAAACACCAAGATCGAAAACGTTATCGGTGTGAAATGGTTAAAATCCGGTTCCACCCCGTCAGCCGACCGCTGCCGCGGACTGCGCCGCGGGCAGAAATTGGCTGGCCAGGGCCCACAGGCCGGCGGTGGAAATCGCTACGCCATAAGGAATTGCGAGCCGGTCACGCCGCCCGCGCATGCTGTGCCAGACTGCCAGGACCACGGTCAGCAGACCGCCCAGCAGCGACATCATGATTACCAGCTTGAGGAACCAGGCCGGGGCGATCCACAGCGCGAGGGCCGAGAGCAGCTTGACGTCACCGCCGCCCATGGCGCGCAGCGCGAACAGGCCGGCACAGATCGCAAAGGTAACCACGGCGATACCCAGCTGCCAGGCCACGCCCGGCCACAGGCTGAGCCCGCTGGCCCACCAGTAGAGCGGCGCGCCCAGCGCGATCGCGGCGTTGAGCCAGTTGTCGATCTGACGACGGCGGATATCGGTAAAGGCGGCAACCACCAGCGCGATTGCCAAGGCCCCCAGCAGTACGTATTGAAATTCGACGTTCGGCATTGCCCGCCCCCTGGAATTGAGGGCATGGATACAGGGCAGGGCTTACCAAAAAGTAACCAAGGTAAAGAGGCTCGAATTAGCCACATGTCCGCCGCGTTCGATCGCCGGGTAATTCCAGCCGAAGCCGCAGAAAGCCGCTGGATTGCGCCCGATGGCCACACAATCCGCCGGATCGACTGGCACCAGGCGAACCCGCGCGGCGCAATCCTGTTCATGGGCGGGCGCGGGGACTTTTATGAAAAGTACCTTGAGGCGCTGGCCCACTGGCATGCCCGGGGGTGGACGTTAACCGCCTTTGACTGGCGCGGTCAGGGCGGGTCGGGCCGCCTGGGCAAGGATCCCTTTACCGGCCATATCGACGATTATGGCACCTGGGTGGCAGACCTTGCCGCCTTGTGGCGCGACTGGTCGGCCACGGTCAGCGGCCCGCGGATCGCCATCGGCCATTCGATGGGCGGACACCTGGCCCTGCGCGCAGCGGCAGAGGGCGCGATCGATCCGGCGGCGCTGGTGCTCTGCGCGCCGATGCTGGGGCTGCGCGATGGCAACATGCCCGACTGGCTGATGCACGGCGTGGCGCGGCTGATGTGCCGGCTGGGCGATCCGGCCCGACCGGCCTGGAAATGGAGCGAGAAGCCCGGCCAGCCGCCAGACAGCCGCGGCGATCTGCTGACGCACGATCCCGAACGCTATGCCGACGAGCTGTGGTGGCGCGAGATGCGGCCCGAAGTGGTGATGGGGCCGGGCTCCTGGCTCTGGGTCGAGCGCGCCTATGCCTCGATGCTCGCACTGGATGCGCCGGGCACTCTCGAGGCGGTTGATGTGCCTGTCCTGCTGCTTGCCGCGCGTCACGATNNCTGGCGCGGCCCGAAGTGCTGGCGCAGGTTCGCCAGCCGGTGCTGTTGCTGGCGACCGACCAGGATGCTCTGGTCAGCTACAAGGCCAGCGCCCGTGCCGCTGCCCACCTGCCGCACTGTGAACTGGTCAATTTCGGCGAGCGCGCCCGGCACGAAATCCTGCGCGAGGCTGATCCTGTCCGGCTCGAAGCGCTGGCCCGGATCGATGCCTTTCTGGCCAAGGTTTCCGCATGAGCGCCCGGTTCGATTTCGCGATTGTCGGGGCGGGGATCGCCGGCGCTTCGGTGGCGGCAGGGCTCGCAGCGCATGGCCGGGTGCTGCTGCTGGAGGCTGAGGATCGCCCTGGCTACCATTCGACCGGGCGCTCGGCCGCCTTCTGGACCGAGAGTTATGGCGGGCCGCAGGTCCAGCCGCTGACCACCGCCTCGGGCCCGTTCCTCCATGAACACGGTTTCCTCAGCCCGCGCGGCGCGCTGACCCTGGCGCGGCAGGACGAGCTGGCGGAGCTGGCGGCCTTTGCCACGGAATTTCGGGCACTTGGCGTGCGGGTCGACGATCTTGACCGCGCCGCGCTCGAAGCCCGGCTGCCGGGGCTTAAGCCTGAATGGGTGGTCGGTGCCTATGAACCCGATTGTTGCGATATCGACGTGGCCGGGCTGCACCAGCACTGGCTCGCCGCCACGCGGCAAGGCGGGGCGGAGCTGTGGACCCGGGCGGAGCTGACACGGGCCGAGCGCCATGCCGGCGCTTGGCAGCTCACGCTGGCTGATGGCCGCACGGCGCAGGCCGATGTGCTGGTCAATGCCGCCGGGGCCTGGGCCGATCCGGTGGCGCAGCTGGCCGGGGTGCGACCGCTGGGCGTGCAGCCCTATCGCCGCACGGTCGCGCAGCTGCGGCTTGCCGAAGGGCCGCCCGCGGATCTGCCGCTGGTGCTGGGGATTGATGGGTTGTTCTATTTCAAACCGGAAGCCGGCCGCCTGTGGCTGAGCCCGCATGACGAGACGCTCAGTCCGCCCTGCGATGCCGCGCCCGAGGAGCTGGACGTCGCCCTGGCGATCGACCGGTTCGAGCATGTCGTCGATTGGCCGATCACCCGGATCGAGCATCGCTGGGCCGGCTTGCGTTCCTTCGCGTCGGACCGGCTGCCGGTTTACGGCTTCGATCCCGCTCAGCCGGGCTTCTTCTGGTTTGCCGGGCAGGGCGGGTTCGGGATCCAGACCGCGCCGGCCGCCGCTGACCTGGCCTGCGCGCTGCTGTTGGGGCGGGTTTCCGCCGCAGTCGATCCTGCGCCTTATGACCCGCGACGGTTTCGCTAGCGAATCACGGATTTAGCGCTAGGCTGCGCAAGTCGTCGCAATCCTGGGAGGTATACCCGACATGGCACACCGTTTTGAAATCCGTAAGAACAAGGCGGGCGAGTTCGTCGCCTATTTCTGCTACAATTCGGAAACGATCTTCTGGACCGAAGGCTACAGCAGCAAGGCCAGCGCCAAGAACGCGATCGAATCGATCCTGAAGAACGGCCCGGGCGCCGAAGTGGTCGATACGACCGCCGGCTAAGCCTGCTTGACCGAAAGGGCCGCATCGCTGGCAAGGCGGTCGGCCCTTTCGTTTTCCGGGTGGCCATCGTGGCCCTTTACCCAGATCCAGTCGATCCGGTGGCGCTTGTGCGATTCCAGCAGCTGCTGCCACAGATCGGCATTCAGCACCGGCTTCTTCTGTGAATTGATCCAGCCGTTCTTCTGCCAGCCGAAGATCCACTTGGTGATCCCGTCGATCACATAGCGGCTGTCGGTGTGCAGCGCGACGTGGCACGGCTCCTTCAGCGCATCGAGCGCGCGGATCACCGCGGTCAGTTCCATCCGGTTGTTGGTGGTGTGGGCTTCGTGGCCCGACATTTCCCGCTCATGCTGCCCCATCCGCAGCACCACGCCCCAGCCGCCGGGTCCGGGATTGCCCTTGCAGGCACCATCGGTGAAGGCCTCGATCCGCTTCATGCGGCGGCAAAGACGGCAGCATTGGCGGGATCGGCGTAGAATTCCAGGCGCCGGGCGAAGGCCAGCGGGTCCTTGCGGGTGACGAGTGCATCGGCCGGGGTGTTGACCCAGTCCCAGGCGCGGGTCAGGGCAAAGCGCAAGGCGGCCCCGCGCGCCAGCAAGGGCAGGGCGCTGCGCTCGGCCTCGGAAAGCGGGCGCACTTCCTCGTAACCGGCGATCAAAGCTGCCGACAGTGCCCGATCGAAGTACTTGCCATCATTGGAAAAGCACCAGGCAGCGTGCGTCACTGCCAGGTCATAGGCAAACAGGTCGGTACAGGCGAAGTAGAAGTCGATCAGCCCGGTCACTTGATAGCCCAGCATCAGCACGTTGTCCGGGAACAGGTCGGCGTGGATGGTCCCGCGCGGCAGGCCGTCGGGCCAGTCAGCCAGCACGGCGGGAAGTTCGCGCGCCACCAGCTCGGCAAAGCCCGGGTCGATCTCGGCCAGGCCCTCCGGCCCGCATTCCCGCGCCAGTCGCTGCCATTCGGCCCGGCCCATCGCATTCTCCCGCACGCCGGCAAAATCGGCGGCGGCCAACTGCATCTGTGCCAGCGCGCGGCCCACGGCGTGGGCCTGACCGGGCGTCGGCGCACTAACCGAGACCCCCGGCAGGAATTCGATCAGCGCCACGGCCTTGCCATCGAGCAGGCGATAGAGATTGCCCTGGCGGTCATGGATCGTGCGCGGCACCGGGCAGCCCCGGGCCGAGAGGTGATCGAGCAGGGAGAGGAAGAACGGCAGGTCTTCCACCTCGATCCGGTATTCGTACATGGTCAGGATGAAGCGCGCGCCGGCCCCGTCCTTGCCAGTCGTTTCGACCAGCCAGTTGCTGTTGGAAATCCCCTCGGCAATGCCCTTGACCGAGGTCAGTTCACCAACATCGAATTCGGCCACCAACTGGCCCAGCACTTCCGCCCCAAGGTGGGTGTAAACCGCCACGCCAGCGCCTTAATCCGCCAGTTGCCGCGGCAGCTTGAAGACGATCTTTTCCTCAGCGGTAACAACCTGTTCGACCGCGACCGTGCGGAATTCGCCAATCCGGTCGATCACTTCCTGCACCAGCGTTTCGGGAGCCGAGGCCCCGGCGGTGAGGCCCATGGTCTCGACCCCGGCAAACCAGGCTTCGTCGATCTCGCTGCCGCGCTGGATCAGGTGCGCGGTCGCACCGCAGCGCTGGGCCACTTCGACCAGCCGCAGCGAGTTGGAGCTGTTGGGCGCACCGATCACCAGCACCAGCTGGCATTCCTCGGCAATCGCCTTGACTGCGGCCTGACGGTTGGAGGTGGCGTAACAGATGTCTTCGGCCTTGGGGCCGGCAATCCCGGGATAGCGGGCGCGCAGCGCGGCAACGATTTCTGCCGTGTCGTCCACCGACAGGGTGGTCTGGGTCAGGAACGAGAGCGCAGCATCGGCGGGAAAGTCCAATGCGGCGACGTCTTCCAGCGTCTCGACCAGCGTAATCGTGCCTTCGGGGACCTGGCCGAAGGTGCCGATCACTTCCGGGTGGCCCTTGTGGCCGATGAACAGGATGTGGCGCCCGGCCTCAATCTGGCGTTCGGCCTGGCGGTGGACCTTGCTGACCAGCGGGCAGGTGGCATCAAGCCAGTCCAGCCCGCGCTCGGTTGCATTGGCGGGGACCGACTTGGGCACGCCGTGGGCGCTGAACACCACCGGGGCGCCATCGGGCACTTCGTCCAGCTCCTCGACGAAGATCGCGCCTTTGTCGCGCAGCCCGTCGACCACGAAGCGGTTATGCACGATCTCGTGCCGGACATAGACCGGCGCGCCATAGCGGGTCAGCGCGCGCTCGACGATCTCGATCGCACGGTCGACCCCGGCGCAGAAGCCGCGCGGGGCGGCGAGCAGAAGGCGAAGGGCCGGTTTGCCCGGCTGCGGAAAGGGCGCGTTCATGTTCGCCCCCCTAGCGTTTTGGCATTGACGCCGCTAGGGCAAGTTCTGCCCAAGGACAGGAACCTGCCAGAATGACGCCTCGCACCCGCCTCTATGCCGCCGTTGCCATTGCCGCTGCCCTTGCCGGGTGCCGCGGGACGGGGGACCTGGTGGTCGATGAAGGCGTCGGCATCACCGCCGTGCGCAGCGCCTGCCCCGCCGTTGGCGTGCCGGACTATACCGGCGACATTACCCTGTTCCGTACGCCCGGGGCGGCCACGGCCGACAACATCGACGTGGTCGGCGCGCTGACCAATGTCCGCTCGACCTGCAACGAAACGGGCGAGAAGGTCTTTACCGCCGCGACGTTTGACGTGCTGGCCCGCCGCACCGATGTGCGCGGCGCCCGCTCGGTCACGCTGCCCTATTTCGTCACCGTGCTGCGCGGCGGGACCGCGGTGATTTCGAAGCGGGTTGGATCGGTCACGATCAACTTTGCCGATGGCCAGGAACGCGCCCAGGTCAGCGGCTCGGCCAGCGCCTATGTCGACAAGGCCGAAGCCAGCCTGCCCGCCGATATCCGCGAACAGATCACCCGCAAGCGCAAGGCCGGCGATGCCGATGCGGCGGTCGATCCGCTTTCGCGCCCCGAAGTGAAGGCGGCCGTTGCCCGCGCCACCTTTGAGGTACTCGTCGGCTTCCAGCTCAGCCAGGACCAGCTGACCTACAACGCCACGCGCTGATCGCCGCCCTTGGGGCGCGCGAAGGTTTCAATTCCGGCGCAAACCGTCTAACCGGCGCGCCATGACTGCTGCCTTGACCATTCACGCCGCCTTTGCCGGCCATATTGCCGCTGCGCTCGATGCGCTTGAAGCCGCCGGAACCCTGCCGGACGGCCTTAACCGCGCGGCTGTTGCGGTAGAGCCGCCACGCGATCCCTCGCACGGCGATCTCGCCACCAACGCCGCCATGGTGCTGGCCAAGCCCGCCGGCCTGAACCCGCGCGCCCTGGCCGAACTGCTGGTTGCCGAACTGACCAAGGTGCCGGGCGTGGCCAGTGCAGAAATCGCCGGCCCGGGCTTCATCAACCTGCGCGTCGATGCCGCCGCCTGGATTGCCGAACTGCGGGCGATTGCCGCGCTTGGCGGTGATTACGGCCGTTCGACCATGGGGCAGGGCAGCACGGTCAACGTCGAATATGTCTCGGCCAACCCGACCGGGCCGATGCACATGGGCCACTGCCGCGGCGCGGTGGTGGGCGATGCGCTGGCAACGCTGCTGGAATTCGCCGGCCACAAGGTGATCCGCGAATACTATGTCAACGATGCGGGCGCCCAGGTCGATGTCCTCGCTCGCTCGGCCCACGTCCGCTACCGCGAAGCGCTTGGCGAAGCTGTCGGCGACATTCCCGAGGGGCTCTATCCGGGCGAGTACCTGATCCCGGTCGGCCAGGCACTCGCCGCCGAATTTGGCGACACGTACGCCAAGGCACCCGAGGCTGACTGGCTCGTCCCGTTCCGCACGCGCGCGGTTGCTGCCATGCTCGAGATGATCAAGGCCGACCTCGCGCTGCTCGGCATTCATCATGACCTCTTCTCGTCCGAGGCCGAACTGCAGGCTGCCGGCAAGCCGGACGAGGCCGAAAAGTGGCTCCGCGCGCACGATCTGGTCTATGACGGCCACCTCGAAGCGCCCAAGGGCAAGACGCCCGAGGACTGGGAGCCGGTTGTGCTGCCGCTGTTCCGCTCGACCAAGTTCGGCGATGATCAGGACCGCCCGATCAAGAAGAGCACGGGCGAATGGACATATTTCGGCGCCGATCTCGCCTATCACTTCCAGAAGGCGCAGAGCGCTGACGCACTAGTCGATATCTGGGGCGCGGACCATGCCGGCACGGTCAAGCGGATCAAGGCTGCCGTCGCTGCCATGACCGGGGCTGAGGGCAAACCGACGCCGTTCGAGGTCAAGCTGGTGCAGATGGTCCAGCTGATGAAGGGCGGCCAGCCGTTCAAAATGTCAAAGCGCGCGGGCAACTTCGTGACGCTGGCTGACGTTGTCGAGATGGTCGGCAAGGACGTGGTCCGCTTCACCATGCTGACCCGCAAGCCCGATGCGCAGATGGACTTCGATTTCGACAAGGTGGTCGAAGCCTCGAAGGACAACCCGGTATTCTACGTCCAGTACGCCCACGCCCGGATCCGCTCGACCCTGCGCAAGGGCGCGGCCGAGGGCTTTGCGCCGGACGATGCCGCGCTTGACCGCTTGGGTGAGGAAGAACTGGGCCTGATCAAGCTGGCGGCACAGTTCCCGCGCCTGGTCGAAGCCGCCGCCGTGGCGCGTGAACCACACCGGGTTGCCTTCTTCCTGCATGACCTTGCGGCGGCCTTCCACGCCTACTGGAATGTCGGGAACGACCGGCCGGAAAAGCGCTTCATCGTGGCACAGGACGCCGCACTTACTTCCGCAAGGCTTTATCTTGCCACGCAAATCGGGCAACTTGTCCGCAATGGTCTCGCGCTCCTTGGCGTCGAGGCGGTGGAGGAAATGTGATGGGGGCTATGGACGATCGCCGCGACGGGCACGAGCCGGAAGGGCACGACTGGGACGAGCACGACGAGGACCGGCTCGAGACCGAACAGCTGGAACTGGACGCCCCGGATGAGCGCCTGCCCTGGCTCGAAAGCGGGGAAGACGACGACGGCGGCGACTATGAAGGCTATGATACGAGCCGGCTGCTCGCCATGTTCCTCGGCGGTCTGGCAATCTTGGCGGCGGTGGTTGGCGGGATCTGGTGGTTCACCAATCGCGGCCCCGATCCCGAACTGGTGGCCGATGGCAGCGTCGTCGCCGCACCGGCCGAACCGTACAAGTCCGCCCCGGCCAACCCGGGCGGCAAGACCTTTGATGGCACCGGCGATGTCAGCTTTGCCGCCTCCGAAGGGCAGAGCCGCCC
>DKII01000118.1:0-255 GCA_002454125.1 Novosphingobium sp. UBA6722
CGGCAGTGGCAACGGGGATGTCGATCGGGGCGCCGGCGCTGCGGAAGCCCTGGGCCGGGGCATAGGCAGCCAGGTCCAGCGCAGCGCCCGGCGCCCCGCCGGCGGCGGTCGGGGTGCCGCCGGTAGTTCCCGAGCCGGTTCCAGTACCGGTTCCGGGGTCGGTATCGATGATGCTGCCCAGTTCGACATCCAGGTCGATCCGCAGATCCTTGATCGCCAGCATCGAGCTTTCGGCCAGCGAAAGCAGCGGCAGGC
>DKII01000118.1:324-1405 GCA_002454125.1 Novosphingobium sp. UBA6722
GATCTGTAGCTCGTCGCTACCGCTGCCGGGGCGCGGCATCTTGATCGAAAGGCACAGCGGGTTGCCCTGCGGATCGAAATAGCGGCTGACCTGCCGGATAAAGCGCTGCTCGACCAGCGCCTGCGCATCGACGATCGCTCCGGCCACGGCTCCGACCAGCTGACTCAGCCCGACTGCATCCGCCATCATTTGCTCCAGCGGTCCGTGCCTGCCCCGAATCCGGGTCGGACCTCTTGCTGGGATGCTGCCAGTCAGCGCGGCAGAGTGACGAACCGCGTTATGTCCGTTTCGGACGTTCTAGGCCGTGACGCGGGTCAAGGCCGGTGGCCGCGCTGCGGCTGCAATTGGCCTGCGTGGCGCGCGGCATGGCTCAGAACTACTGTCGCCGATTGCTTCGCTTCGGATGCAGCCGGCCCGGCCATACTGTCTGATTCCTGCAGGTTACTGGCCCTGGCCCAGTGAAAAGCCCGGTTGACCGTCGAACAGGTAAAGCTGTTCGGTCTTGATGAAGGGGATCCCGGCTGCCGCCAGGCGGCGCAGCAGTTCGACCACCATGGCCGGGTTGAAGGCCTTGCCCGGCGCGGCCTGGAAGCGGCAGCGCCAGTGATCGGTACACAGCGTCTCGGCATGACCGGCCGGCCAGACCTTGACCCCGCGATTGGTGATCATGACCAGCGGCACCAGCGGACCGACGGCGACCTCAAGCCTGGCGGCCAGTTCCTCCGGCCGGTCGAGCGCGTCGACGAAGACGTCGATCCCGACCAGGGTCTTTTCCGCGCGCGCCGCCGGCACAGCGGTCTGTTCGGTGATGGAGCGGGCCGGGCCATTGGCATAGCTGACCGCTTCAAGCTGCTGCGGCAGCTGGCCCAGCCGGGCAATCACGGCATCGGCAAAGGCTTCGGTCCCGGCCCGTTCGGCCGATTGCCCGGCGCGGAAGATGTCTGCCGGATGCACGCCGTCTTCGATTGTCCTGAGCCAGGCATTGTGAACCTTTGCGGCCACATCGCCCTGGCCAAGATGAACCAGCATCATCACTGCGGCGAGTAGCAGGCCCGAAGGGTTGGCCACGCCCTGCCCGGCA
>DKII01000118.1:1470-1918 GCA_002454125.1 Novosphingobium sp. UBA6722
GTTGGCCACGCCCTGCCCGGCAATGTCCGGGGCCGAGCCGTGGATCGCCTCGAACATGGCGCTACGCCTGCCGATGTTGGCCGAGGCGCCCAGCCCGACCGAGCCGGCGACTTCCGCGACGATGTCCGAGACGATGTCGCCATACAGGTTGCTCGTCACCACCACGTCGAATTCCTGCGGCCGCGCGGCGAGGCGCGCTGCGCCGATATCGATGATCATGTGGTCCTGCGCGATCTCTGGGTACTCGCGGCCGATCTCGGTGAAGACCTGCTGGAACAGCCCATCGGTCAGCTTCATGATGTTGCTCTTGGTCAGGCAGGTCACCTTTCGGCGGCCATTGGCGCGGGCGAATTCGAAGGCGTGGCGCACGATCCGCTCGCAGCCCGGGCGGCTGACCAGCTTGAGACACTGGTAGACCTCGTCAGTCTGGCGGTGCTCGATCCCGGCG
>DKII01000118.1:1940-4346 GCA_002454125.1 Novosphingobium sp. UBA6722
GTAGAGGTCCTCCTCGTTCTCGCGGACGATCACCACGTCAAGCAGAGGGTGCAGGGTCGGCACGAAGGGCGCGTAGGCGCGGGTTGGCCGGACATTGGCAAACAGGCCCAGCGTCTTGCGCAGCGTAACGTTGAGGCTCTTGTAGCCACTGCCAAGCGGGGTGGTGATCGGTGCCTTGAGGATCGCGTCGGCCTGCGCGATCGTCTCCCAGCCCTTGCTGGTGATCCCGGCGCTGTGGCCGGCGCGATAGACCGCCTCGCCCAGTTCGAGCGGCAGGCAGTGCAGACGCGCGCCGGCGGCTTCCAACACGCGCAAGGTCGCGTCCATGATCTCCGGCCCGATCCCGTCACCGTGGGCGACGGCAATCGTGGCAACGGCGGGTTCGGCCGGCTGGCCGGACGCGGAGCGGGGCGAGGGGGCGATCGTGGCCATGTCATGTTCTCCTGGGGGATGGGCGTGCCCCGCAACTGGCGCTCGACACAGCATTCTTCAAATTGATTGTTCGCGATCTATCTATTACGAATCGTAATCATGCAGCCAAACCTCGATCCCGATTGCCTGCGCGCCTTTGTCGCCGTGGCAGAGACCGCCAGTTTTACCGCCGCGGCCCAGCGCCTGCTGCGCAGCCAGTCCGCCGTCTCGCTCCAGATCAAGCGGCTGGAGCAGCAATTGGGGGTCCGGCTGCTGGAACGCAGCCCGCGGCTGGTGACGCTGACCGGCGAGGGCGAACTGGTGCTCGATCAGGCCCGCCGCCTGCTGGCGCTCAACGATGAACTGGTCGCCAGGGCGCGCGAGCCGCAAATGGCTGGGCTGGTGCGGCTGGGGGTGCCTGAAGACTTTGCCACGGCCCACCTGCCACGCCTGCTGTCCGAATTCGCCCGGACCCATCCGGGCGTGGCGCTGGAGGTAACTTGCGAACTCACCTTGCCGCTGCTCGACCGGTTCGGTGCCGGGGAACTGGACCTCGCTCTGATCAAGCGCGAACCGACCGGCCCGGCTACCGGTCGCCGCGTCTGGCGTGAGCCGCTGGTCTGGGCCGCTGCCTCGCCGTTCCGCTTGCCCGCGCTCGACGAGCCGCTTCCGTTGGTCTGCTCACCGCGCCCTTGCGTGCTGCGCCAGCGCGCGGTCCAGGCGCTCGATGCGGCCGGCCGGCCGTGGCGGGTGACGTACAGTTGCGCCTCGCTGGCCGGCAACCAGGCGGCGTTAAGGGCGGGCTTGGGCCTGGCCGTGCTGCCACGTGACATGGTGCCCGCCGACCTTTCAGTGCTCGACGATCACGGCCTGCCCGACCTCGCGGATCTGGAGGTCGCGCTGATCGAGGTCCCGGTGCTTTCGCCTCCGGCCCAGCGGCTGCGCGATACGATCCTGCGCGAGCTGGAGCATGGCCGGGTGCCGGCGGTCCGCTGACCGCCGGCACCTTGCTGCCATCAGATGGTGTATTGGGTGCCCAGCTCGATCATCCGGTTGGGTGGAATTTCGAAGTAATCGGTCGGGTCCGCCGCATTGCGGTGGAGGATCACGAACAGGATTCGTTGCCAGCGAGGCAGTCTCGAGCTGCCGCCCAGCGCCAGGCTGTTGCGGCCGACGAAAAAGCTGGCCTGCTTGGCACCCACGATCCGGTCGCCCGCCGCGATCAGATCGTCCCGCACCGCCGGCTGCTCCATAAAGCCATAGCGCAGGTCGATCCGGGCAAAGCCATCGCTGAAGGTGGCCAGTTCCAGCCGCTCGGCCGGGTCAGCCCAGGGCTTCTGCAAGGTCCGGACGGTCAACACATAGTTATGCCGGTGCAGGACCTGGTTGTGCTTCAGATTGTGCAGCAGGGCGTGCGGGGTCAGTGCATTGTTGCTGGTCAGGAAGATCGCGGTCCCCTCGATGATCCGTGGCGAGCGACGAGCGAGATTGCGGACCATGTCCGGCAGCGGCACCATGCCTTCACCCTCGAGCGCAGTCAGCACCTTGCGACCGCGCCGCCAGGTCCAGATCAGCACCAGGATCAGCCCGCCCATCGCCAGCGGAGCCCAGCCGCCTTCGGCGATCCGCAGGGCATTGGCACCAAAGAAGGTCAGATCGATCGCCAGGAATGGCGCGATAACCGCGAGTGCCGCCGGCAGCCCCCAGTTCCAGCGCCGCCGCACTACCACAAAGGCCAGGCAGCAGGTCACAACCATGGTCCCGGTGACGGCAATACCATAGGCCGTTGCCATCGCCGAAGATGTGCGGAACTGGACCATCAGCACGATCACGGCGACCAGCAGCAGCCAGTTGATCGCCGGCATGTAAATCTGTCCGGCCTGTCCGGCCGAGGTCTGCTTGATCTTCATCCGCGGCAGCAGACCCAGTTGGATTGCCTGCTGGCTGAGCGAATAGGCGCCGGTGATCACGGCCTGGCTGGCGATGATCGTGGCC
>DKII01000118.1:4406-4576 GCA_002454125.1 Novosphingobium sp. UBA6722
CCTGGCTGGCGATGATCGTGGCCAATGTTGCCAGGATAACCATCGGCATGCGGAAGGCCTCGGGAGTCATCATAAAGAACCAGTCCTGCGCCTCGAACGGTCGCCCGCTGGCCTCTGCCGCTGCGAGCGTCGACAAGGCGAATGCCCCCTGGCCGAGGTAGTTCAGCGCC
>DKII01000118.1:4628-5590 GCA_002454125.1 Novosphingobium sp. UBA6722
TGGCCGAGGTAGTTCAGCGCCAGGGCCGGGAACACCACGGCCAGCCAGCCGATGCGGATTGGGCCGGCGCCGAAATGGCCCATGTCGGCCGTCAGCGCCTCGGCTCCAGTGACGGTCAGGAACACGGCGCCCAGGACCAGCAGGCCGAGCACGCCGTGATGCAGCATGAAGGACACGGCATGCGAGGGCACGAATGCCGCAAGGATCGTCGGGTCATCAGCGATGTGCAGCAGGCCGATTGCGGCCATCGCCGCGAACCAGACCAGACAGACTGGCCCGAACAGCTTCGACATGGCGGCGGTGCCGCGCGATTGCACGGCGAACAGTCCGATCAGGATTACCATCGCGATCAGCAGGACGCGGCTTTCGCTGAAGCTTTGTTCAAGCCCTGGAATGGTGCGCAAGCCTTCGACTGCGGAGAGGACAGAGAGCGCCGGGGTCAACGCGGCATCGCCATAGAATAGCGCCGCGCCGATCGCGCCGAGTGCCAGGACGGTACGGCTGCTTCCGCCCGTGCCGCGCCGAGCCAGGGCAAGCAGGGCCAGCACGCCGCCTTCGCCATCGTTGTCCGCGCGCATCAGAAAGACGACGTATTTGAGTGTAACGATGATGATCAGCGCCCACAGCGCAAGGCTTAGCACGCCGACGATCTCCTCACGCACCAGTCCATCGCTGGCCGCAACCTTGAGCGCTTCGCGAAAGGCATAGAGCGGGCTGGTGCCGATATCGCCAAAGACCACGCCGATCGCGCCGATCGTCAGGGCCATAGTGGCAGCAGTGTGGGTGGGGACATGGCCCGCCGCTGCAGACGCGGCGGGCAAACTATTTGCTTCGGCAGAATCCTCTGCCGATGGTGAATTTTGGGCCATTTACAGTACCCTGTCGTGGCCGGCGGGATAGCCGGGGCGGCGGCCTCTAGGCCTTTTGCTGCAACGCTCAATTGCAATTTGCGCATTGTCTGA
>DKII01000065.1:0-752 GCA_002454125.1 Novosphingobium sp. UBA6722
GCGCCCGCCGCGCGGGCTTGCGCCATCGTCGCTGGGTGAGGACCTGGCGACCGATCCGCCATTCCTGCCCGGCGCCGGGCAAGCGGCCGCGCGCGGCGTGCTGCTGCATAAGCTGCTTGAACGGCTGCCCGAACTGCCGGTGCCCGACCGCAGGGCCGCGGCTGAGGCCTGGCTGGCAAGGAACGGCGGCGATTTCAACGCGCCGGAACGCGCCGACATGGTCCGCTCGGCGCTGGCCGTGCTGGCTGAACCGGCCTGGGCTGACCTGTTTGCACCGGGCGCGCTGGCCGAAGTGCCGATTGCCGCGACGGTCGGCGGGCAGGTGGTGGTCGGCACGATCGACCGGATGACGATCCTGCCCGACCGGATCCGCCTGATCGATTTCAAGACTGCACGGCGTCCGCCCGAAAGCCTTGATGCCGTGCCGGTCTCGATCCTGCGCCAGATGGCAGCCTATGCCGCCGCGCTGGAGGCGGCCTATCCGGGCCGGACGGTCGAGGCGGCGCTGCTCTATACTCAGGTGCCGCGTCTGCTGGCCCTGCCGGACGAACTGCTCAATGTTCACAAGCAGGCATTGCTGGCCGCGCAGGAAAGCTTTTGAGCCGCGGCGATTGCCGAAGCGCGCGCGGCTTCCTAGATTGACGAACAACCCTTCAGGAGATTCCCCCATGGCCACCAAAGCCGTTACCGATGCCAGCTTCGCTGCCGATGTGCTCCAGTCCGACAAGCCCGTGCTGGTCGATTTCTGGGCC
>DKII01000065.1:825-10835 GCA_002454125.1 Novosphingobium sp. UBA6722
CGGCCCCTGCAAGATGATCGCCCCGGCGCTGGAGGAAATCAGCGAAGAACTGGCCGATCAGGTGACCATCGCCAAGGTGGACATCATGGAAAACACGGACGTTTCCGCCCAGTTCGGCGTCCAGTCGATCCCGCTGATGATCCTGTTCAAGGATGGCAAGCCGGTCGCCCAGAAGCTCGGTGCTGCGCCCAAGAGCCAGCTCAAGGGCTGGCTGGAAAGCGTTCTCTAAAGCGCTGCCATCCGCTCGGCCAGCTCGTCCCACAGGGCCGGGCTGGCGGCGCCGATCAGACTGGGGCGCAGGTGCTCGTCGACCCGGTAGGGCTTCCCGTCCGGCCGGGCGACCTTGCCGCCAGCTTCGTTGAGCAACAGCACCCCGGCAGCGTGATCCCAGGCCAGGGTGCGTTCAAAGATCGTGATGTCGTTTTCGCCCAGCACGATCCGCGGGTACTGTTCGGCCGCGCAGCGTGGGATGTCGACCAGGGTATAGTGCGGGGCGATGTGGGTCTTCAGCGCCTCGCGCCGCGCCGGGTCGGCGAAGACCAGTGAAATGGCGGCAATCGGCGGGGTCTCGCCGCTGGGGCGGGCGTTGATCCGCTCGCCGTCGATCCAGGCACCTTGGCCCTTCTGCGCCGTGCAGAACCGGCCGCGCAGCGGATCGAAGATCCAGCCGCCGATGGTTTCCCCGGCTTCGGCCAGGGCGACCATGATCCCGAAGGGCGGCTTGCCGCTGGCGAAATTGTTCGTCCCGTCGATCGGATCGATGATCCAGCACAGCGCATCGCCCAGCCGCTCCATCAGCGCCGGATTGGCTTCGCAGGCTTCCTCACCAACGATGGTGGCTTCGGGCAGGACCTTGGCCAGGCCTTCGGCCAGGATCACCTCGGCCTCGCGGTCGGCCACGGTGACGAGTTCGCCAACCGATTTGTCGATCACTTCATGGGCTTCAAGCTGCTGGTAGCGCGGCATCACTGCGCGGGCCGAGGCATCCTTGATGACCGCGAGGACTGCCGCATCGAGTGCGGCGCTCATGAGCGGTAATCCGCGTTGATCGAGATGTAGCCGTGGGTCAGATCGCAGGTCCAGACCGTGGCGCGGCCATCGCCCAGACCCAGGTCGACCTCGATCGAAATGTCCTGTCCCTTGAGGTGCGCAGCCACGGGTGCTTCATCGTAATCGGCCAGCGGCTGGCCCTCGCGCGCGGCCCAGGTGCCGCCGAAGCCGATCGACAGGCGGTCACGGTCGGCCGGTTCGCCAGCCTTGCCCACCGCCATGACCACGCGGCCCCAATTGGCGTCCTCGCCGGCAATGGCGGTCTTGACCAGCGGCGAGTTGGCGATGGCCAGGCCAACCTTGCGAGCACTCTCGTCGCTGACTGCGCCGCTGACGGTCACGGCTATGAACTTCTGCGCGCCTTCGCCATCGCGGACGACCAGGTGCGCCATCTGCCGGCAGACATCCTCGAGCGCGGCGGCAAAGGCGTCGGCCCCCGCGCTGTCGAACGAGATTAGCGGTGCATTGCCCGCTGCGCCGGTGGCGAAGGCCAGCACGGTATCGCTGGTCGAGGTGTCGCTATCGACCGTGATGCAGGAAAAGGTCCGCTGGTTGGCCGCGCTGAGGAGCTGCTGGAGGAAGCCCGGCTCAACCGCAGCGTCGGTAAAGATATAGCCCAGCATCGTCGCCATGTCGGGCGCGATCATGCCGCTGCCTTTGATGATCGCGCCGAGCGTCACCGTCCGGCCATCGACCACGGCCTTGGCCATCGCGCCCTTGGCGAAGGTGTCGGTCGTGCCGATCGTCTCTGCGGCGGCTTGCCAGTCGCACGGCTCGGCCACCAGCGCGGCCTCGATTCCGGCGTGGGCCTTGTCCTTGGGCAGCGGCACGCCGATCACCCCGGTGGAGGAGACGAAGACCTGCTCCTGCGGGCAGCCCAGGTGCGCGCTGACCTGGGCCATGATCGCCTCCACGGCCTCGCGCCCGCGATAGCCGGTAAAGGCGTTCGAATTGCCGGCATTGACCACCAGTGCCTGCGCCCGCCCCTGCGCCACGTTCTGCCGGCCCAGCTCCACTTCGGACGAACAGCATATGTTGCGTGTGAACACACCGGCGACCGCCGTACCCTCAGCCAGCTCGATGAAGGTAAGGTCGCAGCGGCCCCAGTCCTTATACCCGGCGCGGGCGACGCGCGGCGTAACACCGGCAATTGGCGGGATCGCGGGGAAGGGGCGGGCAAGGGGCGAAACGGGGTGGGCCATGGAGGCTCCCCTAACGAGCCGCTGCGGCTCTGCCTATCCCCCCAGCCGCACCAATGCGGTCGGTGCGGCGGTGGTGCGCGGGGTTACCTTCCATTCCAGCCGCTGGCCGGTGGGGCCCGCAACGGGGCCTTCATCGGTGTTGTTCGCCAGGATTGTCCCGTCGGTGGTCAGCACCAGTGTGCCGTTGAGCTCGGGCAGCTTCATGGCGCCGTCATCCTTGTCCTTCGCGCCCAATGCGGCGCCCATGGCTGCCAGCTGGCCCATGTTGGCCATCGGATTGCCCTGGCCGGGCTGACCAAAGGCCGGCGCGTCCATCCGCACGGCCCCATCGGCGCGCTTGTTGAGCACGACGAAGGCATTGGCCATGGGGAAGCGTTCCATGGTCGGGAACTGGAAATCGTAATCGAGCCGGCCGGCAATGGCGAAATCGACCACGAACAGGCCATCGCCCTTGTAGACGACCGACTTCCAGCCGGCCTGGCGGCGCAGGCGGTCGGCCAGTTCCTCAGCGGCCTTGGGGCTGGAGGGATCGATTCCGCCGAGCATGACCTTCATCATTTCGGCATCGCGCTTGTCCTTGGCCTCGGCCGACTTGCGGTCTTCCTCCCAATCGGCCTTCTGCTTGGCGAGCTCGTCCTTGGAGCATTCGCGTTCGTCCGCTGCGGCGTCGTCGGTGTAGCAGGGGGCGGCCTTGAACGGTTCCGCGTCCTTGGCCTTGCTGCCAAGTTCAGCCAGCTTGCTAAGCCCCAGCAGATAGATCTCACCGCTATAGGAATAGCTGAAGCGCCCGTCCTTCCGCAGGTCGATCGCCGAGGTGAAGCTGCCTGGGGAAACGAAACAGCCGCTCAGCAGCAGCGTCGCCGCGGCGACCAGGGTTGCGGCGAGGCGGCGAGCGGATGAGGTCATGGCGGTTATTCCTGCGGACGAACGGCCAACGCATATAGCGCGATAGCTGCAGCATTGGAAACGTTGAGACTTTCGACCGCGCCCGACATCGGCAGGCGGGCGATCGCATCGCAGTGCTGCGTGATGTTGTGGCGCATTCCGTCACCTTCGGCGCCGAGCACGAGTGCCACCGGGCCGGCGGGGAGGGCTTCGCCAAGCGTGGCCGTGCCTTCGCCGTCCAACCCGATCCGCCAATAGCCCGCTTCGGCCATTTCCTCGAGCGCGCGGGCCAGGTTGACCACGCGCACCCACGGCACGACTTCGAGCGCGCCCGAGGCAGACTTGGCCAGCGTGCCAGATTCAGGCGGCGAATGCCGGTCCTGCGTCACGATTGCGGCGGCGTTGAAGGCGGCGGCCGAACGCATGATCGCGCCGACATTGTGCGGATCGGTTACCTGGTCAAGCACGACCAGCGGCCGGGCGGGATCGCCCTGCATCACCTCGTCCAGAAACACGTCTTCCAGCGCGTCGCATTCCAGCACCAGCCCCTGGTGCGGCGCATCGCGGGCGACCAGGCGCGCCAGATCGGCGGCTTGTGCATACTCGACGTTGAAGTCAGCCGGCAGCTCGCCATCAAGCGAGGCGATCCCTTCGCGAGTTGCCCAGAGCTTGCGGTGATTGCGGTCCGGGTTCTTGAGCGCGGCTTCAACCGCATGGCGGCCCCACAGCCGCACCGCCCCGGTGCTGGCCCGGCCCGAACCGCGCCCGCCCTGCATCCGCCCGGCACGCCCGCGCAGCGCGCGGCTGGGTTTGGTGTCACGATTACGGCTCATGCGAATCCTCGTTTCATTTTGCTCCCCTGCCAGTCACCCCATTGACAGGCAAGGCTCGTACGGGCATTGGCGCGCTTCCCTCGGCCGGACGGCCCTTTTTGGGGCCATTTCAAGCGGGGTAACCCGCCGCCGGCAAGCTGGTGTGGACAGGTGGCCGAGTGGTTAAAGGCAGCAGACTGTAAATCTGCCCGCGCAAGCGTACGCTAGTTCGAATCTAGCCCTGTCCACCACCGCCCGTTCTCGGAACATCCCCGAAAAGCCCTAGAAATCTCAGAAAACCAAGGGTATTCTGCCTTTCGATGGCCGCCCCTGTTCGCTGCTATTTGTCTACAACCGACAGTGAGTGTGGGGAAGGTGTGGGGAAGGAGGTGGGCTTCCCCACACTGCGGCTCTCTTAATTGACCTCCAGAAATGTGGGGAACGAGAATGGGCAAACTTACGGCGGTGGCGGTCAAGGCCGCTTTGGCGAATCCGGGCACCTATCAGGACGGTGACGGACTTTTCCTGAAAGTTGGAAAAACTGGTGCGGCTTCCTGGCTTTTGCGACTCCAGCGCGATGGCAAACGACAGGATATTGGTCTGGGTAGTGCGAAGCTGGTGACGCTGGCGGAAGCGCGTGCGAAGGCTGCTGAACTCCGCAAGGCTGTAAAGGTCGAGAAACGCGACGTACTGACGGAGCGGAAGGACGAGGAAGCCGCCAAGGTCACTTTCCGCGAAGCCGCTACCCAATATCATTCCGAGAACGAAGCTGGCTGGAAAAGCGATGTCTATGGTCGGCAATGGCTGGCCAGTCTGGAAAACTACGCCTTCCCGAAGCTTGGCGACATGACGACTGGTGGAATCACTGCCGCCGATATCATCTCGGTCCTCACGCCGATCTGGCAGGAAATCCCCGAAACAGCCCGCCAGGTTCGGAATCGGATTTGCGCGGTGCTAGATTACTCCCATGCAAAGGGTTGGCGCTCTTCCGAAGCTCCATCAGGCAATAGCAGCCTCAAGGCAGGGCGAGGGCTGCCGCGACAGATCAAGAAACCGGCAAACCGCAAGGCGATGCCATACGTGGCCGTTCCTCCGTTCCTGACCGCGTTGCGCCGCAAACCATCCTATTCGCGTCTGGCGCTAGACCTTCTCATTCTGACGGGCGTTCGCTCGCAGGAAGTGCGGCTCGCGAAATGGGACGAATTCGATCTGGACCAGCGCCTTTGGACAATCCCAGCCGAACACATGAAGCGCAGCAGGGCGCACATCGTGCCGCTTTCAGAAGCGGCCTTGGCGGTGCTTGTGAAGGCGGACGCAATGCGGCTTGAGGGAGCCGAAGTGGTATTCCCCGGCATGACGGGAAAGGCGATGTCCAACATGACGCTGCTCAAGGTCATGCGCGACATGCAGGAGCCGTTCCACGTCCACGGTTTCCGCTCCAGCTTCACCGACTGGGCGGCGAACGAAGGCTTCCCCAATGCGGTCGTCGAAGCGGCACTGGCGCACAAGACGCCTGACGCTGTACAGGCCGCCTATCGCCGCACCACATACCTTGGCACGCCGGATAATCCCGGTGCGCGCGTGAAGCTGATGGAAGCGTGGGGGAATTATTGCGCGGGTACTGCCGGAGCAAATACGCCGATCAATGAAGGCGGCTAATCTGACGCTGGTCATGCAAACAGCGATTAGCCTTGGTTAGCCCGACAGCCATATTGCTGGGCGAGCATTTTCTTCCCATCGAGCGCAGCAAGCTCTGTCCGCATGGCCCCAAGCATCTGTGTTTCCAAAGTGCCGCTATTGGCTTCCCTCAAGGCATCGATCTGAGTTCGGTATTGGGCGACAGTATTCTCATCTAGCGTGAAAGGACACTCTTCGTATGGCCATTCGTTCTCACCGGTGCCGTATGTCGTTGTGTCTACGAATGAGAGGCGGCTCATGGTTCTCAAACCGCCACTGCAGTTTCGGTCACCTTGATAGAGATCGAGGCCCCGAACCGGACCGTCGAATCCTTCAGCCGCCCACCATCGAGCGCATCCGGCTGGGACATTATCCTCCCAAGTCCAAACTAAGCCGAAGCCCTTCCATTGATAACTGGCATCAGCACGGGATGGCACGTCTTTTGGCTTTGGAATGAGAGGGTCAATGATTGGGACTAACCAACCATATACGAAAATCGGGCCGATTGGCGTCAGCGTAATGAGCAACGTCGGTACGACAATTGCAAACAAGGCGAGAATGCTTTTCCTCATCCGATTGACGATCACAGATTAACTGCGGCAAGTCATCGATATTCGTGGGGTTGAGCAACCTGCAGATCATTTCGTGCTGAGGTTGGCATTCTACACACCAAGCCATTCGAGTCCGTGCGGCAGCTCTTCCGCCGCAAAATCTACCTGAAGGACTCTTCTGCTTTTCGGCGCAGAGGCAGCGTCGGACGCGTGAAGAATTGGCGTTGCGTATAGCCATACATCGCCAGCTTCGGCCAAACAGACCGCTGTTCCGCACCTGTCTACCACTCCCTTGACCCGATCTACGGCTATTCTTCCGTAGGTGTGGGATCCAGGAGCAATGAGCAGTGGTGCATTGCTAGCGGGCACATTGTCGATGTGCGCCCTCACCGTCACCATGCGGGTAAGAAGATCAAATGGCGGTGCAACGTGATTCATACCGCTTTTCAAGGTCCAGGGGCCAAACCCCGGTGCATCTCGCCTTTCTTTGACACAGATTGTTCGGTCTTGGTGCCAAGCGAGTGCCCAATTGCTTATCGTCGATTTGTTGAAGAGAATTGCCCTAACCGGTCGGGAAGAGTTACCCAAAGCGCTTGCGGCTATTGCCCCTATCGGACCTTCTCTCGCAAGAATTGGATCGAGCGCGGGTATCCCATGCAAACGAACGCCCGCCCCATCTGCTGGAACCTCGGCAAGCGCTGATATCACATCGTCAATGCAATGGGAGATCGCGCCTTTGAATAGCTGCGCCCCATAGGCTGCAAATTGAGTTGTCGGACGGTCTTTCAACATCCACTTCGCTAAGCATGAGAAACCCCTTTCGGCAACGCCCGCGATTGAGTTGATACGTCATTGCGCGATCCGAATTGAGCAACTGACCGGCCTTTCTTCCTTCCGCGCCTTTTCGGTGCATCGGCTCAATTTTTCGCGGTTTGCGCTAAGGACACGCTGCGCCTCCGCCAATTCTTCCCAAGCTTCGGGGTTCTGAGACCGGATGAGCCTGATTCCTGCTTCCACAATGGACGGCTCTCCAACAGACTTGCGAGCCATCCGTTCGGGTAGCTGCCAGCTTTCTGGCATGGCGCGGGCGATGGTGCCGGGGAGAATCGACCAAAGCAGGATGCCGACCAAGAATCCCATGCCTGCAAAGCGCCAGGTCTGACGCTTCTGCTCGTCCTCGGCGCGGACTCTTCCGACAATTGCGGCGAGCCGGCCGGTTGCATTGTCCAGATCTTTGCGGCCCTGTCGGAACAGGTCGCTGCTGTCGCACAGCATGTCGAGCGAGGCGCGCTTGATCTGAACCGCAATGTCTTCCGGCGTCAGCTCGATGGCAGGCTTGTTGCCGATTGCGGTTAACGTCTTGGAGACCTGTGCCAGCTGATCGGCCATCTGGCCGAGCGTTGCCGTGTAGTCCGGGATTACGATGTCGGCGCGCTCCCTGGCCATGTTCTGGACCGTATGCCGCACCATGGCCATTTCGCCTTCAAGACGGGCGAAGGCTTCTGTTGCCGGATCGGATTCTTCCGCCGTATCAATTTCCGGTTCTGCCTCCGGGGCGGGAGGTTCCTCCACTTCAAGGTCCAACTGTACTTCTTCGATTTGATCGTCTTCCATCATTCAGCTCCTAAATGCCCATGTCGAAAGCGCGGGTGCGTTCACGGGCGAGGGTTGCGGTGAGTTCTTTGGCGATGCTGCGTTCCGGCTTCGGATCGATGCCAAGTTCGCGGGTCTTGCCGCGCAGCAGGCCTTCGACTTGCGGGTCGCGTTCAAGCGACTTCGCCAGCTCGTTCTGCTTTGCCGATACGCGGACAGCACCGGCGCGGTCGCCCTGCTGTTCAAGCTGCTTGCGCGCCGTGCTGAGTCCCTGCCAATCACTGACAAAGCGCTCGGATCGCAGCGCAGGATCGGTGCGCACTGCGGCCTCTTGGTTCATGGCGCGCATGGCCTCCTGGCTACGCCCGCCAGCGGCCTCTGGGATCAGCTCAGGCCGCCGCTCCAGCGCCTTGGCGAGATCGGTGGCCGCATGGGGCCGAATCGCGTCGAGCGCTTTTCCTGCCTTCTCCAGCGCGTCCTTCTGGTGCGGGAGAACGGGCAAGCCCTGGGCTTGCATCGTTCCGATATCGCCAAGCGCGCGGGCATAGCGTTCGACCGCGCGACGCTGGTCGTTCTGCGTGTTCGACTTTGCCGGAAGCGGTTCGAGCTGACGGGCCTGCGGTCGGAAGTTTCCGAAGATGGATTTGGCCTTCTCCGGCACTTGCCGAACCATCGCCATTACCCGCTCGCGGAAGCTGATTCCGCGCAGTTCGGCGAAAGCCTGCTCGGGCTTGTAGTCGCCCGCCATATCTTTCCCGCGCTCGCGGCTAAGGGTGCGAACAAGTTTGGACTGGTCGGCAAAGTCATCGCGCCCATAATGCAGCGCTAGCCCCTCGCGGTGACGCGACATGGCGACATAGGCGGAATGGCTGTCCATGCCCGGTGTGGCGAGAATATGCGTGCGGTCCACTGTCATGCCTTGCGCCTTGTGGATCGTGGCGGCGTAGCCATGATCGATGTGGGCGTAGTACTTGGTGTCGAAGGCAACTTCCCGCCCATCGTCCGTGCGCACGGCCATGCGCTGCGGGCTGGACATCGCGACCGTGCCGAGCGTCCCGTTCTTCACCCCAAGTTCGCGTTCGTTGCGCAGGAAGATGATGCGGTCCCCCGATGCAAATTTCCGTTCGCCGCGTGCGGCCTTGATCGTGGCATCGGCACCTAGCGCGCCAGCCACGCGCATTTTCTCGCGCGCCATCTGGTTGAGCTCGCGGACCTCGTCATTGGTGTGGGTAAGGATGATCCGTCTTTCGTCTGGGCTGTCCTGCCGCTCGCGATCCCAACGCTCGACAAGCTCTGTCCGTGCGACCTCGCGGGTGTCGGTGGCATAGACCATGCCGCGCTCTTCGTAGGTGCGGATCGCTTCGCCCGTGCGGCCCGTGGCGAGCTGCCTGGTCGTATCCTGCTGCCATGCCGATAGCTGACGGCGAACCTCGCTGATCTCGACCCCGCCGTGGCGCTCGTGGATTGCCCGGAATGCTGCACCTGCCTCGATGGCCTGGAGCTGTTGCTGGTCACCGACTAGGACAAGTTTCGCACTGGACTTTGCGGCATGGGACAGCACGCGCTCCATCTGGCGCGTGCCGACCATCCCCGCTTCGTCAATGACGAGCACATCCTTGGCAGTCAGCTGCTCGCACCCTTTGCCCCATTGATGCTCAAGGCTGGCGATGGTGCGCGATGCGATGCCGGAGCCGTTTTCCAGACCCTCGGCGGTAATGCCGGACAGGGCTGCGCCACGCACATTGTAGCCCGCGCTTTCCCATGCCTCGCGCGCCACGCCCAGCATCGCGCTTTTGCCGGTCCCGGCATAGCCAACGATCACGGCAAGGCCACCCTTCTTGGTGACATACTCGAAGGCGGATTTCTGCTCGCCTGACAGCACCAGACCGCGCTTCGCGGCGCTTGCAAACGCGGCGTTCCGCTGCACATCATTTACGGCGTGACCAGCGCGTTGCGCCATCGCGTCGGCAGCGCAATGCAGGCGCTGTTCGGTCTCGATCATCGCCCGCGAAGTGAAGCGGTCTTGCCCGCGTCCATCCTTGCCCAATGCGATCAGCTCGGGCGCCGCGCGCACGGCATTGTAGGCGGCGTCAAACTGCTCCTTCCCGTCGCTATGCCGGTGAACAAAGGCGGCAAGGTCGCGCCTGGTGAAGGTGGCTTGCTGGTGCGTGATCGCATCCAAGGCCAGCGAGGGATTGGCGATTATGCGTTCGCCATTGCGCTGGGCGATGGCGCGGTGT
>DKII01000091.1 GCA_002454125.1 Novosphingobium sp. UBA6722
CGAGGGTTCGAATCCCTCCGTCTCCGCCAGGGCTAGCCCTCTGCTCACCAGTCCAGACGGGCATGCGCCAGGCTGATTGAGCAGGGCGCCCGCTTGATCAGGAGCGGACGAGCCGGCCAGGCCTTGCCCCGGTATCGCTGTCGTTTTCCCGGATCATCACGCCGTTGCAGAAGGTCGCACGGTAGCCGGTTACGGGCTGCATGATCCGAGTGCCGCCGGCGGGCAGGTCACGGAAGGCGACCGGCGGGCGGCGTTCAGCCGATCATAGTCGATCACGTTGATATCCGCGCGCTTGCCGACCTGCAGCGAGCCGCGATCGCTAAAACCATAGAGCGCGGCGTTGCGGGCCGTCTGCTTGTGGACGAGGAACTCGATCGGGATCCGCTCACCCTTGGTCCGGTCGCGTGTCCAGTAGCTGAGCTGGGTTGTGGGCATGGTCGCATCGCAGATCAGGGTTACGTGCGCGCCGGCGTCGCTCAAGCCAGTCACCGTTTCAGGATGCCGCAGCATCTCGCCGATCACCGCGAGGCTTTCCGGCAGGTTCTTGCGGCTGAACGAGGCGAAGTGTGTACCATCCCCGGCGACCGTGAAGTCATAGAGGTAGTCGAGCGGCTCCTGACCGGCCTGGCCGGCAAGGTGACCGATCGAGCATTCGGGGCCAGCCTCCAGGTTGATCGGATCGGCAATCGGGTACAGCAGGGCGGCATTGGCGCGAAACACGCCGGCCAGGTGCTCCATCGATCCGGGCGCTTCGTGCGGGATCGACTTTTCCGACATGATCGCGGCCTTGATTTCAGGCACCCGCATCGCTGCGGCCCGTTCTGCCACCGGCAGCGCGGCCAGCTTGTCCAGATAGGTCGGGGTTCGCATGAACGCGTGATAGGAACTGAGGCCATGGAGGTACCCGATGATCCGCGAGGGAACCTGCGGGTAAAGCTGCGCGCCGGCGCGATTGGCATCAGCCGACCATGCCAGGATGTCACGCCACAGGTCGGGGTAATAGTCGCGCGTCTCGACTAGGGTGAAAGTGAGCGGCCGCCCGCTGGTTTGCGAGCACTTGCGCAGCAGTTCGAACTCACCCTGCGGCGTGTTGCGCTCTCCGCCCAGAGCGGCCAGCTCGCCAACGGCGCCTGCCGGGATCGCCTCGATCACGCCCTTGCCAAGCTTGCGAAAGCGGCGGGCGATTTCCAGCAATTCGTCCTCAGCGGCGAAGGTGCCGGGAACTGGCTCACCCCACAGCGCGCGGTGGCCGATCGTGCGCGAGGTTGAAAAGCCAACAGCGCCTGCCGCAATCGCCTGTTCCACCAGATCAGCAATCGTGCCGATTTCTTCGGCAGTGGCATCGGCATTGGTCCGGCCGCGCTCTCCCATCGCGTAATAGCGGACCGCGCCATGCGCGATCTGCGCGGCGACATCGATCGCGTATTCGCGCGAAGCGATGTAATCGAGATATTCGGGAAAGCTTTCCCACCGGCCCCATTCGATCCCTTCGTAAAGCGCCGTCCCGGGGATGTCCTCCACCCCTTCCATCAGCTCGATCAGCGCCCGTTCCTGCCCCGGCCTGACCGGCGCAAAGCCGACTCCGCAGTTGCCCATCACAACCGTGGTCGTGCCGTTGTGTGAAGACGGCGCCAGCTCGCTATCCCAGCTGATCTGGCCATCGTAATGGGTGTGTACGTCGATCCACCCCGGGGTGATGATCGCACCCTGTGCGTCAATCTCGTGGCGGGCCGTGCCCGCTATCTTGGGTCCGATGTCCTGAATGATGCCATCGCTGAAGGCGATATCGCCGACATAGGGTTGCCCGCCCAGTCCGTCATAGATCCTGCCCTGGCGAATGATCGTATCGTACATCGGTGCGGCCTCTGCTTGGGGAGTCCGCTGGATAGGCCGATCCGGGCTGCGCCCAATTAGCCGTTGTGACAGCGCAGCGAAGTCGCCCGGCAGTCTATCCGCGCGCCAGCCCCGCCAGGTAGCGCACCGCCAGGCCATAGCCGGCAATACCCAGGCCCGAGATCACGCCGGTGACTGCCGCAGTCATGATCGTGTCCTTGCGCCAAGCCTCCTCGCGGCGGTGGATGTTGGAGATGTGCACCTCCACCACCGGGCATTCGACCATCTTCAGCGCATCGAGCACCGGATAGCCGGCATAGGAGAAGGCGGCCGGGTTGATCACCATGCCGGCCAGGCCGCTGCGGCCCTGCTGGATCCATTCGACCATTTCGTGTTCGGCATTGGTCTGGCGGAAATCGATGGCAAAGCCGGCTGCCTCGGCCTCGGCGCGGCACAGGGCTTCGATATCGGCCAGGGTGGCGCGGCCATAGACCTCCGGCTCGCGCGTGCCGAGCAGGTTGAGGTTGGGTCCGTTGAGGACGAGGATCGTTCTGGCCATCTGCGCGCCAAGCTCCCTGTTTCCAGCCCGGCCATATCGCAATCGCGCCCATGCGCAAACCCACCCGCACTGATTATCGGCTTGCTTTATATAAGCGCGCTTATTATATTGGCGGCATGACCCCATCGGTTGCCTATCTGCTCAGCGATTCCGCACGGCTGCTGCGCCGCGCCTTTGACCTGCGGGTGCGCGCCATGGGCGTGACCGGCCCGCAGGCGCGGCTGCTGCTGGTGCTGGGCCTGCACGAAGGGCAGAATCAGGGCTTCTATGCCGAACAGCTCGATGTCGAAGCGATCACGCTGGGCCGTATGCTCGACCGGATGGAGGAGGCGGGATTGATCGAACGCCGCCACGACCCGGCCGATCGACGCGCCTGGCGCGTTCACCTGACCGCTGCCGGGCAGGACCTGCTACCACAACTGCGCGAGGATATTGCGCCGATGGTCGAGGCCATGCTGGCCGGCTTCTCTGCCACTGATCGTGAGCAGCTGGGTGCGCTGCTCGAACAGGTCCGGGCCAATCTGAACACCATTCTTGAACCGGAGCTCGCAACCCATGGCTGAAGCCGATCCTGCCCGGCTTGATGCAACCGAGGCCCGCCCGCTCCACCGCGCCCGCAACTGGCCGCGCCTCGTCCTGATGCTGGCGGTCCCACTGCTCGTGGTGATCGGAGGGGTGATTTACTGGTATAGCCTCCAGGGCAAGGTTTCGACCGACAACGCCTATGTGAAGCTCGACAAGGTTTCGGTCAGCTCGGAAATCGGCGGCAAGATCGTCGAGGTGGCGGTGCGTGAGGACCAGACCATCAAGGCCGGTGACCTGCTGTTCCGGATCGATCCGGAGCCTTACCAGCTGCAACTGCGCCAGGCCGATGCCAGCATTGCCGCAGCCCAGGCCAATATTGCAGCCCTGGCCAATGCCTCGGCCATGTCGAACGCAGACACGAGCGCCGCGCGTGAGAATATTGCCTTCGCCAAGTCCAACCTGGCGCGCCAGCAGGCGCTGTGGGATCGCGGCTTTACCACCAAGGCCGCGCTTGATGCAGCCCAGCACCAGGTCGCCGGCGCCGAAGCCCAGCTCGATCTGGCCCTGGCCAAGCAGCGCGAAGCCAGCGCCAAGCTCTCGACCGGCGCCCAGGTGCCCGGGATCAACCCGCAAGTCGCTGCCGGCCAGGCCCAGCGCGCCGTGGCCGAGCTCAACCTGCGCCGCACCGAAGTGCGCGCGCCGATCGGCGGCACCATCGCCCAGGCCGATCGGCTGCTGGTGGGCCAGGAAGCGATCTCAGGGCTGCCGCTGCTGACCGTGGTGGCGCGCGAAGGCAGCTATATCGAAGCCAATTTCAAGGAAACCGACCTGGCCGAAATGAAGGTCGGCCAGCGCGCCGAGCTGCGCTTCGATGCCTATCCCGGGGTCAAGCTGAAGGGCCATGTCGCCGCGATCGGGGCGGGCACTGGCAGCGAGTTCTCGGTTCTGCCGGCGCAGAACGCCACTGGGAACTGGGTGAAGGTGACCCAGCGCGTGCCGGTGCGGATCGTGCTGGATGAAGCGAGCCCGCGGCCGCTAATTGCCGGCCTGTCCAGCAAGGTCACGGTCTACACCGCCGAAGGACGCTAGGCACTTGGCCAGCCGCGCCGCCCCTGCTTCCGCCCGCTTTCCCCAACCAGCGGCCGGGCCCGACGTGGCCATGCTGCCGGTCGACAACCCGACCTTGCTGACAGTCGGGATCATGCTGGCTTCACTGCTGCAGATCCTCGACAGCACGATTGCCAATGTCGCGATCCCGCACATGCAGTCGGCGCTGGGCGCGACGCCCGATACCATCACCTGGGCGCTGACCAGCTATATCGTCGCCACCGCCGTCGCCATGCCGATGACTGGCTGGCTGTCCGACCGGCTGGGCTCGCGCAACCTGTTCATCTGGTCGGTGGCGGGGTTCATCCTCTCCTCGATGCTCTGCGGGATGTCGCAGAACCTGACCCAGATGGTGCTGTTCCGGGCATTGCAGGGGGCGACTGGGGCCTTCATCAGCCCGCTTAGCCAGGCCGCGATGATCGATACGAACAAGCCTTCGCGCCAGCCGCAGATGATGGCGCTGTGGGGTATGGGGATCATGGTCGGCCCGATCCTTGGTCCGTTTTTGGGGGGCTGGCTGACCGAGAATGCCAACTGGCGCTGGGTCTTCTACGTCAACGTGCCGCTTGGCGCGGTTTCGCTAGCGATCCTGCTGGCCGGACTGCCATCGCGTGAGCGCACCCGCCGGCGCTTTGACCTGGCCGGTTTTGCCCTGCTGGCGATCTGCCTGACGGCAATGCAGATGCTGCTCGACCGCGGCAATCACGTCGACTGGTTCGATTCCGCGGAGAGCTGGATTTACCTGGCCTTGGCGATTTCAACCGGCTGGATGGCGCTGGTCCATTTCGCCACTGCCCGGCAACCCCTGTTTGACCGTGGCCTGTTTGCCAATTCCAACTTCGTGGTCGCCATGCTGATCAGCGTGGTGATCGGCGTGGTGATGTTTGCGACGATGGCGCTGCTCCCGCCGATGTTGCAGCACCTGTTCGGCTATACCGTGATCGACACCGGCGAAGCCCTGGTCCCGCGCGGGATCGGGACGATGATCTCGATGCAGTTTGCCGGCTGGCTGGTGCGGCGCGGGGTCGATCCCCGGATCATGATTACCCTTGGCTTCAGCATCGCGACCTGGTCGTTATGGGACATGGCTGGCTGGTCGCTGACGGTTGACCGCGAGGCGATCATGCTCGCCGGCCTGGTCCAGGGGATCGGGATGGGCCTGGTGTTCATTCCGATGAATTCGGTCGCCTTTGCAACGCTTACCCCGCACCTGCGCACTGACGGGGCCAGCCTGCTCAACCTGTGCCGCTCGATCGGCTCGTCAATCGGCATCGCAGTCACCACCGCGCTGGCCGCCCGATCGATCCAGGTCAGTCATGCCGATCTGGCCGGCCATGTCACCGCCTCGGCCAGCACGATGATCGACGTTTCGGCGACCGAGCGGTTCCAGGCCGTGGGGGAAACCGCGCTGCGGATGGTCGATGCCGAGGTCAACCGCCAGGCGGCGATGATCGCCTATGTCAACGATTTCTGGTTGATGATGTGGCTGGCGCTGGCGGCGGTACCGCTGGCCTTGCTGCTGCGCCGCCAGGCCGCCAGCGGGCCGCGCTCCTGAGCGGGCTTCGGGCCGACCAAGCGCGGCATTTCGGTGCGATGACTGTCGGGAAGCTGACTTGCTGGGCCGAACATCAGTCAAGTTTGCTAACGACGCTGATCTTTATGACTACGCGTCATTAAGTTTGAATCCAGTTGCAAAGATCGCGGCAAGGCACATACTCTAATAATCGATTCGCAAGCCTGTGATTACTCACCACAGAAGCGCTCAATAAGCTTCAAAAACGGTCGCTCCCACCGGACGTCGCATTTGGCGTCCAACCTGGCATGAAGGGCACGTGGAGATGGCACGATGTTGGGCAAGGAACTTATCTACGCCAGCAGCGATCAGCGCGACCTAATCAGCAGGCTTGACCGGCTTGCGGTGAACGATGCCGAGGTGATGATCCTGGGTCCGTCTGGCGTGGGCAAGGAGCTTTACGCCGAATACATCCATCGCAAGAGCAAGCGCCGTGATCGCCCCTTCGTTGCAGTCAATTGCGCCAACCTCTCGCTCGACACGCTGGAAAACGAACTGTTCGGCCATGCCCGCGGCAGCTTTACCGGGGCCCATTCGACCAGCACCGGGATCGTCGCGGCGGCGGATGGGGGAACGCTGTTCCTCGACGAAATCAACTCGCTCAGCCTGGGGTGTCAGGCAAAGCTGCTGCGTTTTGCCCAGCTCAAGGAATATCGCCGCCTGGGTGAGGCATTTACCCGCAAGGTCCAGCTCCGGCTGATCTCGGCCTCCAACCAGGATTTGCGGGCGATGGTCGACCAGGGCCTGTTCCGTGAGGATCTGTTCTATCGGCTGCACGTGTTGCCCGTCACGATCACGCCGCTGCACGATCGGCCTGAGGATGTGCAGGCGCTGCTGGCGTGGTTTGTGGAGCGCTATGCCGAAGAAAACGGCTTGCCGCAGGTGCGCTTTGATCCCGATGCCTTGTCCGCAATCGAAACCTATGACTGGCCCGGCAATGTCCGTGA
>DKII01000129.1:0-11702 GCA_002454125.1 Novosphingobium sp. UBA6722
TTACCGCACCCTTTCACCCTTACCCCATAAATGAGGCGGTCTGCTCTCTGTGGCACTTTCCCTGGGCTTCGCTGCAAGCAACTCGCCCGGCGGGCATTACCCGCCACCCTTGTTTCGTGGAGCCCGGACTTTCCTCGCGGTTCTTGCGAACCCCGCGGCTGCCCGGCCCCCTGGCGGGTGGGGATGTAGTCGGTCGACGACCGATGGGCAAGCAAGGCCACAACACTAGCGGATCAAGAAAGAAGGCGGATTGGACGCAATGACATCGAGACACCAATTCCCAGTTATAAAGCGGTAATGTTTCGCGCCTGGATTAAGTGTTCGCCAGACTTCAGATTGCGCAGCAAAGAAGGCATCTCCCTCGACCTCGTAAGCAAAGTGGTGCGAAACAAGACCGGACAACTCATCTGGCGATATTTCTGTGCTCAGAGCTATTTCATCGAGAATACGTACAATGACGTCACAATAGAAGTTTACCGTTACATTCCGAACGTCGGCACGTTCAACCACCCATTCAAAAGCACCCGATTCCATATTGATGGATCGCAAGTCGCACCAGTCGCTATCCCAAGAAGCGCCGCAATCAATCGGATGATAGGCGATCAACGTGAACTACCTCGTCTTCCCGCTATCCCGATCCAGCAGCAGCGAGAACAGCATCGCCGAGCACTCCCCATCGACCTGCCCATCGATGATATGCGGGCGCCAGCGGCGCTGGAAGGCGCGGCAAGCGGCCTCCTGATCGGAGATGTCGTAACCCCAGCGCTCGAGCGCCAGGAAGAAGGCCCCGTCGTTCTCGAACGGCGAAGGCATCGACACCCGCGGGGTCTTGAGCGCCAGGCGGTGCGCGGCGAGCAGGTCCCAGTCAAACAGCTCGCCCGGATCCTCCTTGCGCGCCGGGGCGACATCGGAATGGCCGACCACGTTGGCGCGGGGAATGTCGTGGCGCTGGACGATCTCGGCCAGCAGCGGCAGCAGGGCCTCCATCTGTGCATCGGGGAACGGGCGATAGCCGAATTCATGCCCCGGATTGACCAGTTCGATCCCAACGCTGGCCGAATTGACGTCAGTCACCCCGCGCCAGAAGCTTTTGCCGGCGTGCCAGGCGCGGCGATCCTCGCGCACCAGGCGGTGGACCGTGCCGTCCTCCTCGATCAGGTAATGGGCCGAAACGCCCGCTTCCTCGCTGCACAGCCGTTCCAACGCCGCTTCGGCGCTTTCCATGCCGGTATAGTGCAGCACCACCATCGAGACGGGCAATTGCCGCTCGTTCCAGTTGGGCGAGGGCGTCTCGAAGTGGATCAGCTCGCTCAAGCCATCAGCCCTCAGGCAGGACCGCACCCAGCACGAGCGCGTCTTCCGTGATCGCGAACTGCAGCCCGCCGCCCTGCCGCGCGGCAATCTGGTAGAGCATGAACGCTGCGGCGTTGCGACTGGTCAGCCCGCCCTCGCCCAGCTCGCCTTCGAGCGCCTTGCCGATTTCCGGATCAAAGGCGATCCGCGGGCCCGACGCGCGGACCACGATCTCGCTCGCCCCGCCGCGGCTTTCGGCGCCGATATCGAGCGTGCCGCCGCGCACCAGGGCTTCCATGCCCAGCAGCGCGAAATTCAGCAGCACCTTGATCGCCGGCTTGGGCAGGCTGGTAACGCCGAGCGCCCAGTTGACCGTGACGCGGGCGTTGTTGGCGGCAAGGGCATCGACCAGCACTTTGGCTTCATCCACCGCGACGCTTTCGCCAAACCCGCCGGCAGCGCCAAAGGCGAGGCGGAAGAACTTCAATTTGTCGGCGCTGATCTTCGCGCTCTGCTCAAGCAGTTCGAAGCAGCGCTTGCGCATTTCCGGGTCCTTCTCATCCGCGAGAAGTTCCAGGCCGTTGGTAAGCGCACCGACCGGGCTCAACAGGTCATGACACAGCCGCGAGGCAAGCAGGCTGGCAAGATCAAGCGAATAGTCGGTCATGCGGTTCAGATCCCCTTTGGCTCTCCTTAACCCGCGACGACTCGCAGGGGAAGCGGTTCAAATCCTTCGGGCGTATCGCGCCACCAGCCGATCGCACCGCCCGCGACAATCGCCCAGATCCGCCCGTCGCCACTGGCACAGGCACGGTCGGTGGCAGAGGGGCTGGCGAGGCCGGTCGGGTGCGAATGGTAATAGCCCAGCACCTGCGGCCCGCCGGCCCGCGCGGCGCGGTGGGCGGCGATCAGCGCGGCTGGATCAAGCTCGAAATGGCGGGCCGGATCGGGGTGGACGTTGCGCACCGGCACGGCGGCCGTGATCAGCCCGCGCTGTCCAAGCAGCAGCCCGCAGGCCTCCAGCGGGTGGGCCGCTGCCGCTTCTGCCAGGAGTGTGGCTTTCGCGCCACTTGTCACCGCCGTTTCCATCGCCATCTGCCTAGCAATGAACGGGGAGGAACGCATCATTTCCGGCACGCTGCCGGGCGGCGAGCGGCTCGACAAGGCGTTGAGCACGGCGAGCGGCCTGTCGCGTGAGCGGATCAAGGCGCTGCTGGGCGAAGGCCGGATCAGCCTGGACGGTGCGGCCGCAAGCCAGGCCAGCCTCAAGCCCGCCGCCGGGACCACCTTTTCGATCGACGTGCCCGAGGCCGCCCCGGCCGAAGCGATTGCCCAGGACATTCCGCTCAACATCGTGTTCGAGGATGAGCACCTGATCGTGGTCGACAAGCCGGCCGGGCTGGTGGTCCATCCGGCTGCGGGGAACCTTGACAGCACGCTGGTCAATGCCCTGCTGCACCACTGCCGCGGGCAATTGTCCGGTATCGGCGGGGTCGTCCGCCCCGGCATCGTCCACCGGATCGACAAGGAAACCTCTGGCCTGCTGGCCGTCGCCAAGACCGATGCCGCGCACGAAGGACTGGCCAAGCAGTTTGCCGACCATTCGATCCACCGCGCGTATCTGGCGATTGTTGCCGGCGTGCCCAAGCCGACCAGCGGCACGGTCAGCGGCCACATCGGCCGGTCCGATCATGATCGCAAGAAGATGGCCGTGCTCCACCCGCTCAACAAGCGCGGCAAACATGCGGTCACGCATTACCGGCTGCTCGAGGCTCTGGGGCTGGCTTCCCTGGTCGAATGCCGGCTCGAAACCGGGCGGACCCACCAGGTCCGCGTTCATATGTCATCAATTGGCCATCCACTATTGGGGGACCCTGTATATGGACGCAATCCCCAGCGGCTTCGGCCGATTCTCACCCAGCTTCACTTCGCCCGGCAGGCCCTGCATGCAGCAGAGCTGGGCTTCACTCACCCCGTTACGGGGGCCGCGCAGAACTTCGTTTCCGCGCTGCCTGCCGACATGGCGGGGCTGTTGGTCGAATTGGAGAAACAAACCTGAGCGATTGCAGTAACTAGAAAGTCTGTGTGGCCGCCACCCGGGGATGCCTCTATCAGGGTCCTCCAACGGCAAGCCGACGAACGAAAGGACGGTTAGTCGAATGTCCGATACCAAGCGCAAGTTGCCCGCCAGCCGTGGCACCAGCGTACCCAGCCTGGGGCCTGAACAGAGCCTCAACCGCTATCTGGCAGAAATCCGGAAATTTCCGGTGCTTACGGCCGAGCAGGAATACATGCTCGCCAAGCGCTATCAGGAACACCAGGATCCCGATGCGGCCAAGCAGCTGGTGACCAGCCACCTGCGACTCGTGGCCAAGATCGCCATGGGTTACCGCGGCTATGGCCTGCCCGTGTCCGAGCTGATTGCCGAGGGCAACATCGGCCTGATGCAGGGCGTCAAGAAATTCGAACCCGATCGCGGCTTCCGCCTGGCGACCTATGCCATGTGGTGGATCAAGGCCTCGATGCAGGAATTCATCCTGCGCAGCTGGTCGCTCGTGAAGATGGGCACCACCGCGGCGCAGAAGAAGCTGTTCTTCAACCTGCGGCGGATGAAGAAGAACCTCGATGCTTACGAGGATTCGGATCTGCATCCCGAAGACGTGAAGGCGATCGCCACCAAGCTCGGCGTGTCCGAGAGCGAAGTCGTCAACATGAATCGCCGGATGATGATGGGCGGCGATGCCTCGCTCAACGTCTCGTTCAACGATGAAGGCGAAGGCCAGTGGCAGGATCTGCTGCAGGACGATCGCCCGCTGCAGGACGAAACTGTCGCCGATCTGGAAGAGGCCGGCATGCGCCATGCGCTGCTGACCGAAGCCCTTGGCAGCCTCAACGAGCGTGAGCGCCACATCCTGACCCAGCGCCGCCTGATCGACGAGCCGCAGACGCTCGAGGAACTGAGCCAGGAATACCAGGTCAGCCGCGAACGCGTCCGCCAGATCGAAGTGCGGGCCTTCGAAAAGCTGCAGAAGGCCATGCTCCGCATCGCCAACGACCGCCGGCTTCTGCCAGCGGCCTAACCTGATCGGTGTGCCCGGGCCCAGGCGCCGGGCGCAACCCCTTCGCGCCGCTTGAACGCGCGCGAGAACGCCGAAACATCCGAATAGCCGAGCAGGTAGGCAATCTCGCTGAGCGAGGCGCGGCCCTGCGCCAGGTACCCCTGCGCAAAGCGGTGCCGCAGGCCGGCCAGCAGGGCTTCGAAGGTTGTCCCTTCCTTCCGCAAGGCCCGGTAGAGGCCCTGGGTGCTGAGCCCCAGCCGCGGCGCCACGCCTTCGATCGTCACTGTGCCGGTGTGCAAGAGCGGCAGGATCGCCCGTTCGACCTGGCCCACCACGGACTGCTGGGCGTCCAGCTCGGCCAGCAGCTGGTCGGCATGGGCGCAGAATAGTGCGAAGGCATAACGTGGATAGAGCGCGATCCGGTAGGTCTGCCAGGCCTCGCTGACCCGCAGCGCATTGCGCCTTGCCCCGAACCGCACCGGCACCCCCAGCGCGCGGGACAGCTCGACCCCCTGCCCGCGATCAGGGTGGGTCACTTCGGCCAGGCTGGCATAGGGATCGCTGCCGAATTGGCGGGTCCCGGCCACCATCCGCACAAAGGTGGATTCGGTCAGTTCGGGAAACGGCGGATCTTCGATGCGGTGGTCGGTCAGCCACAAGCCGTCGGCCTCGCGGGTCAGGACGAACCGGGCCGGGCCGGCAATCGCCAGATCCGTCACCAGCCGGCCATAGCGGTTGAGCTGGTCCAGCGCATCGCGCATCGTTTCCGAGGCATAGCCAAGCAGGCCGACGACCGAGAGATCGGCAAAATTGCTGTCCTCGGCAAAATGGATCGCCAGGGCCGGATCGCCGCATTGCTGCTCGGCCGCGCGGTGCATGGTGATATAGCGATCAAGCGGTACGCGGCGGTCGCGGTCCTGCGGGGCCCCGCTCAGCCCGGCCAGCGCCAGCAGCCCCGCGCGGTCCGCGCCCTTGCCCGCCGCATAGTCAATCAGCCCCAGCACCATGCTGCCCGCAACCGATTGGCGCGGGCGGCTGCGCGGTAGTGTCAAACAGTTGTCGGCCAGGGTCATTTTCACGAGCTGTATTACCAATACAACACGCGTCGGGCAATCCCGCCGAACCGAAGCGAACCGCGCATGGCGACCACTGTTCAGTCCGAAGTTTCCACCCCGTCGGTCCAGGCCCGCACCCGCCGGCAATTGCAGCTGGCGACACGCGCATGGTTCGCCGCAACGACGCTGGGCCAGCTGCTGTTCGCCGCCTTCATCGTGCTGTTCTATTACACCAGCGTGTTCAGCGGAAACCTGGCCGCCTGGAACACCAAGCCGCTGATCACCGGCTACGTGGCGGGCGACAGCGCCGGTAACGGCCAGTTCGCGGTCCACGTGCTTGCGGCCGCGGCGATGACCCTGGCCGGGCTGCTGCAACTGGTTCCGCCGGTTCGCCAGCATTGGCCCCGGCTGCACCGCTGGAGCGGGCGGCTGTTCCTGATCCTGGCCATGGTCCTGTCGCTGGGCGGGCTTTGGCTGGTCTGGGTGCGGGGAAGCTATCTGACCGTGACTGGTGCCCTCGCCATTTCGCTCGACGGGCTGCTGATCCTGACCTTTGGCGCGCAGGCCTGGGTAGCCGCGCGCCGCAGGGACTTTGCCGCCCATCGCCGCTGGGCCTTGCGCACCTTCATCGCCGCCAGCGGCGTCTGGACGATGCGGATCGGCTATATCGCCTGGGGTGGGTTGACCGGCGGCGCGGGCATTGCGCGCGGCATGTCCGGCCCGTTCGACCTGTTCTGGGGCTTTGCCACTCACCTGCTCCCGCTCGCCGTACTGGAACTGTACCTGCGCGCCGAACGCGGCGGCCCGCTTGCCCAGCGCGCCATGGCCGGCGGGCTATGGCTGATCAGCCTGCTGATCCTGGGCGGCAGCCTGGGTGCCTGGCTGGCAATGTGGTGGCCGCCCATCGCCGCCTAGGGCCTGCCCATCAGAGGTGCTTTACGTGCACCATACGGCTTGGCTATCGTCAGCGCGATGATGCGCTTCCTCACGCCCTCCCGCCCCGCCGCCAAACATGGCTTCGCTTACAACCTTGGCTGGTGGATCGGCCGGCTGATCGTCTGGTTCCTGGTGCTGAGCCTGGGGATCACGGTGCTCTACAAGTTCGTGCCGGTGCCGATCACGATCACCATGATCGCCGATCCGCACGGGTTCGAGAAGGACTGGACCCCGCTCAGCCGGATTGACCGCAACATGGTCGCCGCCGTGATCGCGGGCGAGGATGCCAAGTTCTGTTCGCACCAGGGGTTCGATCAGGAAGCGATCGAACAGGCGATCGAGCGTAATGCGCAGGGCAAGAAGCTGCGCGGCGGCTCCACGATCAGCCAGCAGACCGCCAAGAACGTGTTCCTGTGGCAGGGCTGGGGTTGGGATCGCTATGCCCGCAAGGGCCTGGAAGTGTGGTTCACGTTCCTGATCGAGCACATCTGGGGCAAGCGCCGGATCATGGAGGTTTACCTCAACGTCGCCGAGACCGGGATCGGCACCTACGGCGTCGAGGCCGGGGCGCAGCGCTATTACAAGAAGAGCGCGGCGCGGCTGACCCGGGTCGAGGCGGCGCGGATTGCTGCCGCCCTGCCCAGCCCCAAGAAGCGCGCGGTGACCGGCGCCACTGGCTTCACCCGCCGCCACGGCAACGCGATTGCCGCGCGCAGCGGCGTGGTGCGCAACGAAGCGCTCGACGCCTGCGTCTATCGCTAGGGGCGCTGACCGCCGGCAAAAAGAAAGGGGCGCCGCAGCGCCCCTTTCCCTTGTTCGGTTGAACTGACCGGATCGATCAGAACTGGAACACCACCGTGCCGCTGATCGTGCGCGGGGCGCCGATCTGGACGAAGCCCGGGCTGCCATAGGTGGCAACGCCAGTGGTGCGGTTGTAGCTGAAGCCCTGGTTCAGACCGCCGCCGAAACCGCCAACGTAGAAGCTGTTGGTCAGGTTGTAGACGTTGAGCTGCAGGTAGGTCTTGTCGTTGAGGCCCAGGAATTCCAGGTTCACGCGGGCATCGAGGTTGACCAGCCAGTAGGCCGCAGCAACCTTCCCATAGACCTGCGTAGCGGCCGGGAAGACCGCCGGGGTGACGCAGCTGGTGGCGCTGGCGCAAGCCTTGGCCCCGACCGGAACGAAGGTACCGGTGAAGGTCGCTTCGTTGGTGTCGAAGATATAGCGGGCGCCGGTGCGCTTGGCGGTCAGGCCCAGGTCAACCGGACCCAGGGTGCCGCGGATGGTGCCGCCCCAGGTGTACTTCGGTGCGCCGGATTCACGCTTGCCGGCGGTCGGTGCATAGACCGGGGTACCGTCCAGGTTTTCGCCGATCGCGATGTTGTCGCGAATTTCCGACTTCATCATGCTGCCGAAGACATAGAGCGTCAGGGCATCAAGCGGCTGCCAGGCAACCGAGCCGTCGATCCCGTACTTCTTCACGTTGCCGAGGTTCCGGTAGACGTTCTGGTCCAGTTCCGGATCATAGGCAGTCGCCAGACGGTTCTGGAACTGGTTGTAATAGGCCGAGACCTGCGCCTGGACCTTGCCCGAGCGCATGCGCAGGCCAAGGTCGAAGTTGTCGGTGGTTTCCGGCTTCGGCTTCGTGCGGGCATTGCCCGGCGCGAAGAAGAACGCGTTGTAGAGGCTGTCGGTGCCCGGCACCGAGAGACCCTGCGAGAAGTTACCGAAGACCGAGACATCGTCAGTCAGCTTGTAGGTGAAGCCGATGTTCGGCAGCACCTTGCTGAAGTTGAAGATGCGCTGCTGGGGGCCCTGGATGGTCGGGTTCAGCGTGGCATAGGTCGCGTTGAGCGGGTTGCCCTTGCCAAAGCATTCAATGAAGCCGCCAGCCGACGAGGTGAAGCAGTTCTGCGTCAGGTTACGACGGAAGAACGGCACGCGGACACCAGCGGTAACGACCAGCGAGTTGTCCATGAACTCACCGCGGTATTCGCCGGCCACCTGGTGCAGGATCGCGAAGGACAGACGGTCACGCTTCTGCAGGACGACGTTGTTGGCGTCCTTCAGACCGGCGTTGACCGGGAAGACGTCCAGCGGTTCACCGTTGACGCCGAGCAGGCCAACTTCGCCGGTCTGACGGTGACGGGCACGGTCATAGGTGTAGCTGAGGCGCAGGGTGCTGGTGTCGTTCATTTCCCAGCGCAGGCCGGTGATCACGGCGATGCGGTGCGTCTGGGTCTGGCTCGGCGCCATCACGGTAACGGCATCGAGGGCATCGCCATCGCCGTTCACGTCACGGCCGAAGAACGGCGTGCCGCCCAGGTAGCCGGCAACGCAGGTGTTAGTGGCGCTGCTGGGGGTGGTGCGGCAGGTCACGACGTTGGCAGTGCCGCCGGCCGGATTGATGTCACGCAGGCCTTCCTGACCGGTGACGGTGCCGCCGCCGTTGGCCTTCACGTACTGATAGCTCGGGTCGATCGTCAGGACCAGGTTGTCAGCCAGCGTGAAGCGCGAGTTGAGGCGCAGGTTGCCGGTGTTCGACGGGTTGTAGCGACGGTCGAACTCGGTGCCGCAGGTGCTGGCAGTGTCAGCCACGCCGGCCACCGCGTTGGGGATGATGCAGGGATAGTTGATCTTGTATTCGCGCTCATCCGCGTTGTTCGGGAAGCGGTTGCCCGAACCCGAACCGACGACGCGGCCCGCATCAAGGCGCAGCGGCAGCGAACCGAAGAAGTTGTTGCGGTTCTGGTTGTAGTGACCGGCCAGCGAGATGAAATCGTCACCCGACAGCGGCTGGTAAATGCGGAAGTTGTACTGCTGCTTGTTGACCTTGCCGTAGTTGTTGAACGGGTTGTCGTTCGTGGCGCGGCTAGCCGAAACCCAGGCACGCAGGCCGCTGGCGGTCAGATCGCCGGTTTCGATCTTGGCGAACATGCGCATGAAATCGAACTGGCCGGCGCTGCCCGAGAGCATCACGCCGAAATCGCGGTCCGGGCGCTTGGTGCGCAGGTTGACGGTGCCGCCGACGGCCGAGGCGGTCGGGCTGTCGACATCGGTGGTGCCGAGGTTGACGTTGACCTGCTCAATCAGTTCCGGATCGACCTGCTGGTTCGAATAGATCGCGTAGTTGCCCGAATCGTTCAGCGGAATGCCGTCAAAGGTCAGGCTGATGCGGTCGGCCGAGAAGCCGCGGATGTTGAGCGTGCCGCCCGACGAACCATAGGCGTCGTTGTTCTGGAAGCTGACGCCCGGGATCTGGTTGATCGTATCGAGGATGGTCTGGCCCGGGTTCTGGCGCTCGATGTTTTCCTGAGTCAGGACAGCCTTGGCCTTCGAAGTATCGGGGGCCGAAACGCCGCCAACCTGCTGGGTGCCGGTGCGGGTCCCGGTGACGATGATTTCCTTTTCGAAGTCAATCGAACCGGTCGACTGGGCGAAGGCCGGCGCGCTCAGCGCGGCGACGCCGATGGCGAAGCTGCTGGCGGCGGTGGTCAGGGCGGAGTTGATGCGCATGACGGAGAGATTCCCTGTTTTGGCAGACTTGCGAAACACGTGTCTTCAGGCGCCGGGCGAATCGCCCCTGCGCCGGCTGCGGAAGCTATTAGCGGGGCAGCGCCGCGCACTAAACAGGCCTGTGTGACAAGGCTGTGACTAGTGCGGCGGTCCACAGCGCGCGACGAACCGAGTTGGAAATTAAATTACGCGCAGGCCTGGTGGCATCTAATAATTGTTCGGCAAGGGGCTCAAATCGTCCGTTCCCAAGGGTTTCCTGGGGAGTCCGCGCGGAACGATTGTTGCTGCACTGCGGCAATTGTGCAACGGTCTGGCGTGAAGGGACCAAAATGAGCGGCGCGCACCATCATGGACCGGGGGTTCACCACCACCGCGGCCATGGCCATCACCACCATGATCATCACGATCACCAGCACCCGGTAGCCGGGTCTGGCCGGGCCTTTGCGCTGGCCGTCGCGCTCAACGTCGGGTTCGTCATCATCGAGGTGGCGGCCGGGCTGTGGAGCGGTTCGATGGCGCTGCTGGCCGATGCCGGGCACAACCTGTCCGACGTGCTCGCGCTGCTGCTGGCCTGGGGCGCCAGCGTGCTCGCCGCGCGGCCGGCGCGGGCCGGCTATACCTATGGCTTCAAGAGCTCGTCGATCCTGGCCGCGATTGCCAATGCGGCGCTGCTGTGGGTCGCGCTGGGCGCAATCCTGTTCGAGACGATCCACCGCTTCTTCTACCCGCAAGCGATCGAGGGCGGCGTGATGATGGGCGTGGCGGCCGCCGGGATCGCCATCAACGCCCTCTCCGCCGCGCTGTTTGCCAGCGGGCAGAAGGCCGATCTCAACTTGCGCGCCGCCTTTGTGCACCTGCTGGCCGATGCGGCGGTTTCGGCCGGGGTCGTGGTCGCGGGGGCCGCGATCTGGCTGACCGGCAAGGCCTGGATCGATCCGCTGACCAGCCTGCTGATTACCTTTGCAATCGGCTGGGGCAGCTGGGGCCTGCTCAAGAACGCGGTGCGGATGGGGCTGCTGGCCGTGCCGCCGGGGATCGATCCGGACGAGGTCCGGCGCTGGCTGATGGCCCGTCCCGGCGTCAGCACCGTCCACGATCTCCACATCTGGCCGATGAGCACGACCGAGACCGCGCTGACCGCCCATGTCGAAATGCCCGGCGGCCATCCGGGCGATGCCGTGCTCCACAAGCTGGCCGAAGAACTGGCCCAGCACTTCGGGATCGATCATTCGACCATCCAGATCGAACTCGGCGTTGGTCGATGCCGCCTTGCAGTCCAGGACGGGCATCACCATTAAGTCCGCAGGGGCTTGATCGAGAAAGGAATACCGATGCGCGTTTCACCCTGGTTTGGCGCAATTGTCGCCGTGGCGATCGCCGGCAGCGCCGCCGCGCAGGAAGATCCCAAGGCCGTGTTCCAGGCCAAGTATGACAGCTATCGCACCGCCATGGCTGCCAAGGACAGCGCCGCGGTCAACGCGATCCTGGCCCCCGGTTTCCAGATGACCGACATCCAGGGCAACACCCACGACGCCAGCGGCATCGCCACCATGATGGAGCGGATGCCCGCGGCGATGACCCAGAATGCCAAGACCACCGTGCTCGAGGCGACGATCAGCGGCGATACCGCTGCGATCAAGCAGGAACTGGCCGCCACCATGGTCCGCCCCGGCCCCGACGGCAACGAGATGAAGATGGAGATGTCGGTCACCTCGAACGACACCTGGGTGAAGAGCGGCGATGCCTGGCTGCTCAAGGCCACCTTCCAGAAGGACCTGGTGGTCAAGCGCGACGGCGAAGTGTTCTTCAAGCAGTCGAACTGAGCCTGACCTGAAATCAGATCGG
>DKII01000129.1:11766-12693 GCA_002454125.1 Novosphingobium sp. UBA6722
GCACCGCGCGGCCGTTTCCATTTCAGCAGTCAGGACCGCTGGTTACTGCGGCAGCGACACTGCGTTGGTCACGTGGATCACGCCGTTTGACGAGGCGACGTCGGCCTTGATCACCAGCGCGCGGCCGCCATTGGCATCGATCACTTCGACATTCTGACCGTTGAGCTGAGCGGTCAGCTTCTGACCCTGAACCGTGGTCAGTTCAGCCTTGCCGCCGCCGGCCTGGATCGCCGCCAGCACATCGGCCGCCGTCACCCGGCCGGCCACGACGTGATAGGTCAGGACCTTGGCCAGAGCCGCCTTGTTCTCAGGCTTGAGCAGGGTATCGAGCGTGCCGGCCGGCAGCTTGGCAAAGGCGCCATCGGTCGGGGCAAAGACCGTGAACGGTCCCGGGCCCGACAGCACGGTTACCAGGTCGGCCGCCTTGACCGCGGCAACCAGGGTGTTGTGCATGTTCGATTGCATCGCGTTCTCGACGATCGTCGCCGAGGCCGAGAGCTGGCCGCCACCAACGGTCGTGGCTGGCTTCTTGCCATGGTGATCGGCCAGGGCCGGCGTTGCAATCGCGGCCAGGCCGGTCAGCAGCGCGGTAGTGAGCGTCAGATTCTTGCGGTTCATCGGTATTCTCCTGTGCGCCCCCGGGACAGGAGATAGTAACGACCAGGCCGCTTACGACACGGGCGAAAGGACGTAGCGGGCGCGATTCTCGGCCAGTTGAAAAGCCCGCGGCGGCTCGCAGGACGAGCCGCCTTGGAGCAGCGTCAGGCCGCTTCTTCCTTGGCCTTGAGCACGCGGACCGGTTCCTTGCGGCCCTCAACCACGTCCTTGTCGACCACGACTTCGGCGATCTCGGCCTCGCTCGGAATGTCGAACATGGTGTCGAGCAGCAGCCCTTCGACGATCGAGCGCAGCCCGCGCGCGCCGGTC
>DKII01000129.1:12803-13100 GCA_002454125.1 Novosphingobium sp. UBA6722
GTCACGTCTTCCAGCTCGAACAGCTTGGAATATTGCTTGATCAGCGCGTTCTTGGGTTCGCGCAGGATCTTGACCAGGGCTTCGACATCCAGATCTTCCAGCGTTGCAATCACCGGCAGACGGCCGACGAATTCGGGGATCAGCCCGAACTTGAGGAGATCCTCCGGCTCGGCCTTCTGGAGCAGTTCGCCAACCTTGCGCTTGTCCGGATCGGCGACATGCGCGCCGAACCCGATCGAGCGCTTCTGCAGGCGGTCGGCAATGATCTTTTCGAGGCCGGCAAAGGCACCGCCGCAG
>DKII01000129.1:13268-13441 GCA_002454125.1 Novosphingobium sp. UBA6722
AGCTTGAGCAGGGCCTGCTGCACGCCCTCGCCCGAAACGTCGCGGGTGATCGAGGGATTTTCCGCCTTGCGGCTGATCTTGTCGATCTCGTCGATGTAAACGATACCGCGCTGCGCCTTCTCGACATTATAGTCGGATGCCTGGAGCAGCTTGAGGATGATGTTCTCCACATC
>DKII01000161.1 GCA_002454125.1 Novosphingobium sp. UBA6722
GGTACCGACCAGCACGGGCTGGCCACTCTCGTTCTTCTCGCGGATCAGCTTGGCGATCGCCTGGAACTTGTCGGTGGTGTTCTTGTAGAATTCGTCCTCTTCGTCGACCCGCTGGACCGGCACATTGGTCGGGATCGTCACCACATTCATGCGGTAGATGTCGAAGAATTCGGCCGCCTCGGTCGCCGCCGTGCCGGTCATCCCGGCCAGCTTGGGATACATGCGGAAATAGTTCTGGAAGGTGATCGAGGCCATAGTCTGGTTCTCAGGCTCGATCCGCACGCCTTCCTTGGCTTCCACGGCCTGATGCAGGCCATTGGACCAGCGCCGACCATCCATCATGCGGCCCGTAAACTCGTCAATGATGACGACCTTCTCGTCCTTCACGATGTAGTCGATGTCCCGCTTGAACATGACATTGGCCTTGAGGCTCTGGTCAAGGTGGTGGACCACCTGGGTGTTCTCGACATCGTAGAGGTTCGATCCCACCAGCAGGCCCGCCGCCTCAAGCTGGCGTTCGGCCCATTCCACCCCTTCCTCGGTCAGGGTAATGTTCTTGGTCTTCTCGTCCTTCTCGTAATGCTCGTCGCTGATCTGCTTAATGATCGCATCGACCGCGATGTAGAGATCGCTCTTGTCATCGGTCGGCCCGGAAATGATCAGCGGCGTGCGGGCTTCGTCGATCAGGATCGAGTCCACTTCGTCAACGATCGCGAAATTGAACGGGCGGTGGACCATCTGGCCCCGCTCCTGCTTCATGTTGTCGCGCAGGTAATCAAACCCAAGCTCGTTGTTGGTGGCATAGGTGATGTCGCAGGCATAGGCCGCCCGGCGCTCGTCCTCGTGCATGTTGGGCACGATCACGCCAACGGTCAGACCCAGGAACTTGTAGATCTGGCCCATCCATTCAGCATCGCGCTTGGCCAGGTAATCGTTGACCGTAACGACATGGACGCCCTTGCCCTCAAGCGCATTGAGATAGACCGCCAGCGTCGCGACCAGGGTCTTGCCCTCGCCGGTGCGCATTTCAGCGATTTCGCCGCGATGGAGCACGATGCCGCCGATCATCTGCACGTCAAAATGGCGCATGCCCATCCGCCGCTTGCCGGCTTCGCGCACTGTCGCAAAGGCTTCGGGCAAGAGGTCTTCAAGCGTCTTGCCTTCATCAAGCTGACGGCGGAACTTGACGGTCTGCGCAGCCAGCTCCTCGTCAGTCAGCGCCTCCATCGTCGGCTCGAAAGCACTGATCTGGCGGACAATCTTGTCCAGCGACTTGACGTAGCGATCGTTGGACGAGCCGAAAATGGCCTTGGCAATGGCGCCGAGCATAGCGAAATTCCTGTAAATTCAGAGGTATAGTATAACACGCGCAGCCGCCATGGGCCGCGCGCAGCAAAGCTTGGAAAATGGGAACGCGGCGCTATTCGAGCGCGCGATCGGGACCAAACAGGACCGAGGGGATATAGACCCGTCCGCGCGGGGGGCGAATGCGGGTCGCCTGCCGTTCGCGGCGTTCCTTTTGCGCAGCGGGCGCGTCAATCGACTGGGACTGGGACTGCGCCGGCCGCGCCGATCCCCGCTGTCCGTCGGTTATTTCGGTATCGGCATTGCTGCTCATGCGCGCCTGAACAGGGCCAGCCTGGGCGACGAGACCCGTTAGCAGGGCGAGCAAGGCAAGAAGAACGCGCGTCATTCCAGATCAATATAGGCAAGGCCGAGGCAACCGTCCACCCTGCGAGGCAATCCATGCCCCCAAAAAGCCAAACGCCGCGCCTGCACTGGGCAGACGCGGCGTAATTGGTTGAGCGGCCGCGAGGCAAGCGGCCGTCAGAACTGCTGCTTAGTTGACAGCGTCCTTCAGACCCTTGCCGGCCTTGAACTTCGGCTGAGCCGAGGCCTTGATCTTCATCGGTTCGCCGGTGCGCGGGTTGCGGCCGGTCGAAGCCTTACGCTTCGCAACCGAGAAGGTGCCGAAGCCAACGAGGCGCACTTCGTCGCCCTTCTTCAGCGCGCCGGTGATGGCGTCGAACACGCCTTCAACAGCCTTGGTGGCATCGCTCTTGGTCAGGCCGCTGGCATCCGCGACTGCGCCGATCAGGTCGTTCTTGTTCATGGAGAGTACCCCCTACCTTTTTTGGGATTGATGACTGATTTGATTCGCCTCGAAAAGCTGGCGGAATTGAGCCGCTTTTCCGTGAACTGTCAAAGCGAAACCGGCCTGAAATCGGGCGATTATCCACCGAATCCCGCCATTTTTTATCGATTGCGCTCAAGAAGCAGGCAATCCGGGCCGATGCTGCAGCGCAGCGAATCGGCCCGGCTGCATTTGCCTCGCCTCAGTGGGCGGTCCGTGTGTCCCCGGCAGGCTGGGCTGGTGCCGCCAGAGGCTGGCTCGCCAGGTCGTCCGCCTCAGTCCATTCGATTGCCTCGAGCGGGGCAATCAAGGCGCGTTCAAGCACCTGATCGACATGAGACACGGGCACGATTTCGAGTCCGGAGGTGATGTTTGCCGGCAGCTCGACCAGGTCCTTCACGTTCTCTTCGGGGATCAGCACGGTGGTGATCCCGCCGCGCAGCGCTGCCAGGAGCTTCTCCTTGAGGCCCCCGATCGCCAGCACCCGGCCGCGCAGCGTGACTTCGCCGGTCATGGCGATGTCCTTGCGCACCGGGATGCCTGACAAGGTCGAAACGATTGAAGTGACCATGCCAACACCGGCGCTGGGCCCATCTTTCGGCACCGCCCCTTCAGGCAAGTGGATGTGGATGTCCTTGCGCGCGATCAGGCTGGGCTTGATGCCATAGGCCGGCGAACGGGCGCGGACGAAGCTGAAGGCGGCCTGCACCGACTCGTTCATGACTTCGCCCAGCTTGCCGGTGGTCTTCACCCCGCCCTTCCCGGGAACGGTCACGCTTTCGATCGTCAGCAGTTCGCCGCCAACCTCGGTCCAGGCCAGGCCAGTCACGGCACCGACCTGATGCTCTTCCTCGGCCTCGCCGAACTTGTACTTCCGCACGCCAGCATACTCGCCCAGATTTTCAGGTGTGATGGTGACAGCAGTCTCCTTGCCCTCAAGGATCTTGCGCAGGCTCTTGCGCGCCAGCCGCGCGATCTCGCGCTCCAGCGTTCGGACGCCGGCTTCGCGGGTATAATAGCGGATCAGGTCGCGCAGCGCTGCGCTTTCCAGAGTGAATTCACCGGCCTTGAGGCCGTGCGCTTCAACCTGCTTGGCCACGAGGTGGCGTTCGGCGATTTCTACCTTCTCGTCCTCGGTGTAGCCTTCCAGCCGGATGATCTCCATGCGGTCAAGCAAGGGCTGCGGCAGATTGAGGCTGTTCGCCGTGCAGACGAACATCACGTCCGACAGATCGTAGTCCAGCTCGAGATAGTGGTCCTGGAACTTCGAATTCTGTTCCGGATCGAGCACTTCGAGCAGCGCCGAAGCCGGATCGCCCCGGAAGTCCTGGCCCAGCTTGTCGATCTCATCGAGCAGGAACAGCGGATTGCTGGTTCCGGCCTTGCGCAGATTGCTGACGATCTTGCCCGGCAGCGAGCCGATGTAGGTCCGGCGGTGACCGCGGATCTCGGCCTCATCGCGCACGCCGCCCAGCGACTGGCGGATGAACTGGCGGCCAGTGGCCTTGGCGATCGATTTGCCAAGGCTGGTCTTGCCAACGCCCGGCGGGCCGACGAGGCACAGGATCGGCCCCTTCAGCTTGTTGGTGCGGGCCTGGACCGCAAGATACTCGACGATCCGGTCCTTGACCTTTTCCAGCGCATAGTGATCGGCATCAAGCACCGCCTGGGCGGCCGGAATGTCACGCTTGAGCCTCGACTTCTTGCCCCAGGGCAGGCCCAGCAGCACGTCGAG
>DKII01000157.1:0-813 GCA_002454125.1 Novosphingobium sp. UBA6722
GCGCTGCGCAAGCTCAAGCACCCGAGCCGGTCACGCAAGATGCGCTCGTTCCTGGATCAATGACGCGCTTGGCGGCGGGGCATCGCTTGCGGTTCCCGTCGCCAGGTCCTATACCGCCCTTGTTCACGTAACTGACGAGTCAGGCGGAGTACCGCCGGGGAGCGTGAAACGTAGCTGCCGCTCGTCTGGGCACCCCCGCTAAACCCTATGGTGTGCCATGCGTATTGCGATCGCATCTGATCATGCTGCCGTCGACCTCAAGGCCGAACTGCGCGAATACCTCATCGAACTGGGCCATGAAGTGGCTGATCTGGGTCCGGAAACGGCCGACCGGGTCGACTATCCCGACTATGGCTATCTGCTCGCCTCGGTCATCGCTGATGGCACAGCAGAGCGCGGCGTTGCGCTGTGTGGATCCGGGATCGGCATCTCGATCGCGGTGAACCGCAACCCGGCCTGCCGTGCGGCGCTGGTTTCCGAGCCGCTTTCGGCTGCCCTCGCCCGCGAACATAACGATGCCAATGTCATCGCCATGGGCGCGCGCCTGACTGGCAGCGACATGGCCAAGGCCTGTATTGACGCCTTCCTGGCAACCGGCTTTGGCGAAGGTCGCCACACCGGCCGCGTTGCCAAGCTTTCCAATCCGCCCGCCTGAGGAGCCCTTCCGTGACCACCACTCTTGCCTCCCCCGCGATCCGCTCCGCCGGCTTCTTTACCGAACATCTCGCCAGCGCCGACCCCGAGGTCTACGCCGCAATCCGCTCTGAGCTGCACCGCCAGCAGACCAAGATCGAGCTGATCGCCAGCGAGAAC
>DKII01000157.1:933-8003 GCA_002454125.1 Novosphingobium sp. UBA6722
CAGCTGACCAACAAGTACGCCGAGGGCTATCCGGGCAAGCGCTATTACGGCGGCTGCGAATATGCCGACGTGGTCGAGAACCTGGCGATCGAGCGGGCCAAGGCGCTGTTTGGCTGCCAGTTCGCCAACGTTCAGCCCAATTCAGGCAGCCAGATGAACCAGGCCGTGTTCCTGGCGCTGCTGCAGCCGGGTGACAGCTTCATGGGGCTTGATCTCAACTCGGGCGGTCACCTCACCCACGGTTCGCCGGTCAACATGAGCGGCAAGTGGTTCAAGCCGATCCCCTATGGCGTGCGCGCCGAGGACGAGCTGCTCGACATGGAAGAGGTCGAGCGCCTGGCCCATGAGCACAAGCCCAAGCTGATCATCGCTGGCGGTACCGCCTATTCGCGCGTCTGGGATTTCCAGAAGTTCCGCGAAATCGCCGATGCCGTGGGGGCCTGGCTGCTGGTCGACATGAGCCACTTCTCGGGCCTGGTCGCGGGCGGCGCGCACCCCTCGCCCTTCCCGCATGCCCATGTCGTCACCTCGACCACGCACAAGAGCCTGCGCGGGCCGCGTTCGGGCATCATCCTCACCAATGACGAGGACCTGGCCAAGAAGTTCAACACCGCGGTCTTCCCCGGCATGCAGGGCGGCCCGCTGGTCCATGTGATCGCAGCCAAGGCCGTGGCTTTTGCCGATGCGCTGAAGCCGGAATTCAAGGCCTATGCCGCGCAGATCGTGAAGAACTCGCGCGCGCTGGCGGAAAGCCTGACCGCAAACGGCCTGCGGATCGTTTCGGGCGGGACTGACAACCACCTGATGCTGGTTGATCTGACCGCCAAGGACGTGACCGGCAAGGCCGCTGAAAAGGGCCTCGATCGCGCCTGGCTGACCTGCAACAAGAACGGCATCCCGTTCGACAAGCGCTCGCCTTTCGTCACCTCGGGCGTGCGGCTGGGTACCCCGGCCGGCACCACGCGCGGCTTCGGCGAGGAAGAGTTCCGCAAGGTCGGCGCGCTGATCGCTGAAGTGGTTGACGGCATGGCCCGCAACGGCGACGAAGGGGACGGCCAGATCGAAGCCCGTGTCCGCGGACAGGTGGAAGAGCTCTGCGCCCGCTTCCCGATCTATCCGGAGTTGTAAGCCATGAGCAATGACCTCCTGCAGGACGCCAAGGAAGAAATCGTCGGCATGGGCAAGGAGGGCATGGCCCATCCTTCGACCAAGCCAGTCCTGACCGGTGCCGCCGTGGGCGCCGCCGCGGGCTTTTTCCTGCCCTTGCTGTCGGTGCCCGTCGGCCTGATCGCCGGGGCCGGCTTCATGCTCTACAAGCGACTGCGCCCTTAACGCATGCGTTGTCCGTTCTGTGCGCATGACAACAGCCAGGTAAAGGACTCGCGGCCGACCGAGGATAACACCTCGATCCGCCGCCGCCGCCAGTGCGAAGGCTGCGGGGCGCGCTTTACCACCTTTGAGCGCGTGCAGCTGCGCGAGATAACCGTGGTCAAATCGGGCGAGAAGCGCGAGCCGTTCGATCGCTCCAAGATCGAACAATCGGTCTCGCTCGCCTGCCGCAAGCGCGGGATCGCGCAGGAGCGCCTCGATCAGCTCGTCTCCGGCATCCAGCGCCAGGTCGAAACATTGGGTGATGCCGAAGTCAGCGCCAAGCAGATCGGCGAGATGGTGATGGACGGGCTGCGCCAGCTAGATTCGGTTGCCTATATCCGCTTCGCCTCGGTCTATCGCGATTTCAGCGAAGCCAAGGATTTCGAGGATTTTGCCAGCGCGGTGCAGGATGCCGCCAAGCAGTAACCAGCCCGCCATCGTGCTGGTCCGCCCCCAGTTGGGTGAGAATATCGGCAAGGCAGCGCGGGCCATGCTCAATTTCGGGCTGACCGACCTGCGCCTGGTCGCCCCCCGCGATGGCTGGCCCAACCCCAGCGCTGGCCCGGCCGCCGCCGGCGCCGACATCGTGCTCGAACAGGCGCGGATCTACGAATCCCTGGCCGAAGCCGTCGCCGATTGCGCGCACGTCTTTGCCACCACCGTGCGCAAGCGCGGGGTGACCAAGCCCGTGGTCGATGCCGAACAAGCCGCCCGCGCCATCCATGCCGAACCGGGCCGCTCGGCCTATGTCTTCGGGCCCGAGCGCTCGGGCCTGGAAACCGATGACGTGGCCCTGGCCCGCACGATCCTGACCGTCCCGATCAATCCGGAATTCGGCTCGCTCAACCTGGCCCAGGCAGTGATTCTCTGCGCCTACGAATGGTCGAAACAGGCCAATCTTGTGCAGCCGACGGTCGAGGAGCTGCTGCCCCCCGCCCCGCAGGATGAGCTGGAAGGAATGATTGCCCAGCTTGAGACCATGCTGGCCCCCACCGGCTTCTATCACCCGGTCAGCCGCGCCGCCGCAACCCGGCGGACCCTGCGCGGCCTGCTGACCAAGCCGGGCTGGAACCACTTGGAAGTGCGGACCCTGCGCGGGGTGCTGTCACACCTGGCCAAGGGACCGCGGCGGACGAGCTAGGTCGTTCGTCGAAAGTTCTTTCCGCCGCCCAGTCTCCTGCGCCATAGGCCGCTGCAATCGTTGATGGAGTTCGATTCAATGCGTCACGCCGCCACCCTTGTTGCCCTTGCCCTGATCGCGGCACCCGCGCCGGTCCTGGCGGCCGATGCCGCGCCGACGCCGGAGGCAACCAAGGCTGCCAAGCCCAAGCTGATCTGCCGCCCGCTGCCCGCGCGCACCGGCAGCCATCGCCCGCAGGGCCGCGTCTGCAAGACCGCCGAAGAGTGGCGGATCCGCGACCGCGACGTCTACATGCAGGGCCGCATGGAAGATACGACCACGGTCGAACCAGCCGGGCCCAAGATCTGACCTGGCAAAACAGCGCATTTCCGCTTGAATTCCGCCCCCGGCACGGCTAGGGGCGCCACTTCGCAATTGACCCCGCACTCCGGTGAAGCGGTGGTCGCATTCGGCAACAGGCTGAATGGTGCGGTTCCGGACCAGAAGCCCCGGGCGTTCCGGGGCATGCAAATTGAAGGATCGATGCGCCATGTCGAAGCGCAATTCGTCGAAGTATAAAATTGACCGCCGCATGGGCGAAAACATCTGGGGTCGTCCGAAGAGCTCGGTCAACCGCCGCTCCTATGGCCCGGGCCAGCACGGCCAGCGCCGCAAGGGCAAGGTCAGCGACTTCGGTCTGCAGCTGCGCGCCAAGCAGAAGCTCAAGGGCTACTACGGCGACGTCACCGAAAAGCAGTTCAAGCGCACCTACCAGGAAGCGTCGAAGATGAAGGGCGATACCGGTCAGAACCTGATCGGCCTGCTCGAGCAGCGCCTGGACATGGTCGTGTACCGCGCCAAGTTCGCGCCGACCATCTTCTCGGCCCGCCAGGTCGTTTCGCACGGTCACATCTATGTGAACGGCGTGAAGTGCAACATCGCCAGCCGCCGCGTGCGTCCGGGCGACGTGGTCAGCCTGGGCAAGAAGGCCAAGGAAATGGCCCTCATCGCCGAAGCTCAGACCCTGGCTGAGCGTGAAATCCCCGACTACGTCTCGCCCGACGGCACCGACAAGATCACTTTCGTGCGCGTCCCGACGCTCGACGAAGTGCCCTATCCGGTGAAGATGGAACCGAACCTGGTCGTCGAGTTCTACTCGCGCTAAGCTTCGGCCTTACCGAACACAAAAAGGGCGGTCCCGCGGGGCTGCCCTTTTTCGTTTGCGCTGCTCAGTTCGCCGGCAGCCCCATCGCCTTGCGCAGGAACGCATCGGACTGCGACAGCAGCCGCGTTCGGGCGGCGTTGCTCTGGAGGTAATGGTCAAGCTTCTGGAACTCCACCAGTTCGACCTGCTTGCCGGCATCCTTCAGCCGATCGGCCATAAGCCGCGACTGGGTGATCTTGACGTTGGTATCCTGATCACCGTGGAACAGCAGCACCGGCGCCTTGATCTGCCCGGCGTTGCGGGCCGGCGAGCCTTCGCGGATATGCGCGCCGTTGCCGATCAGGCGATCGACCAGCGGATAGTCGGAATAGTCGATCCGGTCGGTACGCATGCCCTCTAGATCCGTAACTGGCGCCACCGCGACAATGGCCTTGAACAACCCTGGATCGAGCACCGAGCTCTGCAGCGCGGCATAGCCGCCGTAGGACCAGCCGACGATGCCCAGCTTGTCCGGCGCGGCGATGCCCTGGCTGACCAGCCAGCGCCCGGCATCGTTGACGTCGCCGATTGCCGTACGCCACGACTGGAATCCATTGCGGCGGAACCAGGCGTTGCCATAGCCGGCCGAACCGCGGAAATTGGGCTGGAGCACGGCGTATCCGCGCAGGGCATAGAACTGCACCAGCCAGTCAAAGCCCCATTCGTCGCGTGAACCCGGCCCACCGTGCGGCAGGACGATCGCGGGCAGGTTCTTGCCGGTGCTACCCGGCGGCAGGGTAAGATAACCGGGGATCTGGGTGCCGTCCGCTGCGGCAAAGGTGATTGGCTTCATTTCGGCCAGCTTCAGCCCGGCCAGCTCAGCGCGAACGGGCAGCAACGGCTCCAGCTTGCGCGTGGCCTTGTCGTAACGATAGAACTGGCCTGGATCGACATCGCTTGAGGCGAACAGCAGTAGCTTGCTCTCATCGGCGCTGGAATCGACAAAGCTGATCGCCGGTTTGCCTGGCAGGGCCCGGCCCAGCCCGGCCGCCAGCTTCTTGAGCTCGGGATCGAAGAATTCGATCATCCGCCGCTCGGTGGCATAGCTGGCGCCAACCACGCGGTTGCTGGGGCCGATCTGTACCAGCGAGTCCACATCGACGTCATTGCGGCCAAGGATCAGCTCTTTGCTGCCCAGCCCATCGAGCGTCATCGCATAGAGCGCGGTGTAGCCGCTGTTGTCATCAAACCCGTAGGCAACATTGCGGGTGCTATCGACTGCATAGGGCTCGAACCCGCCCCACAGCCCGGCATCGCTCTGGACCACCTTGGCGAGCCCGTCCCACTCCCGCGAATCCGGCTTGCGGTACGAATAGCTGACCTTGCCGCGCAGATACCCGTCGGGATCGCGCGGAGTGATCCCCATGATCCGGACATTGCCATGACCATCGCTGATATATTCGGAAGCCTCTGGCCGCGGCTTTTCAACCAGCTTGCGGGTGAGCGAGGTCACATCCACTTCCTCTACCCCCAGCCCTTCACCCTTCGAGCGGATGTTCGAGCCAGACGTGTCCTGCGGCAGGAAGACCCGGGTCATCAGCACCTTGCCTGGCTTGCCCGGAAGGTCCCAATCGATGATCCCGCCGCCATAGAATACCCGCCCCAGCGAGCGCCCACCGTTGCGCGCCGAAAGCTGCTTCACGTCCGAACCGTCGGTTGCCATCGAGAATAGGCGCGAGAAGTTAAGAGTCTGCCCGCCTTCATCCACCTGCAAGGTCACCATGCAGACCAGCCGTGTGTCGGTCGCAAACTCGCACCAGCGCAGTTGCTGATCCAGCTGCCCCTGCCGCATGATCGCCTTGGGCAAGCCAGGAGCCGACAGATCGGCGAGGTACAGGATCTGCCCGCCCGATTTGTCCGGCGCGACAATCGACACGTAATTGCCGCCGGGTGACATCGAGAGCTGGCGGATCGATTCAAGCGCGCCGAACTTCTGCGCCAGCGTGCTCGCATCCTGCGATGCGGCCGGAACCGCAAAGGCAGCTGCAGCGGTCGCCAGCAGTCCCGTGACATAGCGCATGACATTCTCCCCCTTGGCGGGGTAGCGATCGCGATTGCCGGATTCGCCCCCGTCCTATTCCGGGGAGCCTATCAGCGTCGCAAACTGATGCAACTGCCGCCAGCTATTGCGGAAATTGCCCGCTCAATTGCGGAACGAAGGGTCGATCCGGTCAAGCTTGCGCAGCAATGCCGGCCAGGCAAGGCCATTGGCAATCATGCCGATGCCCGCCGGAGGGGTCTGTGACTTGACCTTTTCCGGCGTGCCTTGCGGCGGGTTGTTCAGCCCGTCGCGTCCGGCGGAGAGCATCTTGACCTGCGCATCGCAGGCGCGCTCGAGGAAATAGAGCCGCAGGAAGCATTCGCCCACGGTCTTGCCGATCGCCAGGGTCCCATGGTTGCGCAGGATCATCACATGCTTGTCGCCCATATCGACCACCAGCCGGTCGCGTTCCTCGAGGTCGGTCGCGATGCCTTCATAGTCGTGATAGGCGATGTCCGATCCGGCAATCATCGCGGTCTGGGTGTGCGGCAGCAGCCCTTCCGACATGGCGCTGACCGCCTGCCCGGCCGGGGTGTGGAGATGCATCACCGCATGCGCATCCTCGCAGTTCATGTGCAGCGCCGAATGGATCGTGAAGCCGGCGGGATTGACCGGGTGCGCGGTCGGGATCACGGGCTGGCCCTCAACGTCGATCTTGACCAGTGAGCTGGCCGTGATCTCTTCGAACATCATGTCATAGGGATTGATGAGGAAGTGATGCTCCGGACCCGGCACGCGGGCAGACAGGTGCGTGAAGATCAGGTCATCCCAGCCATAGAGCGCGACCAGCCGGTAAGCCGCCGCCAGGTCCACCCGGACCGCCCATTCTTCTGCGCTGACAGCGCTGCGAACATGATCGTCGTTCGCTTCGGATTTGGTTTCCAGCACAGTGGCCATGGTCGCTCTCCTTGTCTCTTTGCCAGCAGACTAGGACGATTCGCCGCGCTTGTCAGGTGCCCAGGTAATCGCGCCGAAAATCGGCAGCGAAAGCCGCGAAAGTGCCCGCGGCAATGGCATCGCGCATCGCCTGCATCAGTTGCTGATAGAACGTCAGGTTGTGCTCGGTCAGCAGCATCGCCCCCAGAATCTCGCCGCTCTTGTGCAGATGGTGGAGATAGGCGCGGCTGTATTTGGTGCAGCAATCGCCGGGGCAGCGCTCGTCCAGCGGCGCGGAGTCCTCGGCATGCTTGGCATTGCGCAGGTTGACGGGGCCATTCCAGGTGAAGCCCTGCCCGTTGCGGCCCGAGCGGCTCGGCAGGACGCAATCGAACATGTCGACCCCGCGCTCGACCGCGCCGACCAGGTCATCGGGCTTGCCCACCCCCATCAGGTAG
>DKII01000001.1 GCA_002454125.1 Novosphingobium sp. UBA6722
ATGACGCCGCAGCTGCAGCAGGCGATCAAGCTGCTGGCGCTGTCAAACCTTGAGATTGAGGCCTTCATTGGCGAGGCGCTGGAGAGCAATCCGCTGCTCGACATTGGCGAGGCCGCGCCGGACGTTCCGGTGCCTGAGGAGATTGCCGAACTTCGCCGCACCACGCTGGAATCATCGCCAGTTGACCAGCTGGTCTCCGAAGGCCGCGCGGCAGACGATCGCCCGCTCGATATCGACCAGACTGCGCTCGATCGTGATCGGGACACGGGGGATGGAGAGCGCGGCGCCGGCGAATGGAGCTCTGACGAGCGGATCGGTCCGGCTGGCGAGGGCGGACTCGACATCGATGAACGCGGCGAGGGCGACAAGGACCTTGCCACTCATCTGCACGATCAACTCGGTGCCCAGGCCCGCGATCCGCGTGTGGCCTTCATCGCCCGCTACCTGATCGACCAGCTGGACGATGCCGGCTACCTGCCGGTGGCGCTGCGCGAAGTGGCAAGCGACCTGGGCGTCGCTCTGGCCGAAGTGGAAGCGGCGCTGGCGCTGGTCCAGTCGCTCGATCCGACCGGGGTCGGGGCGCGCTCGCTTGGTGAGTGCCTGGCGCTCCAGGCGATCGAGGCGGACCGCCACGATCCGGCCATGGCCCGCCTGCTTGAGAACCTCGATCTGCTGGCCCGCGGCGAATTGCCCCGGCTCAAGCGGATGTGCGGGGTCGATGACGAGGATTTCGCCGAAATGCTCGCCGAGCTGCGCGCCTACGATCCCAAACCGGGCCTGCGCTTCAATCGCGGTGGCGGCGATGCGGTGGTGCCCGACATCCTGCTGGCACCGCGCCCCGATGGCGGCTGGGACGTCAGCTTGAACCAGGCGACGCTGCCGCGGCTGATCGTCAACCGCAGCTACTATGTCGAGATGCGCGGCGCCTGCGATGACAAGTCCGCGCGGGCCTGGCTCTCGGACAAGCTGGCCGATGCCAACTGGCTGATCAAGGCGCTCGACCAGCGACAGAAGACGATCCTGAAGGTGGCGAGCGAGCTGGTCACCCAGCAGGACGGCTTCTTTCGCCACGGTGTCTCGCACCTCAAGCCGCTGACGCTGCGCACGGTCGCCGAGGCAATCGGCATGCATGAGTCCACGGTCAGCCGCGTCACGTCGAACAAGTACCTCCACTGCCCGCGCGGCACCTTTGAGCTGAAGTACTTCTTCACCTCGGGCGTCGGCGCGGTCGACGGCGAGGGCGGGGCCTCGGCCGAGGCGGTCAAGGCTGCGATCAAGGCACTGATCGACGCCGAAGACCCCAAGGCGATCCTGTCTGACGATACGCTGGTCGATCTGCTGAAAGCGAAGGGCTTCGATCTAGCCCGCCGCACCGTTGCCAAATACCGCGAGGCGATCGGGCTTGGCTCGTCTGTCCAGCGTCGCCGCCAAAAGGCGCTGGCGGGAATGCGCTGAGGCGCTAGTCTGCTCCCATCTGACAGGGAGAGTCTCCACATGAAACTGCATCTGCTGGCCGCCGCTGCGCTGGCCACCGTTCTGGCCGCGCCCGCGCTGGCCGACCAGCTTGAATACCGCGCGTTGATCCAGGAACGCGATGTCGGGCACCTCAAGCTTGACCGGCAGGGGCAGAAGATTGCGGTTGATTACAACATCAAGCAGAACGGGCGCGGGCCAACCATCACCGAGACCGTCACGCTGGACAAGGACGGCGCGCCGGTTGCCTGGGCGATCACCGGGCGCACCACCTTCGGCAATGCTGTCAATGAAAGCTTCAAGCGCAGCGCGGCCGGGGCCGAATGGCGCGACCTGTCGGGCCCAGGCCGAATCAAGGGCAAGGATGCGCCGCGCTATTACGCCACGCAGAACGGATCGCCGCTGGACGTGGCCATGCTGGCCAAGGCGCTGCTGGCCGATGCCGATCGCAGCATGGCGGTGGCGCCGGGCGGCACTGCCCGGCTGACCGAACGCGATCGCCGCAGCTTCGATGGGCCGGACGGCAAGCTGGAAGTCGTGACCTACGAACTGTCCGGCCTGTCACTCAACCCAACCTATGTCACGCTGGACGGAAAGGGCGATCTGTTTGCGCTGTCGAGCGCCGGCTTCATCCTGGCCCGCAAGGGCTATGAGCGCGCGGCCGACAAGCCGCTGCGCGACCTGGCTGAACAGCTTGCCTCGGGCCGCTTCGCGCAGCTTCAGAGCGAAAGCGCCAAGAAGTTTGCCGGGCCCGTGCGGATCCGCAATGTCCGCATCTTTGATCCCAAGGCCAAGGCGCTGTCCGCGCTGAGTGACGTGATTGTTTCCGGCAATCGGATTGCGGGCGTTGTCCCGGCTGGCAGCATTGCCACGCCGGGCGAGACCACGGTTGAGGGCGAAGGCGGTACGCTGGTCCCCGGCATGTTCGAAATGCATGGCCACATGGGCCAGGAAGACGCGTTGATGAACGTGCTGGCCGGGATTACATCGGTCCGCGACATGGGCAACCGCAACGAAGTGCTCGACACGCTGATCGACCGGATCGGCAAGGGTGAAGTGGCCGGTCCGCGCATTACGCGCTCGGGCTTCATCGAGGGCAAGAGCCCGTTCAGCTCGGCCACAGGTAAGCTGGTGGCGAGCGAGGCCGAAGCGATCGACGCGGTCCGCTGGTATGCCGCGCGCGGCTATAACCAGGCCAAACTCTACAATTCGATGGACCCGAAGTGGGCGCCGAACGTGGTGGCGGAAGCGCACCGCCTGGGAATGCGGGTAGCCGGCCATGTTCCAGCCTTTTCCAGCGCGGATGAGATGATCGCGGCCGGGTTCGACGAGATCACCCACGTCAACCAGCTGATGCTGGGCTGGGTGCTCAATCCGGGCGAAGATACCCGCACCCTGTTCCGCTTCACTGCCCAGGCGCGCTTCCCCGGGCTCGATCTCAAGTCGGACAAGGTCACCAAGACGCTGGATGCCATGGTCGCGAAGAAGGTTTCGCACGAGCCGACCATCGCGATCCACGAGCTGGGCCTGACGGCGCTTGATGGCGTGCCCAATCCGGGCGCGGTCGACTATATCGACCATATGCCGCCGTCCGAGCAGCGCCAGCTGAAGCAGGCGCTGTTCGGGGCCGATACGCCCAAGCAGCGCGCCGACTACATCGCTGCCTTTGCCAAGATCAAGGAAACCCTGGCCGAGATGCACCGGCGCGGGATCATGCTGATCCCCGGCACGGACCTTGGCGGCGGGTTCACCTATCACCGCGAGCTGGAGCTGTTTGGCCAGCTGGGCATGAGCCCGGCCGACGTGCTGAGCCGCGCCACGCTGGAAATGGCGCAGTACCTGCACCAGGACCAGGCGCTGGGCAGCATAGAGCGCGGCAAGCTGGCCGACTTCTTCCTGGTCCCGGGTGATCCGACCAAGGACCTGAAGGCGATCAAGACGATCCGTATGGTCTCGCGCGGCGGCACCGTTTACTTCCCCGATGAAGTCTATGCCAAGCTGGGGATCAAGCCGTTCGGCACCCCGCCCAAGGTGGCACCGGCAAAATGAGCGGCTGGATCATCTGGGGAACCGCGGCGGCACTCTATGCACTGTTCCGGCTGTGGTACGACAACTGGCGCGGGCCCTTGAGTCAGGCGGAAATCGACCGCTTCATCGAACAGGTCCACGGCAAGTATTCTGGCGGCAATGAGGCCGGCGTCTTGCGCTCGTTCCTGGAGGCAGACGACGGCAAGGAGTTCGTCATGCTCAACCTGGTCAAGATCGAGAGCGGGATGGTGACCGATCCGACGACTGGCGAACAGATCGAAGGGCGGGCGGCAATGCGGCGCTATTCCGATCCGTTCGTGCGCCGCCTGATCGCTAACGGCGGCCACCCCGGCATGGTCGGGCGCAAGGTCGGGCCTTACGTTGATTCCTGGAACGTTGAAGGCGATCCGGGCTGGTCGATTTTTGGGCTGATGCGGTATCGCAGCCGGCGTGATCTGGTGAGGCTGGTAGCCGATCCGCGCTTTGCCGAGCATCATGCCTACAAGGCGCTTGGCATCCCGGTGACCTTCAGCTTCCCGACTCAGCGTGAGCTGTCAGTCTATCTGGGGCCGCGGGTCTGGGTGGCTTTGGTCCTGGCGCTGGGCGCCGCCTTGCTGCAACTCGCGCTCGGTTAGAAGGGCCGCTCGCCGCGCCAGTTACCCGGCTGGGCATAGCGGCAGACGAGCACGTCCTCTGCTTCCCCCTTGGCAATGGCGCAGCCGACCTTGCCGGTGTTGCGCCAGACGATCTGGGTATAGTGGCCAACGTCCTGCACGCGGCCGGTTCGGCTGTTGTTGGGGAACACGCCGGGCACGAAATGCTGCTTTTCGCGCAGCCAGGCATCGACCTTGGCCTCGACCGAGAAATAGCCGCGCGTCCCGGCCCACAGGTTTTCACCCTGGGGGTTGGCGGGATTGAACGGCGCATGTTCGAACCGGCCGGTGTTGGCCAGGGTGCTGGCCCACTGGTGCGCCGAACGGGCCAATGCCGGGTCCCATTGCATTGCCGGTAGCCCAAGCGCGGCGCGCTCGCGGTTCTGGGCGGCGAGGATGCGCTGCTCGAAATTGCTCGAAAGGTCGGTCGCGCCGATCAGCGCAGGCGCGGCCATGGCCAGCGCAGCGCCCAGCATCATCCGCACAGTCCGTGATCGCGCCATAGCGTTCAGCCCGAGTTGCTAACATCGGGATGCTACGGGGGGATTGGTTAAGAGGTTGTCAGCGCGGCAAGGTTAACGCGGCGCTTACGCTGTTTTCCCGAGCTCGGGCGCCGGATCGGCCAGAATGAACACCTCGGTGCCCATGCCGGCTACGCGGTAGAGATGTTCGGCAAACCGCAGTGGCACTCCAAGGCAGCCATGGGTAGCCCCGTTGGGGCGAACGCGGCTGGCGTGGATTGCGATGCCATCGTCGGTCAGCCGCAGCATATAGGGCATCGGTGCGTCATAGCTGCGCGAATAGTGGTCGGTTGCCTTGGCGATGACCTTGAAGGCGCCTTTGGGTGTGGGCTTCTCGGGTGCGCCATAGAGGATGACTGCCGTCCCGATCTCATCCTCGCCGCGGAAGACCGAGACCAACTGGCGGGTCAAGTCGATCCGGATCCAGACGGCTCCGGCACTGGCGGCGCTTTCATCCCAGACGAAATCGCCAAAGCGAAGCGGCTTGCCGACTTCGATCAGGCTGCGCACCGACCGGGTCTGTCCACCGGGCAGGGCCAGCATCGGCTTGGCATCATCCGGATAGGTGATCCGGTCCTGATCGGCGCGGGCCAGTTGCTCAACCGCAGCGCGCCCGTCCTGGAGCGCCTGGGCATCCCGCCGTTGCTGGATGTGGTTGAGTACGAGCAGGCCCAGCACCAGTGCTGCGACCAGGATTGCAAGGGGCTTGCGCGGCACGGGTCTGGCCCGCTTAGCCAGCTGTGGCGTTAACGGTCACCCGGCGACGGCGCAGTTGCCAGCCGATCACGCCCACGCCGGCGATCATCATCACCCAGGTTGCCGGTTCCGGGACCGGGGTAACAACCGGAGGCGGCGGGGGCGGATTGCCGCCGCTGCTGCCACCACCGCTACTGCCGCCACCACCGCTGCTGCCGCCACCGCCACCACCGGCAGGCGGCGGGATCAGGCCGCCCGATCCGCCGGGCAGACCCGGAATCGGTAGCGGGACAGGGGCACCGCCTGCGCCGGGCGCACCGCCGGCGGCAGCCGGGCCAACCGCGCTGGCAACCTGTTCCGGCAATCCGCCGGGAGCGGCGGGACCGGCAGTACCCGGCCGGTCCAACACGGGTGAGAGCACCCGTTCGGTCGGCTGCCAAGGTTTCATGTGGGGCTTGGACTGGGTCAGCGCGCCAGCGGCACGTTCGCCGGGAGAGCGGCCAGAAAAAATCGCGGCAGGATCGCGCATGGCTTCGCGCAGGACTGCGCCGCCCTGTTCGGCCAGCACCCCGGCCGCGCCACTAGGCGGCAGGATGGCAAGCCACGCGAAGATCGCGCAACCTATTCTGATTCTCTGCCAATTCACGAAGAAGCTGCACCTTGTTAGCTGCTATTAGTTGAATAGCAGGCTATCGATGCTGGCACTAGAGCGAGTTAGCCCGATTGGGGCAGGAAAAAATACCAGTCTTGGATTGATACAGCCCCTAGACTGGTGTGTTAACGCCCTCAGGCTTCTAGCTCGATGTCCCAGTACAGCCAATCGCGCCAGGTTTCATGGAGATAGTTGGGCGGGAAGGCCCGGCCGCGTTCCTGCAGGTGCCACGACGTCGGACGGATTGGTTCGATCAGCAGCGGCATATTGGCCTGCTTCGGCGTTCGCCCGCCCTTCTTGAGGTTGCAGGGGCTGCAGGCTGTGGCGACGTTTTCCCAGCTGGTCCGTCCGCCCAGCCGGCGCGGGATGACGTGATCGAAGGTCAGGTTGTGCGGGCTGCCGCAGTACTGGCAGGTGAAGCGATCGCGCAGGAACAGGTTGAAGCGGGTGAAGGCCGGAAACTCGCTGGGCTTCACATATTGCCGCAGCGCGATGACCGAGGGGATCGGCATAGTCCAGCTGGGCGAGTGAACCTCGCGGGCATAGCTGGCGACGATATCGACCCGTTCGAGGAACACCGCCTTGATCGCGGTCTGCCAGGGCCACACGCTGAGCGGATAATAGGACAGCGGGGTATAGTCGGCATTGAGAACCAGCGCCGGGCAATCGGACAGATTGCGGGAGGGATCCTCCGACGCGCTGCGGAACCGGGCCGCGCGCTCGATCAGCTCCGCCTTGAGCATGGCTCCTGGTAACAATCCGGCATGACGGTTTGGCGACTACCCATGACAGCTAGAGAACATGCCGCGCTTTCCTGCGTCAAGTCTTGCCTCCCGGCACAATCCACAGGCAAGAGGGCGGGGTGATCCGCACACGCTTCGCCCCCAGCCCGAACGGCCCGCTCCACCTTGGCCACGCCTATGCGGCGATCGTGGCGCATGATCTGGCGCGGGAGCAAGGCGGTGAATTCCTGCTGCGGATCGAGGATATCGACGGCACGCGCAGCCGCGCCGACCTTGTGCCGGAAATCATCGCAGACCTGGAATGGCTCGGGCTGACCTGGGATGGGCCGGTGGTGTTCCAGTCCAGCCGCCTGGCAAGCTATGGGGCGGCGGCTGAGCGGTTGAAGGCGCTGGGCCTGCTTTATCCCTGCCAATGCACCCGCGCGGAAGTTCTGGCTGCGGCGCGCGAGACCGGGCCGGATGGCCCGGTCTATCCCGGCACTTGCCGCGGCCGCGCGGTCAATCCGGATGGAGTGGCCTGGCGGCTCGACATGGCGAAGGCAGCGGCGCTGGCCGGTCCGCTCGAATGGATCGATGCGCTGGCAGGCCCGCAAGTCGCGCTGCCAGAGCAGTTCGGTGATGTTGTGCTGCTGCGCAAAGAGGCGCCCGCCAGCTACCATCTGGCCGCTACGCTAGATGATGCAGCGGATGGCATCACCTTGGTTACCCGCGGCCAGGACCTGTTCGCCGCCAGCCATGTCCACCGCCTGCTTCAGGCGCTGCTCGGTCTGCCGGTGCCGACCTGGCACCATCACCTGCTGATCTGCGAACCGGACGGGCGCAAGCTGGCCAAGCGGCGCGGTTCGCCGGCACTGGCGGTCTTGCGCCGCGGCGGGGAAGATGGACGAAGCGTGGCCCAGGCGCTGCGCATGGACCAATTCCCTACTGGCCTTTGCCTGGGGGCAGGCGTAGGAATCGAAGCATGAGCTATGTTCTGATTCCCGTTCTCGTGATCATGATGGTGCTGGTCGTGATCAGCCTGGTCAAAGGCATCGCCGCCTTCATGCAAAGCACTCGTGAGGATCTTGAGCGTCCGGAAAGCGCCGGGCCGAGCGAGATGCAGCTCAAGCAGAACAAGATGATGTACGCCCGCATCATGTATCAGGGCATCGCGATCGTGATCGTCGCGATCCTGCTGTTCGCCAGCCGCTGAGCTGCGCACCGGGCCTTGGTCAAGCTCAACAAGATCTACACCCGCACCGGCGATGACGGGACCACCGGGCTTGTCGACGGCTCGCGCCGCGCCAAGCACGATGCCCGGATGGAAGCGATCGGCACGGTCGACGAAGCCAACAGTCTGATCGGGTTTGCCGTCGCGGCACCCGGCGGGCTGGGCCCGCATGAGGCCGCGCTCATCCGGATTCAGAACGACCTGTTCGACCTGGGGGCGGATCTCGCGACGCCGGGTGAGGACTTTGCTCCGTCGGAAATGGTGCTGCGGATCGTGCCGGCCCAGGTTGAATGGGTGGAGCAGCAGATCGATGCGCTGAACGAAGCACTGGCCCCGCTGACCAGCTTCATCCTTCCCGGCGGCACCGAAGCTGCTGCCCGCGTCCACCTGGCGCGCGCCAATGTGCGCCGGGCCGAACGGGCCGCGACCGCGCTGGCCGCGGCCGAGCCGGTCAATACTGCTGCGCTGGCCTATCTTAACCGCCTGTCGGACTATCTGTTCGTGCTCGCCCGTGCGCTCAATGGCGGCGGTGCGGGCGATGTGCTGTGGGTGCCCGGCCAGTCCCGCTAAATTGTCGCTAGCCAAGCCCTGCCTGCGCCGCTAGGCAGCGCCCCTTGCTGCACTTGCGAAGGGGAATTTTGATGCGGACAGTGGCGGTGATTGGCGCAGGCCAGATGGGTTCGGGGATCGCCCAGACCATTGCCCAGTTCGGCATGAAGGTGCTGATCTCCGACGTTGACCTGGCCCGCGCCGAAGCCGGCAAGGGCAAGATTGACCAGGCACTGGGCAAGCTGGTCGGCCGCGGCAAGATCACGCCCGACGAAGCGACGGCCGCCTTGGCCCGCATCACCCCGGTCCCCGATTATGGGCCAATGGCTGAGGCCGAGCTGATCATCGAGGCCGCCACCGAGAAGGAAGAGATCAAGCACCGCATCTTCGCCGAAGCCGGCAAGGTGCTGGGCGCCGATGCGATCATGGCATCGAACACCAGCTCGATCCCGATCACCCGCATGGCCGTCAGCTCGCCCGATCCGGCGCGCTTCATCGGCCTCCATTTCTTCAATCCGGTACCGGTCATGGGGCTGATCGAGGTCATTCCCGGCCTCGCCACTTCCAAGGAAACCGTCGCCCGCACCCGCGCCTTTGCCGAAGGGCTGAGCAAGCAGGTCGTGCTGGCCGAGGACGAGCCCGGCTTCGTCGTCAACCGGATCCTGCTGCCGATGATCAACGAGGCGGTCTTCGTGCTGGGCCAGGGCACCGCCAGCATTCCCGATATCGACAAGGGCTGCCGGCTCGGCCTCAACCACCCGATGGGCCCGCTCGAACTGGCCGATTTCGTGGGCCTCGATACCTGCCTTGATATCGTCAAGGTGCTCTACAACACCACCGGCGACAGCAAGTACCGCCCCGCGCCGCTGCTGGTAAAATATGTCGAAGCCGGCTGGCTCGGCCGCAAGACCGGCCGCGGCTTCTACGACTACTCGGGCGAAGTGCCCGTCCCGACGCGCTGAGGCTGATCGGGCAATGGCCCTGCTCGGTTTTGCCAAGCCCGAGTTCCTGTTGCGGCCACGCAATCTGCTGCGCCGGTTGCGTTACCGCAACACTGCCGGGCTGCCTGAACGGATGGAAGTGCAAGTGCTGGGTCGACCGTTTGCGCTCAATCCTAACGAGGTAATCGGGCGGCACATACTGCACTATGGGTTGTTTGATCTGCTGGTCAGCGAGACCCTGTGGCGATTGACCGATCCGGGCGAAACGGCCCTGGATGTCGGTGCGAATATTGGCTTCATGACCCGGATTCTGGCTGAGCGGGTCAGTTCCACCGGGCGGGTCCATGCCTTTGAACCCCATCCTGAGATCTTTGCGGAGCTGTGCGCCAATACGGCCCAGCCGCAAGTCACCCAGCACCATGTGGCCGCGAGCGAAAGTGCTGGCACCGCGCTGCTCCATCTCCCGGCCTTCTTCACCGGCAATCGCGGTATTGGCAGCATGGAGCAGCCTGCCGATAGCACCCAGTCAATCGAGATCGTCACGCTGACGCTGGACGAACTTTTGGCCGATGCAGGTCCAATCGGCATGATGAAGATCGATGTCGAAGGGCACGAGTTGAAGGTGCTGATGGGCGCATCGGAACTGCTCCGTGCTGGACGGATCCGCGATATCGTATTCGAAGAGCACGATACCGTCGGTTCGCCGCTGTTCGTCTTCCTCGCTGATCACGGCTATTCGGTCTTCAGGCTCTACAAGGGTTTTCGCGGCCCGCGCTTGCTCGGGATGGATCGCAAGGTGCAGGAGTCTGGTTGGGAATCGCCAAGTTTCCTTGCCACGCTTGAGCCGGTGAGAGCTACGCAACGTCTGTCGGCGCGCGGCTGGTCAAGCCTGGCAAGCGTCTAGGCAAGCCGCTTGAACAGTTCGAGGTAGCGATTGGCCACAGCTTCCGGTGTAAACCGGGCAAGATGGGCCTCAATGGCTGCTTCGGGTGGTGGCGGAACCTCTCCAGACAGGACCGCAGCAAGACACCTCGCCAGATCCGCTGGGTCGCCGGGTGCATGGGTCAAGGCAAGGTCACCCACAGCTTCGGGCAGCCCACCAAGGTCGGAAACAATCATTCTGCAGCCTGATGCCAGACCTTCCAGCGCAACAATCCCGAAGGCTTCCTCGTCCACGGTCGGGACAGACATGATCCGGGCCTGTGCCAGCAAAGGCGCGAGGGCGACTGCGGGCAATTCGTCGATAAATTGAACACGCTCGCGCAGCCCGAGGCGCGCTACCTCTGCCTCAAGTGCCGGTCGAGCTGGTCCATCGCCGATGATCGTCAGCCTTTCCTGCACAAAGCTTCCGGCAATGCGCCCAAAGGCCTCGATCAGGACATGCGCGCCCTTGCCGGGAATAAGCCGCCCTACATGGACAATTCCGTTTCGTTGCGCTGGCCCATTTCGTCTGCCCGGATTGAACGTGGCGGCATCGTAAGGATTTGCGATCACGATGCTGCCCGGAAAGCTTCGTGCCAGGTATTGGCTTGGCACTACGCCGCAAAGGCGCCCTGCGATCGCCAGCTTCAGTCTGGCGCGCCAATCGCCCTGGTCGGAAACGGCGATCCTGATCGGATGGGCAATGACCAGCGGTTGGCCCGCTGCAAGGAGAGCCGGCAGCCGCGGCAGGCTTAGCGGTAGACTGACGATAATATCGGCGCTGCGTGCCAGGCCCAGCAGCTTAAGCGCACCCGGGCGGCGATGGATTGCGTAAGTTTGATCACTCTGTCCTGCTGTTTCGGTCGCAACCGTCACGGCATGGCCAAGCCTGCAGAACTCTTCCGCAAGAACCCTCGCAAGGCTCTCCATCCCGCCGATGGCGGGTGCAAAGGACCAGGAATAGATCAGGATTTTCATTGCGCAGTCTTGTCCTGATCGGCTTATTCAACCTCGAAGGTCGGTCCGCAAGTGGCACTTGCCCCAGCGACGCCGGCAGACTAGCGCTCGCAAGCCGATGGGGCAGCGCCAAAAAGGTGCAGGATGATCTCGTTCAAGAGAATTGGCACCTATGTCTTTGCTGGCTTCGTTGCGCAAGGCGCGGCGGCGATTGCCGGACTGCTGCTGGTGCGCTGGATTCCCGCACCGGAATATGCGCTTTACACAATCGCCGTAACGATGATTGGCACCATCAGCACGCTGACCCGGTCTGGCCCGCAGCTTGGGCTTTCCAACGCGCTGTCCGGTGTATGGCCAGATCCGGAGCAATCGGCTCGCGCGCTTGCCTCGGCCATGCGCACCCGCCTGCTGGTTTCGGCGATCGTGATGCCCGTCGTCCTGGTGGCAACCGCCTGGTTGCTGTTCAAGGCGGGCACCGACTGGCTGCGCATGACGACGATCATCGGCATTCTGGCGCTGATCTGGCTGGCGGATCTCAAGGGCGGACTGCTTGATCAGGTGCTGTACTTCGCTCAGCGCGCCAACCGCGTACAGGGACTGGATTCCAGCATCAACTTGGGTCGCCTGGCGCTGATAGTCGCGGCAAAGGCAGCCGGGCAGCTCAGCCTGTTGGTAGCCTTGCTAACCAACCTCTTTACGGTGGCTGCACGAATTCCGGCGCTGAGCCGCTGGTCGCGCCAGGCATTGGGCCGAACGGAGCCTGCGGCTCCTGACCCGGCAATGCAGGTTGCGATGCGCAAGGTGGCGTTGCGACAGGTTCCGATCGACCTGTTGACGGTCATGCAGGCGCAGCTGGCGATTTTCTTCCTGACTGATCGCGGCGGACTGTTCGAACTGGCTACCTATGGCGCGCTAGGCCGGATCGCGCAGTTGCTGACCCCCTTTAGTGCGCTGGTCATGGCGTATTTTGTCCCGGCATTCGCCGGACAGCGCGACAGGATTGTGCCCCGTCTGCTGCTCTTCATTGGGCTCAGCTGCGCGCCTGCCGTTGCCTTGGCGCTGCTCGCCTGGCTGGAACCGCAGTACCTGCTGTTCTTCATTGGCGATCAATATGCCGATCAGGCCTGGCCTCTGCTGGTCTGCGCGCTGACCTTGATCGCGATGGGGATCGCCAACACGCTGTGGGCCGTGGTCGCTCATCGCGGCTGGAACCGTTGGGCCTGGCTGCGGCTGCCGATCGGGGGGCTATGGTGCTTTGCCGGTCCGGCGGTACTGCCGCTCGATTCTGCCGCCTCGACCTATTTGTTCTATTGTGGGTTTTCTTTGGGGACCTTCATTGCGGCTCTGGCCGACCTGGTCGATGCACGCAGGCGCGGGGAATATGTTGCCTTGTTTCGCCGGGTGCCTAAGGCAGATGTTGCTTCAAACCCGGCTTGATCGTTAACAGTAGGTCGACCCCTGGGGCTCGTAGGGCTTTATGTACGAAATCGCCTTGATCTTTTCGGTCGCCAGCTTCCTGTGGATCGGCTTTGCCTATGTGCGCAGCCCGTTGTTCAGCGTCTTCCATCCGCTGACCTTCTATCTCGCCTTCCACGGGGTCGTTTTCGTATTCCGGCCGGTCGTGGTCTATCTGATGGACTATCGGCTGATCTACCAGGTCTATCAGTTCACGCCGTCGATGTCGGACAGGGTAAGTGCTCTGGTTGCCACGAATATCGGCATGCTGGTGTTCGTCACGGCCTGCTGGTGGTTCGGCAATGCGCCGATGCAGTTCAAGACCGACCGGGTCGCTCTGGGTGAGCGCGAGATGCTCAAGCCAACGTTCTGGTGGATGGTGGTGTTGCTGACACCCATAGGGATCTACTCGCTATACGATGTCTGGAACACGGCGGTGAGTACCGGCGGCGCTTATTCGAATATGATCCGCGATTATCGCACCGGCCGAGCCTATAACGAAGGGACCAGCGGTTACCTGGTCGAGGCGCAGCTTATGCTGGCCGGCATTGCTGCGATCCTTGCCTGGCTGATGCGCTTCCGGCTCGTTGCGCTGGTACCGATTGCGCTGTTCGCCATCTATCGCGCCGGCCTCGGTGGGCGTGGGCCATTCATTACGGCACTGATCACAGTCGGTCTGTTCTACCTCTATGATCGCAAGCGCAAAAATCTGCCGATTTGGCTTCTCGCCATCGCCCCGATCCTGCTCGTGGTATTCACTGCTGTTGGCGATGACAGGGGTGCATCCATCCGCCGCGCGCTCAGCGATGACCAGAGCTCGGAGGTCTTTGGTCCCAAGCGAGAAGAGCGATTCATGGAAGGCATGGACTTCGCAAATCTCGAATTCATGGAATACCTGGTCTACGTGGTGCCGCAGCGTTCGGGCACCTATGGCTATTTCAACGGCGTCGCCCAGCTGTTCACCGAACCCGTTCCGCGCTCGATCTGGCCTGAAAAGCCGATCGGTGCGCCGTTCGAGCGGATCAACATGTTCGACTATGGCCTGCCGTTGGGAATGACCCGGTCCTTACCCGGCGAAGGCTGGTTCTCGCTTGGCTGGCTGGGGGTGATCATCTGGTGCGGGTTCTGGGGCTGGGCCTTGGGCGTGATCTACCGCCGCTTTGCCGAGGGCGAGCAGAGCGCCTTTCAGGTCGCGGCTTACCTGGTGTTCCTGCCGGTGCTGATCGTTGCCTTCCGCGATGGGCAGATCGTGACCGTGTTTCGCCAATGCCTGTTCTACCTGGCTCCGGTCGTGCTGTGGCATTTTGCCGCGCGCGGCGTGGGCGTGCCGCCGTTGGCGAAGATCCGGGCGATCCTGGCCGCAAAGGCTAACGCCAAGCCAACCGGAGAACTGGCTGCCTTGAACGGAACAGGGCCGGCGGACTGGAACGATGTCCCGCCGGCAGTCCGCCGCCGCCGCTTGGCGCTGCAAAAACCAGCCGGGCCGGCGGCCTAAGTCAGGCCGGTTTCGTTCAACAGCGCCGCAATGTTCTCGCGGTAGCGGGCAAAGGTATAGCGCTGCGCCGCTGACTGGGCGGCGGCGCGCCAGCGATAGACCATGTCGCGGTCGTCCAGCGCCTGCAGCAGCGCGGCGTGCAAGCCCGGCGTATCGATCTGGTCCAGCACGAGGCCGGTTGCCGGATCGGCACCATTGCCGCTGGCGCGGGTCTGAATGATCCCCAGCCCTGAAGCGAGCGCCTCAAGCAGGGTCAGCGCCGATCCTTCGAAATAGCTCGGAAAGACGAGCAGGTGGTGCTGCGCCATGATCGCCGGAATCTCCGACCGGGCGACCTGCGGGATGTGGGTTACCTGATCGGCATGGCGGGCAAAGACCTGGCGCGGCACCCGCAGGTCGCCGACCAGCGTCAGGGTTGCCGAACCCTTCGGCAGCAGGGCGAAGGCCTCCAGCAGATGATGCACCCCCTTGCGCGGGTTGATCTGGCCGACAAACAGCAAGCGCAACGGCTCGCCCGGGGCGATGGGTTGTGGCTCGGGCTGCGCGGCAAACAAGCGTTCGTCATAGCAATAGGGCAGGACCCGCAGCTTGGCGGCATGGTCGGGGGCGTGCAGACGGATCGTGGCTGCGGCCGCTTCGGAGCCGACCAGGATCGTGTCGGCCAAGGCATATTCCTGGTCGTCCGCCGCGATCTGACCCTGCGGAACGCCGCGTTCGCTCGGCAGGAACCATTCGCCATAGCGATCCTGCAGTTCGGCCATGGCGGCATTGAAGACCCGGAAATCGCCAATCGTCCGGTCAAGGATGCAGACGCGCCCATGTTGCTTCGCCAGCACAAAGGCATCGCGCGAACTGCCGTTATAGCCCCACAGCGCAAAAGGTTGGTCCGAGGCAATCTCGGCAGCGATCTGGGCCACGAAGCGGCGGTTGCCGAAGGCGTCGATCCGCTGGGCCAGCCGCCGCCAGCCAGCGCGGCTGGCGATCCGTTCGAACCATTCGGCCAGGCCCCCGGTCCGCACCAGGGCGGGATCGAGCCCGGGATGGGAAAAGCGGCCAAACTCTGCCCGTAGGCGGGCCGCCAGCGGCCCAGGGGCATAGCGCTCCAGCCGGTAGGGCCAGCGATCGGGCTGGTGGAAGATCGAGGTCGCGTACCATTCCAGCTGCCCAAGCTGTTGCAGCGCCAGGGCGGTCTGCCAGCTGTGCTGGGTTCCGGGATGGAAGACGGCTACGGACATCGGCTACATTCGCTAGCAGGGCGCGATGATCGGTGCATCCCGAAAGTGCATTGGCGAAAGTGGCACTAATCGTTTTCCTACACGAACCATAATGGTTATCTGAGATGCTCCCGATTCGCCAGGGAGTACCCGATGCCCATTCCGATTATTTCCCCCAGCGGCTATGCCGCAACCCGCGCGGTGGCCTTTGCCGATGCCGATGGCAACGCCGTGCTGGCCAGCGGCAGCCTGCCGCTGCCTGTAACGCTCGGCTCCGATCCCACCATTCCCTTGGCCGGGACCACTGCCGTCAGCGCCACTTTCGGCCCCTATCAGCCGGCGCTTGGCCGCGAAGCCATGCTGACCCTGGCCGGAACCTGGGCCGGCACGGTCCGGGTCCTGCGCTCAACCGATGGTGGCACCACCAAGCTGCCGCTGACCATCGCCGGTTCGGCCTGGGCCCAGTTCACCGCCAACTGCTGCGAACCGATCTGGGAAGAGACGGAAGCAGCCGCCCGGTTGTGGCTTGAAGTCACCCTGTCGAGCGGTTCGCTGACCTACAGGCTCGCGCAATGAGCGCCGATCTGATCGCGCGCGGACTGGCCAGCCGCGCTGCTGCATCGGCCAGATCGCCCAACACCCAGGCGCTGATCCAGGCGATCCGCAACTGGGGCGCGCTCGCCGCGCCGAGCCACCGGCTTGTCGCGACTGACCTGCCGGCGGTCACGGTCGGGGCCGCGGGTGCCGCCTCAACCATCAATGCCCAGGGTGCCGGCGGGGCAACCGTGCCGCGGTTCGACAGCCGCCTGACCTATGTCGCCGGTCCGGCCCGGCTGGCAGGGACGACCTTCCCGCTCAATGGCTATGCCGTCTCGCGCAATGGCTATTATGGCGCGCTCAACGCGCTGGGTGATCCGTTCTTCGGCACTCAGTACCATGCGTTTGAGTTCATCCACACCGGCACCCAGTTCGAAGTGCCGGTTACCGGACACGGGGCCAATTCGGTCTATAACCTGAGGCTGCTGGTCGACGATGCGGTGGCCGCAACGGTGGTCGTGCCCTCGGGCAATGGCAACCTCTACTTCGTCAAGTTCGTGTTCGGGGCCAGCCGGGCGCGGCGGATCCGGATCGAGACCGCTTCGGTCCCCACCAATGGCGTCAACGTGGTCAGCGCCAGCGAAGTCAGCTCGGTGGCCCGGGCCTATCCGCTGGTCACCATCATGGGTGACAGCTTTGTGGAGGCGACCGGAGCCGATTTTTCCGCCAATGGCGAGGCGGCGCTGGCCGCCCGGCTGCTCGGACTGCGCGGTGCAATCGCAGGGGTTGGCGGGACCGGGCTGATCAGCACTGGTGGCAACTGTCCGTCGTCAGAACATTT
>DKII01000070.1:0-12982 GCA_002454125.1 Novosphingobium sp. UBA6722
AAGGCGTTCAACGCCGCCACGCAGGACCTTGAGAAGAGCATGCCGATCCCGACCATCATCACGGTCTATGCCGATCGCAGCTTCACCTTTGTCACCAAGACCCCGCCTGCCACCTTCCTGATCAAGAAGGCGCTGGGGCTGAAGTCGGGCTCGAAGGAGCCGGGCAAGGTTTCCGCCGGAACGATCAAGCGTTCGCAGCTGGCCGAGATTGCCCAGACCAAGATGGCCGATCTCAACGCCAACGACATCGACGCGGCAACGAAGATCATCGAAGGCTCCGCTCGCGCGATGGGCCTGCAGGTCGTGGAGGGCTAACGACATGGCACAGACCAAGAAGCAGAAGATGCTGGCCGAAAAGCTGGGCGACAATCAGGCCGTGCACGGCTTTGACGATGCGCTGAAGCTGCTGCGCGAGCTCAAGACCACCAAGTTCGACGAAACCGTTGAAGTCTCGCTCAACCTCGGCGTCGATCCGCGCCACGCTGACCAGATGGTCCGCGGCATGGTCGTGCTGCCCTCGGGCACCGGCAAGGACGTCAAGGTTGCGGTCTTCGCCCGCGGTGACAAGGCCGATGCGGCGCTCGCCGCCGGGGCCGACAAGGTTGGCGCCGAAGACCTGCTGGAAGACATGCAGAACGGCAACCTCGACTATGGCCGCGTGATCGCCACGCCGGACCTGATGGGTCTGGTTGGCCGCCTCGGCAAGGTGCTGGGTCCCAAGGGCCTGATGCCGAACCCGAAGCTGGGCACCGTCACCCCCAACGTCGCCGAAGCGGTCAAGGCTGCCAAGGGCGGCCAGATCGAATTCCGCGTCGAAAAGGCCGGGATCATCCACGGCGGCATCGGCAAGATGAGCTTCAGCGATGATGCGCTGAAGGCCAACTTCGAAGCTTTCGTCGACGCGGTGGTCAAGGCCAAGCCGTCGGGCGCCAAGGGCAAGTACCTGCGCAAGGCCGGTCTGTCCTCGTCGATGGGCCCGGGCCTCAAGCTCGACGTGGCGCAGGTCCACGGCGCCTAAGCCGAACCTGAGCTAACCAATCAAAGGGGCCGGGAGGGGAAACCTTCCCGGCCCTTTTTGCATCTTAGGGCCTGAGCTATGATGGCGCGTCGAACAGACTTGAGGCCTTCGCCATGACCTATGCGGGAAGCACCTGGCGCTTGGGAATGACCGCTGCATTGGTCGCAGCATTCCTGAGCCTGTGCTATGATATGGCGCAGATCTTCGAATGGCTGGGCTGGTTGGGCTCCGCAGGTGGGCCCAACAGCACCAGCACGGCCAATGGCATTGCCTGGCTACTAGTTCCCTCGCTGCTGCTCGGTCCAGCGCACGTTGCCATGCTTGCAGCCTTGCATAGTCGGACCGAAGGCGATCGCAAGGGCTTCAGCCTGACAGCCCTTGCATTGGGGACCATCTATGCCGCGCTCACCGGAATGGTCTATTTCGTGCAGATTACCTTTGTCGCCCCGCGCCTGGCGATTGGTGACCTATCCGGCATCGAGATTCTCCAGTTCGTGCCTTACCGGTCATTCCTGTTCGCGATTGATTTGTATGGGTATAGCCTGATGTGCGCATCGATGGCCTTCGCGGCGTTGGCCTTCAATCCTTCTGAGAAGAATCGGCGGATAAGGGGCGTGCTATGGACGACCGGCGCACTGACCCCGGCGCTGGCGTTTCAGATGCAGTTCCCATGGCTAATCTGGGTCGGCGCCTTTTGGGCGATAACCTACCCACTTGGGGCGTTAGCGCTTTACGGCTGGTTCAGGCGGGGCGCAGGAATTCAGGGAGCTGCATGATGAGAAAATCGGCCACATTGGCGATGGCGCTTTTGCTGTCGGCCGCCGCTCCTCCCCCGACCTCAGCCCCGCAGACTCATGCCCAGATCGACGTGCCGCGCGCCCGCGCCCAGCAGGTGATCGTGCAGAGCCGCGCCTTTCCCGTCGGCGGGGAGAGCGGCTGGCATGTCCATCCGGGCACCGAGGTGGCCTATGTCACGGCCGGGCGGCTCGAACTGCGGATCAAGGGCAAGTCGACCTTGCTGGAGCCGGGTGACAGTTTCACCATGCCGCGCGGGGTGGCCCACAACGGCGTAAACAACGGCGCGGAGGCCGCGCACGTGGTCATAACCCTGGTGGTAGATAAGGGCGTGCCGCCGCGCCAAAGCGTGACGGCGCCCTGACGCCGCTTACTCGGCGTCGAACAGTTCGATCGTCTGCGGCGGCAGGCTGATGCCCAGCTCGGTCTGGTTCATCCAGACGATCCGGCCCTTGATCGGCTCGAAGCCGTCGAATTCGACCGGGACCTTGTCGCCGATTTCGCGGTCCAGCGTGTGCGGCATGAAGGCGCGCAGCCCGCTGGCCGAGACATTGCGGACCGAACCCGATTCGCCATCGATGACCACCTTGCTGGGGCCCTGATGCAGATTATCGCCATAGCGCGGTTCATTGCGGTGATCGGCCTTGCGGACAGTCATCCGGGTAATCTTGCCGAACATGCCAAGCCCGGTGGGCTGCTTGCGGCGCTGGAGCGGCGAGAAGTCCGAAGCGGCGATCCCGCCCATGATCTGCTCGCGCCGTGACATCAGGCGGTCATTGGCGGCCGGGTGGCTGGCGGCATAATTGGCGGCGTGGCTGCCGGCAGCGGGCAGATAGCGTGCAGCCACGCTGGGGTGCAGCGGGCGTTCGAACTCGAGCCCGATGCACTGGCCGTTGTTCCAGATCAGGGTGACCGCCTGGCTTTCCAGGCCGGGCAGCTTGAGCCAGGCCTGCCCATCGGAGGTGGTCGGGAGAAAACCCGAAACCTGGCAGCCGAAGGCCGAGAAGGTCAGGACCTTCACGTCGAAGGCTGTCCGCCCACGCTCGCGCATCGAAGCGTCGATACCCAGGGGCGCGCGCGGGGCGCGGCGCTTTTCGACGATGCCGGAATTGCGGGCGAAGTTAATGGCCACGGTGAAAGCTCCTTGCTCAGATCCAAACAGGTGCGACCCCGGATGAGCTAGCAGTTACCACCTGCGCCGATCGGCTCAACGGCGCATTCGCCGCTGTCCCATCGTGGGGTTAAGGAGCGTGGTTAAGTTAACGTGAAGATCAGTGGAGTGCGCTGGCGGCGTAGCATTCCAGCACGTGGGCCAAGGGGCGGCCATCGGGCAGGCGCAGCAGCGCGCGCTGGAACAGGACCGTCCCGGCCGGGCAATCCGGGCCGGCCCCCTGCCGGGTCTCGATCAATTCCCGCTTGAAGCCCAGCGGCGCGGCGACCTTGCCGAACGGCGTGGTCGTGCTGGCCAGTATGGCGTTCATCTCGCCCGTCAGGCGGCTAGGCACATACCAGTTCTGTGCCTGGCTCAGCAGGCGGCCGCCGCAGGTCAGACGGACATGGCGGCTACCGAGCGGATCATCCGCGCCCACGCCCAGCAGCGCGCGCAGGTCAGCCGGATCGGGGACGAGCTGCCCGGGGGCCTGCTCGGCAATCACCCGCGCCGGATTGGCGAGGCCCTGCTGCTCGCACCATTGCTCCAGCGCGGCGGTGGCGCTGTCATGGCTGGCGAGCATCCGCTCCAGCCCATCAACCGGGGCAGCCGGCTGGATCGCGCAGGCGGTCAGCCCGGCCAGCGCCGCTGAAGGGAGGATGCGGTTCATGGGTAGCTCAGATCCCGCCGGGCACGGCCTCGCGGCCGGTCGCCGCCAGGCCCGCCGCCAGGGCGGCCGAGCAGGCTTCAAGCAAGGCCGCATCGGTGCTGCGGATCACGAAATTGGCGCCGACCCGGCCTTCGCGGAAGAAGGGATAGGATCCGATCGCCACGCCTTCGTGGTCCTTCTCGGTCTGGCGCAGCAGGTCGGCGATTTCGCTTTCGGGGACCCAGCAGCCAACTGTCGCCGAGAGAACGGGCAGGCCGCCCTCCAGCGTCCCGGTCAGGGCATCAAGCATCCCGGCGGTAATCGATGGGACGCCGGCCATGATGAACACGTTGCCGATCTTGATCCCCGGCGCGCCTGACATCCGGTTCGGGATCAGGTCAGCCCCGGCCGGCACGCGGGCCATGCGCAGGCGGGCGTCGTTAAGGCCGCCGCGGGTTTCGTAATAACGCTCCAGGATCGCGCGGGCATCGGGGTGGATCACCACGTCCACACCCAACGCTGCGGCGATCGCATCGACGGTGATGTCATCATGCGTCGGGCCGATCCCGCCGGTGGTGAAGAGGTAATCGTTGCGCGCGCGCAGGATGTTGACCGCCTCGACAATCGCGGCCTCATCGTCGGCGACGACCCGCACTTCCTTCAGCCGGATCCCCTGGACGTTCAGCCAGGCCGCCACCTGGGCCACGTTCTTGTCCTGGGTCCGGCCAGAGAGAATCTCGTCGCCGATTACCAGCAGGGCGGCGGTCCAGGTACGCGAAGTGTCAGCCTGTGCGGCGGGTTAGGCGAAAGCCGCCCCGCGCGCAATCGGGCCTTTGGTCGACTTAGGCGTCAACCGTCTCGCGCACGCGGCGGAACTGCAGAATCCCGTCGTCAAGCGGGGCCTGCCGCATGTCCAGCCGGTCCTTGCGGTATTCCTGGTTGATCCGCCACGGCAGGCTGGGCGCGTTCCGCGGCAGGATGTGCTTGCTGCGCTGGAAATAGCCGGAGGAGAAATCGGCGAAGATATCCTGGGCCTCCGGCTCGTCTTCCTTGGCCAGAACCGGGACCGCGACCTGCGCCTGGATCGCATCCAGCTGCTTGACCAGCCGGGTGACGAATTCACCGACGATGTCGACTCGCAAGGTCCAACTCGCGTTGACGTAGCCGAACACCGAAATCAGGTTCGGCACGTTCGAGAACATGCAGTTGCGGTAATAGTAGTGCTGCGAGAAATCGACCGGCGCGCCATCGACCGCCACTGCAATCTTGCCGGCCATCGCCAGCTTCAGGCCGGTCGCGGTGACAATGATATCGGCATCAAGGTGCTGACCCGACTTGAGCTGGATCCCCGTCTTGTCGAACTTCTCGATGTGGTCGGTCACAATGCTGGCCTGGCCGGCCTTGATCGCTTCGAAGAAGTCGGCATCGGGCACCAGGCACAGCCGCTGCTCCCACGGATTGTAGGGCGGGGTGAAATCGGCGGCGTTGTATTGCGGGCCAAGGTGTTCCTTGAGCTGCTTTTCGAGGAAGTCCTTGACCTTGTCAGGGGCCGAACGGGCGCGCTTGAACGTCAGGTCCTGCAGGAAGATGTTCTTGGCCCGGGTGATCGCATAGGCGACCTTCTCGGGCAGGAACTTGCGCAGGGTATTGGCAAAGCGATCCTTGGCCGGGCGGCTGACCATCCAAGTCGGCGTGCGCTGCAGCATGGTGACATGGCCTGCGCCGGACTTCGCCATGGCCGGCACGATCGTCACGGCCGTGGCGCCAGAGCCGATCACCACCACCTTTTTGCCCTGGTAGTCGAGATTATCCGGCCAGAACTGCGGATGGATCACCTGGCCCTTGAAGTCCTTGCGGCCCGGGAAATTGGCATCATAGGGCTCATCGTAATCGTAATAGCCCGCGCCCAGGAACAGGAAGCGGGTCTGCACCCGGCCCTGCTTGCCGTCCTTGTCTTCGGTCACCACGGTCCAGCGGGCGGTCTGGCTGTCCCAATCAGCGCTGATCACCTTCTGGCCAAAGCGCATGTTGGGGCGCAGGCCATATTCGTCGGTGATGTTGTTGAGGTAATCAAGGATCGCCGGGGCATCGGCGATCGACTTTTCGTGCTTCCACGGCGCGAAAGAGAAGCCGAGCGTGTGCATATCGCTGTCCGAACGGATGCCGGGGTAGCGGAACAGGTCCCAGGTACCGCCCAGCTGATCGCGCCGGTCAAGAATCGCATAGCGCTTGCCCGGGCAGTCCCTGGTCAGGTGCACGGCCATGCCGATGCCGGAGATTCCGGCCCCCACGATCAGGAAATCAAGCACTTCTTCGACCGGCGCCATCGCGTTCATCGATCTGGTCTCCCACCAGCAATTGACATGTTTGTCAGTATTAACCGCCCGCTTAACTCAAGCAAGCCGGGATTGCCAGCATCATGCCGCTTTGGCAGAGCTTGGCAATGATCATCGCATCGCGCCGTTACGCCGGAGGGCGGGTCGCCCTCTCCGATCTGCCGCTCGACGGCAAGCCGCGCGGCGATCTGCCCGCCGGGACCTTTGACTGGGTCGGGCTCTATGCCCCCAGCGCTGAGGAAATGGCCCTGCTTCAGGCGCAGTTCGGGCTTCACCCGCTTGCCGTGGAAGATGCGCTCAACCCGATGCAGATGCCCAAGGTCGACAGTTATGGGCAGCAGCTGTTCATCGTCGCCCGCACCGCCGCGATTGAGGAGGGTGACAAGATCGCCTATGGCCAGACCGCGCTGTTCCTGGGCCGCGATTTCATTGCCACGGTGCGGTTCGGATCGGAGCGCGATCACAGCGCAGTCCGCAATCGGGTGGAAGCGGCGGCCGAGCATCTGGTCGAGGGGCCGGACTATGTCGCCCATGCGATCCTCGACTTCGTGGTCGATGGCTATCACCCGATCATGGAGCGACTGGAAGAAGCGGTCCAGACGATCGAGGAGCGGGCGATCGACGCCTTCCCCGAGCCGTCCACAATCCGCCGGATCTTTCGTCTGCGTCGCCAGCTGCGCCGCTTTGTCCGGATCGTCGGGCCGATGGAGGAAGTCTGCGAGCGGCTTTCCACCACCGATCTGCCGGTGATCGATGTCAGCGCCCGGGTCTGGTACCGCGATGTGCTGGATCACATGCGGCGCACGATGCGGCGGATTGCGGGGCTTAATGAAACGCTCGCCTCGGTGGTTGAAACCGCCAGCCTGCTCGAGCAGCATCGCCAGGGCATGATGACCCGCCAACTCGCGGCCTGGGCCGCGATCCTGGCGGTGCCGACCGCGATTGCCGGGATCTATGGCATGAATTTCGACTATATGCCCGAGTTGCGCCAGCCGTGGGGCTATCCCGCAGTCATGGCCGTGATCGCCGCGATCTGCGGCGGCTTGTGGCTGCGTTTCCGGCAGATCGACTGGCTCTAGCGCTGCCCGCGCTGTGGACAGCGGCACGGATGCAACCAAAAGCCGCTGTTACGGTTGTCGCGCGCCTGTCATAGAACGGTCACAATCGGATCGGGGGATTCGCGGAAATGTTTGGCTGGTTCCAGCGCCTGTTGCCCAAGTCGGGTGACTTCTTTGTCCTGTTTGAACGCCACGGCGCGACGATGGTCAGTGCGGCCGAAGCGCTGGTCAGCCTGACTGCCGGTGAAGGCGATCGTGCGCAGCTGCTGCGCACGATCCGCGACCAGGAACATGCCGCAGATGAAGTGATCCGCGAAGTGCTGCACGAGGTGCGCCACACTTTCCTGACGCCCTTCGATCGCGGCGCGATTACTGCGCTGATAGGGGCGATGGACGATACCATCGATGAAATGAATGCGACCGCCAGCGCGATCGAACTGTTCGAGGTGACGACCTATGACAGCCAGATGCAGGACATGGCGCGGGTCGTGCTCGATGCCTGCAGGCTGATTGCCGAATCGCTGCCCTTGCTGCGCGATGTCGAGCGCCAGGGGCGCCGCCTGCACGAACTGACCGCGCGGATCGTCCAGCTGGAAGGCCAGGTCGATGGCCTGCACGATGCCGGGATGCGCGCCGCGTTCCAGGCGCAGAAGGTTAAGAGCGACCCATTGGCCTTCATGGTCAGCCGCGAGATCTACAAGCATCTCGAACGGATCGCCGATGCCTTCGAGGATGTCGCGAACGAGATCGACAGCCTCGTGATCGACCACGGCTAAGGCCCGGACAAGGAACCTGCGCCATGCATGAGCTGGCCTATCCGCTGCTCGTTGGCCTGATTATCCTGGCCCTGGCATTCGACTTTCTGAACGGCCTGCACGATGCGGCCAATTCGATCGCCACCGTGGTATCAACGCGCCTGCTCAGCCCGGTGACAGCGGTGCTGTTCGCGGCGGCTGGCAACTTCATGGCCTATTGGCTGGTGCCGCTGCATGTCGCCGATACGATCGGCAAGGGCATCATCGACAAGGACATGGTGACCCCGGCCGTGGTTTTTGGCGCCTTGATCGGGGCGATGTTCTGGAATGTCGTCACCTGGATCAAGGGCATTCCTTCGTCCTCCAGCCATGCCTTGATTGGCGGGTTGCTGGGCGCTGGCATGGCGCACGGCGGCTTTGGCGTGGTGGAAAGTTCGGGCACCACCAAGACGATCGTTGCGATCTTCCTGTCACCGATGATCGGCTTTGCCCTGGCCATGCTGATGGTCCTGATTACATCCTGGCTGTTCAAGGGATTCCAGCCGCGCCGGGCCGAAGGGGTGTTCAAATCGCTGCACCTGGTCAGCTCGGCCGCCTATTCGATCAGCCACGGCGGCAATGATGCCCAGAAGACGATGGGGATCATCACGGTCCTGCTCTATTCGACCGGCAACCTCAGCGGCGATTATCACACGCCGACCTGGGTGGTGATCTCGTGCTATCTGGCGATCTCGCTCGGCACGATGTCCGGCGGCTGGCGGATCATCAAGACGATGGGGACCAAGCTGACCAAACTCAACCATCACACCGGCTTCTGTGCCAGCACGGCGGGCAGCATCGTGGTGTTCAGTGCCAGCGCGCTGGGTATTCCGGTTTCAACGACCCACGCCATTACCGGATCGGTGATCGGCACCGGTGCCGCGCGCAAGGCCAGCGCGGTGCGCTGGGGCGTGGCCGGCCGCGTGGTGACGGCCTGGTTCATCACCATCCCGGCCAGCGCTGCCGTTGGCGCGCTGTTCTATACCCTGACCCACATGTTCTAGGCCGAGACGGGCAGCGTCGGCCAGGTTCCGCCGATCTCACTGCCGTCGTAAAGCACGATATCGCCGAACTGCAGGAACAGCGCCTCACTCTGGTCGGGGCGCAGGAAGACGTGGTCGTCGACCTTCAGTTCCACCTTGCGCGATCCGGTCAGCAGTTCCTGATTGGACGAGCGGCCGAACAGTTTGGAATATTCGAGCCCTGGCGGGGAGACCGGCTTGGCCAACCAGTGCCCGCCGTGGATGAAGAACCCGCGCTGGGTGTTGGGATCCCACCAGTGGAGTGGGCCGGACAGGGCCGAGAGCCCGGGCAGGTCCTGATCGGCGCTGGCCTTGATCACCGGGGTGGCGATGAAAGCGGCGGGCTGGAGCGCGCCCAGATCGTCGTAATCGAAGTCTCCCGGCTTGACGAAGGCCGAGCCGACCGAAACCTCGTTGGCCACGGTCCCGGCGCAGTGGCGCGAGAAGGTCGGGCTGCCGGCGGTGTTGAGCGTCAGCCTGGCGGGATCGAGCCCGGCTTCACGCAGTGCCGCGATCATCGCGCGATAGGCTTCCTGCGCGCTGGCGAAGGCGCCATCGGGGCTGGGCATCTTCGGAACGTGCGGGTCATAGCCCATCAGCCCGGCGATGGTCGCGCCGTGGCTGGCGGCCGATGCCGCAGCCGCCTTGACTGCGGCTGGATCGGTAAAACCACCGCGGTGCAGGCCAACATCGATCTCCAGGCTGGCACGCCAATTCAAACCGTGCGCCTTGGCCACTTCGCCGTAGGATTTGAGCCGTTCGGGCGTATCGATCAGCCACTGGACCTCTCCGGCCGCTTCCGCCCCGGCCTTGTCGATCACCCGCGCGAATTCTGACGGGGGCAGGGGCTTGCCCATCAGGTAGTCGGCGTCAGGGTGGAGCGGCAGCAGTTGCAGCAGCATTTCGGCGCTGAACACCATCAGCCGCTGGGTGCCCATGCCCGCCATCACCGCGCCGAGCAGGCCGGGGGCGGGGAGCGACTTGGCGACCACCCGCAAGGGCAGCTTGCCTGCTTCGACCCGGCTGCGGATCGCGGCGATATTGGCAGAGAGGCGCTGCTGGTCGATCACCAGCACCGGGTGCATCAGCCCGGCGCGCTTCAGCGCTGCAGACAGCCCCGCAAAATAGGCATCGTGCATTCCGCCTCCTTCCGCCGGACGCAGCGCGATCAGGCCCGCCCCGGCCAGGGCCGCACCGCCGATCAGGACCGTGCGCCGCTTCATCCGAAAATCTTCTGCAGGAAGGGGTTCATCATCCGCCCTTCGGGGTCAAGGCTGCGGCGCACTGCATTGGCCTCGGCGAACCGGGGGTAGAGCGCCGCCAGCTCCGCTGCGCCGAGCGAATGGAGCTTGCCCCAGTGCGGCCGCCCGCCTGCCTCGCGCAGCACGGGCTCGACCAGCCGCGCCATCCAGTCATGCGCTTCCTTGTAATAGGCATGGACCGCGATCGAGCCGCTTTCACGGCCGTAGAAGGGCGAAAGCCAGGCATCGTCCGGCGCAATGATCCGCGCCTCGATCGGGAAGAACACGTCGGTCGCGTCGCGTTCGATCCGGGCGATGATTTCCTTGAGCGCACCGACCTGCTGATCGATCGGCAAGTGGTATTCCATTTCCTTGAACCGGACCGGGCGCTCGTTGGAAAGGAGCTTCCAGCCTTCGTCGATCGCGATTTCGGGCGGAATGTCCGCCAGCGCCGCGCTGGCGAGCCGCTTGCGCAGGCCCGGCGTGAACTCGAAGACGTCGCGCAGGGTCTTGAGGCTCATCAGCGTGTCGGCGTCCTGGTCTGGCCCGCGCGGGCGGACCGGCTCGTCGGTCACGTCATGGGTGATCAGAGCTGACTTGCCGGTAAAGGGCAGGACCAGAAACTCGGCATTGCGGTGCCGCGCGGCGAGCGCCGGCCAGTCCTTCAGCAAGGTATCGGTATCGACCAGCCGCACTTCCTTGCGAACGCGCGTGAGCGGCTTGTTGGCGAGCGTTACCTCGGTCAACACCCCGAAGGCACCAAGCCCGACGCGGGCGGAATGGAATAGCTCTGGCCGGCTGTCGCGGCTGCATTCGATCACTTCGCCTGCGGGCGTAACCAGCTTCAGCGCCGTAACTTCGCCATGCAGTGCGGTCAGCCCCTTGCCGGTGCCATGGGTCGCGGTGGCCATCGCGCCCGCCAGGGTCTGCTTGTTGATGTCCGGCAGGTTGGGCATCTCCTGCCCGATCGCGGCGAGTGCCGGACCAAGCACGGAGAGGCGGGTCCCGGCGCGCACCGTGGCGGTCATGGCCGCGGCATCGTGGCTGACCAGGCCGGTCATCCGGTCGAGCGAGAGTAGCGTGCCCTCGGTCGGCACCAGCGCGGTGAAACTGTGCCCGGCGCCGACCGGGCGGATCGGGGCGGGCGCGGTGCGCAGCAGTTCGGCGAGTTCGGCATCGCTGGCGGGCGCGGCGCGCAGGGCCGGATAGGAATGCTCCAGCCCGGACCAGTTCTGCCAGACCACGCGGCCTTGCGCGTCGGTTGCGGGCAGGGCGGCAGGTTCGCGATCGAGCCACAGCCGCCGTCCAGACAGACCGCCTACGCCCAGCGCCAGCATGCCTGCACCGCCCAGCAGGACTTTGCGGCGCGTCGTCATTGTGTCCGCCCCGCCATGAAGCGGATCAGCGCGGCGTGGTCGGCCGGCGTGCAGGTAAAGCACTGCCCGCCCGCCGGCATGGCCCCGAACCCGACCTGCGCATGTTGCAGCAGCACGTCCTCACCCTTGGCCCAGCGGGCGTCCCACTGCGTTCTGTCGCCCGTCAGCGGCGCGCCGGAATCCGCGACCGTGTGGCAGGCTTTGCACGAACCTTCGTAGAGCGCTGCCAGCTTGGCATCGGCGGGCTTCAGCGCGGCGCTTTGCTCGGGGGTCAGCGGCTGGGGCGGGGCCTCGCAAGCCGCCAGGGCCAGTGGCAGCGCAAAAAGCAGTCGGCGCATCGATTCTCCCCTTCCTTCAGAGCGAAATCTAGCTATAGCTATATTTCTGTCAAGGAGGCAGCGCAGTGATCCGCAAACCGACGCAAAAGCGCGCGCTGGCGACCTATGAGCGGCTGCTCGATGCCGCAGGCGAGCTGCTGGCCGCAGTCGGAGTGGAGCGGATCAGCACCAACCTGGTCGCGGCGCGCGCCGGGGTCAGCCCGCCGACGCTCTATCACTACTTTGCCGACAAGTACGCGCTGCTGGCGGCGCTGGGCGAGCGGCTGATGGCAGCGCAGAACGCGCTGGTCGGGTTGGGCGCGGCGGCCGACGAGGCCGAGATTGCGGAGGTGCTACTGGCCCATGTTGCCTTGACCGAAGCCAGCCCAGGCGGGCCGTGGATCATGCGGATGCTGCGCGCCGTGCCGCAACTGGCCGAGGTCCGGCTCGCCTCGCACCGCGCGCTGACGGCGGACCTGGTCACGCGCGCGCTGGCAGCAGATCCGGCGCAGGATCGCGCCGCGCTGGAACGTCGGGCACGGCTGGCGGTGGACCTGGGCTATTGCGCGATCGAACTGGTGTTCGACGAGCCGGGGCTTGAGCCGCGCGCGGTGATGCAGGATGCCGCGCGGGCGATTGGTGCGGTGCTGGCCGGCAGTTAGCCCACAATCGCGCCGAACAGGTCGTGCTCGTCGGCGTCCTCGATCGTCACCTGCACGATATCGCCCGGCTGCAGGCTGGCCGGAACCTCGCGCAGATGGACCGCGCCGTCGATCTCGGGCGCATCGGCCTGTGAGCGGCCGGTTGCGCCGATATCGCCGTCTTCGTCGGGTTCGCCGACCACGTCGATGATCACCGGCAGGGTCCGGCCGATCTTGGCCTGGAGCTTGGCGGCGCTGATCGCGGCGGTCTTTGCCATGATCCGGGCATAGCGCTCTTCCTTGACCTCCTCCGGCACGGCGCCGGGCAGGTCATTGGCGGCAGCGCCGGCGACGGGTTCGAAGCGGAAGGCGCCGACGCGGTCGAGCTGGGCTTCGTCGAGCCAGTCGAGAAGGTACTGGAAATCGGCCTCGGTCTCACCCGGGAAGCCGACCACGAAGGACGAGCGGACCGCGATGTCAGGGCAGATCTCGCGCCAGGATTTCAGCCGTTCGAGCACCTTGGCCTCGTTGGCCGGGCGCTTCATCGCCTTCAGCACGGTGGGGCTGGCGTGCTGGAAGGGGATG
>DKII01000070.1:13060-13268 GCA_002454125.1 Novosphingobium sp. UBA6722
CAGCAGCCCTTCGGCCATCAGCGGGATCACCGCATCGACGTGCGGATAGGGATAGACATAGTGCAGCCGCACCCACGGCGCCTGGCCCTCGGGCGTGCGGAGCTGGCCGAGTTCGCGGGCCAGGTCGGTCATATGGGCACGAACCGCGCGGTCCTTCCACATGCGGCTCTCGTGCCGGATATCGACGCCATAGGCCGAGGTGTCCTGG
>DKII01000070.1:13363-16231 GCA_002454125.1 Novosphingobium sp. UBA6722
CGACCAGCTTTTCGGCCTCGCGCAGCACGGCATCGACCCGGCGGCTGGCCAGCTTGCCGCGCAATTGCGGGATGATGCAGAAGGCGCAGGCGTGATTGCAGCCTTCTGAAATCTTGAGGTAGCTGTAATGCCGCGGGGTCAGCTTCACATCGGGCTGCGGGATCAGATCGATGAAGGGACCCTGGCTGGGCGGCGCGGCTTCGTGCACCGCCTCAACCACCGCCTCGTATTGGTGCGCACCAGTGACGGCGAGGACCTGCGGGAAGCGGGCGCGGATGGTCTCGGCCTCTTCGCCCATGCAGCCGGTCACGATGACGCGGCCGTTCTCGGCAATCGCCTCGCCAATCGCAGCCAGGCTCTCTTCCTTGGCGGAATCGAGGAAGCCGCAGGTGTTGACCAGCACGACATCGGCCCCGGCATAGTCGGGGCTCATCGCATAGCCATCGGCGCGCAGCCGGGTGAGGATCCGTTCGGAATCGACCAGCGCCTTCGGGCAGCCAAGGCTGACCATGCCCACGCGCTTCTGGTCGGGAAGTTCGATTGCCATGGGCGCGGGCCTTTACACTGCACTGTCCGAAAGTGCTAGGGAAAGCGGATGGAGATCACGATCACCAAAGGGCTGAGCGAGTACCGGATCGCGATTTGCCATGCCGATGGGCGGCGCGTGGAGACGACCTTTCCGAAGAAAGGCTTCATCCCGCATGACGCGGTGCATGTCTTCGTTGAGCGCGAACTGGGGCTGAAGAACGCCTTCTGGGGCATGGTCAAGGCCGGCCGCCACCCGGAAGAGATCGCCGGGATCGCCAAGGCAGCCGGCCATGCCAGCGCCTCGCGCAACACGGTGCCCGATGCCTCGATCGTCGAACTGCTTCAGGCCGAGCGGCTGGTCGAATGCTTCGAGGCTGACCAGTGGAGCGGCGGCAGCGGCGCGGCGGCGGACCTGATCGCCATGGCCGAAGTGGCCTGCAATACATCGCACGTGCCGCTGCCGGGGCTGGACGCCGCGCAGGTTGCGGCAATCCGATCACACATCACCGCCTTTGCGGGCGAGTGGATGGCGGCACCGCTGGGCCATGTGGCCCGCTTTGACTGGGAGTAAGGCAATGGGCGCGATGGACTGGCTGGGCGTGGTTCTGGCGGCGCTGGCGGCTAGCGCCGTGCTGGCCCTGGCTTTCCGGCAGGCGCGGACCGGATGGCTTTATGCCGCCGTGCCGTTGAACCTGGTCTCGGCGCTGATGCTCGGCCACGCACTCGCCCGGATCGGGCCGGAAAAGCTCGCCGCCAAGCCGCAGCTGTTCTTCATGCAATCGGGCGGGCTGGCGCTGGCCTTCGTGATCCCGGCCTTGTGGCTGACCCAGCTGCGCGATGGCACGCCGCGCCGCCAGACCGTCCGCGACAGCCTGGCGTTCCTCGCCGCCTATCTCGCCATGGGTGCGGTGTTCTGGCTGCGCGGCTAGTTCGCGATTTCGCTGATGCGGTGGTGCGGCAGCACGCGCCAGGCGGCATAGGCCAGGATTACCTGCACGGCTTCAACCACCATCGGCACGGCAAACCCGGGCGCGGTGCCATCCATTGCCGCGCTCACCAGCCGGCCGGTGAAGGCGATGCCCATCAGCAGACCGGGGACCAGCAGCAGATCGCCATTGCGCCGCCAGCCGCCCCACAGCTGGCACCCCCCGGCGACCAGGAAGAACGCGGTCAGATCGGCGCGCAGCACCGCCATCCCGGCCGGGCCATTGCCTGTCACCGGAAAATTACCCTGCATCGAAGCCGGATCGAGCAGGAAGCCGATCCCCAGCAAAAGGTTGAACAGGCCAAACAGGAACAGGAGGGCGGTCAGGATCAGGCGCATGGCGGTAACTTTCCCCGTTTTGACGATCTTAACCTCTGTGCCCCACGGAAATCCGGAAAGCAAAGCCTGTTGCGCAAGGGGATTGGGCATTGCACAAGCTGGTGACCATGAACGGCCCACGGATTCTTCTGATCGTTGGCGGCGGCATTGCCGCCTACAAGTCGTGCGAGCTTGTGCGGCTGATCCGCAAGCACGGCGGCGAGGTGACCTGCGTCCTCACCAATGGCGGCGCACAGTTCGTCACGCCGATGACGCTCGCCGCGCTGAGCGAGAACCCGGTCTATACCTCGCTCTGGGACCTCAAGAACGAGGTCGAGATGGGGCATATCCAGCTCTCGCGTCAGGCTGACCTGATCGTGGTCTGCCCGGCAACGGCGGACCTGCTGGCCAAGATGACCCACGGGATTGCCGACGATCTGGCAACCACGCTGCTGCTGGCGACCGACAAGCCGGTCATGGCGATCCCGGCGATGAACGTGCGGATGTGGGAAAACCCCGCGACCCAGGCCAATATCACCGCGCTGCGCGAACGCGGGATCGCGGTGATGGAGCCCGACGAAGGCCCGATGGCCTGCGGTGAATTCGGCCCCGGACGGCTGCCCGAACCGATCGAAGTGATGCGGGCGATCTGCGATACGCTCTCGCTTGAGCCGCCGATCATCGCCATGCCCGAACTGACCTGGGAACCGGAGGATCCGCTGGCCGGCGCCGCTGACCTTGGCGGTCTGTCGAGCAACCTGATCCAGCGCAGCACCACCTCGCGCATCGTCTTCGAAGACGAATTGCTGCCCGAGGATGCCGAGGTTGAGGATGTGGTGCCCGATGCGGACTTTGACGGCCCGGCGCCGTTCGTGCCGCTCCCCGATCCGGTCCCCGGCGATGCCGGGCCGATCCTGGTCAAGAAGGGCAAGGCCCGCGCCGCCCCGCCGACCGATGCCGAGGCGATCAACCATCTGGTCATGAACCAGGTCCCGCCCGAGCCGCTGAAGGGCGATGCTCCGGCCGAGGCGGCGCAG
>DKII01000070.1:16326-18489 GCA_002454125.1 Novosphingobium sp. UBA6722
GAGGCGGCGCAGGCGGCCGATCCGCTCGCCGGCCAGCCCGATTTCGAGGAAGAGCCGGCCCACCGCCCGCTGTTCGGCAAGCACGTCTTGATCACCGCCGGCCCGACGCACGAGCCGATCGATCCGGTGCGCTACATCGCCAACCGCTCCTCCGGCAAACAGGGCTTTGCGATTGCCGCCGCCGCCGCCCGCGCTGGCGCTCGCGTCACGCTGGTTTCCGGTCCGGTCTCCCTGCCGACCCCGCCGGGGGTAGACCGGATCGATGTCGTCACCGCCCGCGAAATGGCCGAAGCGGTGCGCCGTTCGCTGCCGGCCGATGCCGCCGTGATGGTTGCCGCCGTGGCCGACTGGCGGACCGAGGACTATGCGCCCGAAAAGATGAAGAAGCGCGGCTCGGCCCCGCCGGCGCTGCGGCTGACCGAGAACCCGGATATCCTGGCCATGGTCTCGGTCAGCGACAAGCGGCCCAAGCTGGTGGTCGGCTTTGCCGCCGAGACCGAGAAGGTGCTGGAACACGCCAAGGACAAGCGCAAGCGCAAGGGCGCCGACTGGATCGTTGCCAATGACGTTTCGGGCAGCGTGATGGGCGGGGACATGAACCTCGTCCACATCGTTTCGAGCAAGGGCGTTGACCACTTGCCCGAACTGCCCAAGGACGAGGTCGCCGTTGCCCTTGTCGAAAGAATTGCTGATGCCCTCAATGGATGATGTCCCGGTTGCGGTGATGCGTTTGCCGCACGGGGAAGGTCTCGATCTGCCGGTCTACGCCACCTCTGGCGCGGCCGGGATGGACGTGGTTTCGGCCGAGGACGTGACGATTGTGCCCGGTGCCCGCCATGCCGTGGCGACCGGCCTGGCCATGGCGATTCCCGAAGGGTTCGAAATCCAGGTGCGGCCGCGCTCGGGCCTTGCGCTCAAGCATGGGATCACCGTGCCCAATACCCCCGGCACGATCGACAGCGACTATCGCGGCGAGCTGAAGGTGATCCTGATCAACCACGGCCAGGAAGACTTCGCCATCCGCCGCGGTGACCGCGTGGCGCAGCTGGTGCTCGCCCCGGTAACGCGGGCAGGCTGGGTGGAAGTGACCAGCCTCGATGAAACCGCACGCGGCGCCGGCGGGTTCGGTTCGACCGGCGGAGTCGTCAGCCTCAAGGGTTAATCGTCGGCCAGCTCCGCCGCCGCCACGCCCCGGCTCAGCCGGCTGCGGTGGTTGAGCGCGGTGCGATCGAGCGGCAGGCGATAGAGCGTGTGCAGCAGATCGCGATCACGCTCGGACAGGTCGATCTGGCTGCTGTCAGCCTCAAACAGGCTGAGGATCGACCCTGGCGAAGGATCCTTGCGCGGTTGCACTTCGGCCAGCGCGACCATCGCAACGTAGGCAGCGACCGCATCGAGCGCCTTGCCAGTGGCAGCCTCGACATCGACAATCACGGTGGCCTGCGTGATCCCGCGCTCAACCAGCGTGCTGACCAGGCTGGAGCCGTTGTGCCGCAGCAAGGTGTTGTTGCCGTTGCTGGGAATGACCGAACCACCGCCCTCGGCATTTCCGCCGGTCCAGGGCAGCTCGGCGGTACCGGCCGAGACGCCCGAGGTGCTGCTTTCGCCCACGGCGTACCACCAGCGGACTGGGGCTTCGCTCTGATAGATCGATCGCAGAGTCGGCAAAGGCACGCCGGCGGTGCGGCGCGGGTCCTTGCGGCCGATCGCCCGCGCGACGCCGGCACCATCGTCGGTAAAGACAATCGCCAGGTTGCCATAGCAGCCAGGCCGGGCCAGCGGCACGCCGGCGGCCTTGGCCTCAGCCTCAAGCTTGGCGCGGACCAGCTCGGCCGGCTTGCCATGCAGCCCGACGATCTTGGCGCAGACTGGCACCCGCCAGCGCGCAGCCGGGGTCTGGCCCTGGGCAATGCCGGATTTGCGGACGAATTCGCGCGCAGCCCGGCGGATTTCCTCGGGGGTCTGGCGCTGGCCTTCCACCACGATCGAGGGATCGGCCGGCGGCGAACTGGCCTTAACCGGGCCGACGGCCACTAGCGTTAGTGCGCCAATCCAGGCCAGGCTGGCCTTGCTCGTGGCGAACTGGCGGCGGGTGTGGTCCATGGCTGAAACATACCATGAAATATCTGATCACCAACGAAAAAGGCGGGCCTGTTGCCAGGG
>DKII01000070.1:18519-26053 GCA_002454125.1 Novosphingobium sp. UBA6722
GTTGCCAGGCCCGCCCACTCGGTGTTGCAACCTTAGTTGCCGCGTTTCTTCTCGGGCGCAACCGAAATCCGCACGGTTTCCCCGGAATTGCCCGGGAAGTTCGTGAACATGGCTTCGACCAGGTTCGGCACCAGGTACTGCAACCGGTTGGAGAGCGAGGCAGCTTCGGCCTTGCCTTCGAACAGGCGCTGGCCATCGGCCTTGCGATCGATCTTCAGGCTGATCCCGCTGGTATAGACGGTGTAGCTTTCCACCCCGCCATCGAACCACGGATCGTACCAGCCATAACCCCAGACCGAAGCCGGGCGGTAAAAGCCGCGGCGGCCATAGTAGCCAAAGCGCGGGCCATACCAGGGCGACCAGAACGGATCGTCAAACCCGATGGTGCGACGCACCCGTTCACGCCCCTTGTCGACCCCATAGTCGAACCGGACCAGCAGCGTGGCGGCCTCGGGCGGGGCCGGGCGATAGCCCAGCGCACCCATCCGGTCTTCGACCAGGCGGGCATATTGCGAGAATTCGAGGCCACCAGCCAGCGCCGGATCATCGGCGACGACGGCAAAGGTCTGGCCCTGCGGCGCCGGCAGCTGGCTGGCAAAGCGGGTGACCTGGCTGTTGAAATTGGAAGCGCAGGCACTGAGAGCGAGGAGCAGAAACGGCACCACCGCCAGCTTGAGCCGGCCGAGTGGCGAGACGGGTGCGTGCGACATGGAACCGGAACTCCGTAAACCGGCCCGCTGCGAATCGACGCACGGACCGGCGCAAAGGTTAGCATTGCCGCCCTGGTAAGGAAGCGCCGCTTAATCGTGCTTGAATGGCGTCAGGCCGTTACCGTACCTTCGGAGCGCCGCGCGCGCAGGCCGAGACCCACTACCCCGATCCCCAGGATCATCATCAGCCAGGTCGAAGGTTCGGGCACAACCGAGATCATCCGCAGGCTGGTGATGTTGCCAAGAACAAGGCCATCGCCTCGCTCTTGTCCGGGCGCCCACAGTTTGGGGTCGGAAAACCTGATCGCAAGATTCCCATAAGTCGTAGTGCCGAGTCCGGAGCCCATCGCGGCGAAGTTGATGTTGGGTCCTGGATTGGTGAAGTAACCGGGAGGTCCACTGAAACTCACTACTGTTGAATGGGCATAGTATGGGCCGACGAGGCCCGATGCGGGGACGGGCACAGGGTCTTGCCCTGTGAAAGAGGCCTGATAGTTGAAGGCATTCAGGGCCACTGCATTATCCAACCCCAAACCGGATCGGACCAAGGCGAAGGTTGCGGGCGATCCAGATAGCGTGGTGATCGGTGGGGAGTAAGTGAATGGCCCGTTCGGAGTCTGGATAGTATAAGTAAGCGATGTGATCGGTGAGAAATAGCGCGAAAAGTCAGCCCCGAACGCACTGGCAAAATTGACCTGGCTGACGGATATCCGGCTTGGATCATAGCCAAACGTACCACTGAAGCTTTGGCCATCGGCGAAGCCCCAGTCCGGGTTTAAAGACCCTTCAAAGAGCGCCGCGAAATTGAGCTGGCCCGAAAAGGTATAGATCTTCTCCGCCGCCAGGGTGGGGCTGGCGGCCGAGGCGAGCAGACAGGCAACAAAGGCTGTGGCGCGACCCACCATGTGCAATTCTCCCGCGGAACCAAGTCCGTTACGGAGAGGCTAACCAAATTCCATTGCCGCGCAAGCACTTCGCGCGTGGGTGCACGTCCCGCGCTGGAACAAGTCTCAGCCGCGCACCAGCCCCAATGCGGCGTAGGTCTTGTCCAGCGTCGGCACGGCCAGCGCCCGGGCCTTTTCCGCCCCCTGGCGCAGGATCGCATCGAGCGCGGCGCGGTCCTGGCGCAGCTGAATGAAGCGGGCGTTGATCGGGGCGAGGCTTTCGACCAGCAGTTCGCCTAGCGCCGGCTTGAACTTGCCAAAGCCTTCGCCGCCGAAACGGGCCAGCACCGCGTCCTGGCTTTCGCCCGCCATGGCCGCGAAGATCGCGACGAGGTTGGCCGCTTCGGGACGGCCTTCAAGTCCGCCCTTGTCGCTCGGTAGCGGCTCGGGATCGGTCTTGGCCTTCTTCACCTTGGCCATGATCGTATCGGCATCGTCGGTCAGGTTGATGCGGCTCATGTCCGATGGATCGGACTTGCTCATCTTGGCCGAACCATCGCGCAGCGACATGATCCGCGCCGCTTCAGGCGGAACGATCGGATCGGGCAGGGTGAAGACTTCCGCCCCGGCACCGAAATCGTTGTTGAACTTTTGCGCGATGTCGCGCGCCAGTTCGAGGTGCTGCTTCTGGTCATCGCCCACCGGCACGTGGGTCGCCTGGTAGAGTAGCACGTCGGCGGCCTGGAGCACCGGATAAGTGAACAGCGCGACCGAAGCGCCTTCGCGGTTCTTGCCGGCCTTGTCCTTCCACTGCGTCATGCGGTTCAGCCAGCCCATCCGGGCCGTGCCATTGAGCAGCCATTGCAGTTCGGCGTGCTGGGGCACCTGGGCCTGGTTGAACAGGATCGAGCGATCGGGATCGATCCCGCAGGCTACCAGCGCGGCCACCATCTCGCGCGTGTTCGCGGCCAGCTCGGCCGGCACGTGCGGCTGCGAGATCGCGTGGAGATCGGCCAGGAAGTAGAGGCACTGGCCGCCACCCGCAGTCACGTCATCCTGCATCCGCACCCAGTTGCGGATCGCGCCCAGGTAATTGCCAAGGTGCAGGTTGCCCGTGGGCTGGATACCGGAAACGACACGCATCGGATTTATTGGACCTCCAGGATTTCATCATCGGCTTCGGTGCGCCTCGGCCGCCGACGGCGCAGCATGGCAACCAAATCGGGATCGAGCGCCCCGACCAAATAGGCCGATCCGAAGAACACTGCCATCCCCGCGCCAACCAGCACGCAGAGCGACCAGATCCGGCTCAGCACCGAAGCGCCGAAGTATGGCGAAAGCACCGGCATCAGGAACCACAGCACGGCGCCCATCAGCGCCGTGGCGACAACTTGCCGCGCGATCCGTCCGGCCAGCTTGGCGGTGAAATGGAACCAGCCGCGCCGGTGCAGGATGATGTAGAGCAGCAGGCAGTTAAGGCTGGCCGAGCAGGCCGTCGCCGCCGCCAGGCCGACGATGCCGTACTGCCGCACGACATAGAAATTGAGGAAAACGTTGAAGATCAGCGAGGCCAGCGCGGTCCACACCGGGGTGCGGGTATCCTCGCGCGCGAAGAAGCCGGGGTTGAGGATCTTGACGATCACATAGGCCGGCAGGCCGGCGACCAGCGCGACGACGATCTGGGCCATGATCACCCCGTCCTCGGGCCGGAACTTGCCGCCGACGAAGAAGGCCGTGACGAAGGCGGGCGCGCAGATCGCGAGCGCGGCGGCAGCGGGCAGGGTCAGTAGCGTGGCGATCTCGAAGGCGTTGGTCTGTAGCCGCTGCGCCTCGCTGCGGTTGCCGGTGTGGATGTGGCGCGAGAGCATCGGCAGGATTGCCGTGCCGAGCGCGATCCCCACGATGCCCAGCGGCATCTGGTTGAGCCGGTCAGCCAGCTTGAGCAGGGTGAGCGAGCCCTGCGGCAGCGAGGTTGCGAAGAAGGTGTCGACCAGCTGGCTGATCTGGTAGATCCCGGCGCCGAAAGTGGCCGGCAGGATCAGCACGCCCAGCCGCTTCACCTCGGGCGTCAGCTTGGGCAGGGTCAGTTTGAGCCGCACGCCCGCGCGGCGGGTTTCCCAGATCAGGTAGATCAGCTGGAGCAGCCCGGCCACCGAGACGCCGATCGCCAGCGCCCAGGCGGCAAATAGGTCATCGCCGCGGTTCATGTACCAGGCGGTGCCCATGGCCGCGATCAGGCTGATGTTGAGCAGGATCGGCGCCGCCGCCCCCGGCGCAAAGCGCGAGCGGGCGTTGAGCAGGCCGGACAGCATGGCTACCAGGCTGATCAGCGTCAGGTAGGGAAAGGTCACCCGGCTGAGCGTGACCGCCAGGTCGAACTTGCCCGGCACTTTCTGGAACTCGCTGGCCAGCAGCCAGACGATCCCAGGCATGGCCAGCATCGCCACGGCGCTGAACGCCACCAGCACCCAGACGAAGACCGCCAGCACGTCGTCGGCAAACTTCTCGGCCGCTTCCTCGCTCCCCGGCTGGCCGTCATGGCCATGCAGCGCGCGGCTGTAGAGCGGTACGAACGCGACACTGAAGGCGCCTTCGGCAAACAGTCGGCGGAAGGTGTTGGGCAGGGTGAAAGCGAGCTGGAAGGCGTCCGCCGCCAGCCCCGCGCCCAGCACCCGGGCGAGGATCATGTCGCGGGCAAAGCCGAACACGCGGCTGACCGCCGTCAGCCCGCCTATCGTGCCGACGTTGCGGATCAGACTCACGCTATTGCCCCCGCCCCGTTAGCGATCAGGCGTTACCGACCGGTGCCGCGTCGCCTTCACCCTGCTGCGCTGCCAGCTGCTGCAGGTAGATGCCGTTGAAATCGATCGGCTCAAGCAGCAGCGGCGGGAAACCGGCATCGCGCACGGCGTCCGCGATCACCCGGCGGGCGAAGGGGAACAGGATCCGCGGCGCTTCGGCATAGGTGAAGGCGTGCTTCGAGGCATCGTCGAGGTTGCGCATGCCGAGCAGGCCGCAATAGGACAGATCGATGATGAAGGCGGTGCCGGCTTCGGCCACCGACTTCAGCGCGATCTTCAGCTCGATCTCGCTCACTTCTTCGCTCAGCTGGCGGGCGCCGATGTTGAACTGCACGTCGATCTGCGGGACTTCGGTCCACGAATAGCTGTCCGGCGCATTGGGGTTCTCGACCGACAGGTCCTTGACGTACTGCGAGATAATCCCGGCGGCAGGCGCGGTGTCGGCGCCGTTCATGGCGGGGCCTTCAAGGCCAAGGTCGGTGATGATGTTGCCTTCGTCGGACATGATACAGCGTACTTTCGAATGGAAGAGGGTTGGCGGCTGGAAATAGACTGGAAATTGGCCGCGCGCCTAGCATTGCCGGGATGCGGCGGCAAAGGATTTTGCGCGCCTGTGACCGGCTTGCGCCACTTGCCGCAAAAAATTGCCGTCAGAGCCGTATCCACGCGTTGTTCATTTGTCTTGGCTACCTATTTAGGCGTAGGGAATTGCAACGCCGCGTCGCTGCGGCAGGGACTGAGCCACGTGGACAAGACCGTCGAGATCGTCATCCTCGCCATGATCGCAGCCTTTCTGGGGCTGCGCCTCTATTCGGTGCTTGGGCGCCGGGCAGAGCACGAAGAGGAAGTGATTCAAGGTCCGCGCCCGGCTGACACCCCGCGCGTCGCTGCCGGGGAATCGGCGGATCGCAGCCCCGCGCCGGTGCGCATGCCGGTGGCCGGCGTGACCCCGGCGATCGAGCGCGGCTTGCGCGAGATTGCCGCTGTCGACCGCCGCTTCGATATCACCGCCTTCCTCGAAGGGGCCAAGGGCGCCTACCGCATGGTGCTCGAAGCCTTCTGGAAGGGTGACAAGGAAACGCTGGGCGAACTGTGCGACCAGGACGTTTTCGATGGCTTTGCTGCCGCCATCGCCGCGCGCGAAGCTGCCGGTGAAACCATGGACAACCGGCTCGTCCGGATTGAAGAGGCGGTGATCGTCTCGGCCGCCTATGAAGCGCCGATGGCCCGGATCACAGTGCGCTTTGCCGCCGATATCGCTGCCGTGACGCGCAATGCCGAAGGGCAGGTTGTGGCCGGTTCGCTGGACGACGCGGTCGAGGCGCGTGACCTCTGGACCTTCAGCCGCAACGTTACCGCGGCTTCGCCCGACTGGCTGCTTGACGAGACTGACGAGGCCTGAGGCTTGATGCGCGGCCGGGGCATCGCTGCGCTGGCCGGGCTGGCGCTGCTGGCCGGTTGCGGCCGGATCATTCCTGCCCCCGCCGGCGTGGTTCAGCCGCCCGCAGGTGTAGCCGCGACTACCGCGCTTGCGGCTGGCTTCTGGGCCGGCCCCCCGATTGACAGCCTGGGTATCGGCCAGAGCGACGCCGCCACGGCGCTCGCCTCGTTCCGTGAAAGCTGCCCGCGCCTGACCGCGCGCGACGATGCCTCGGGCCTGACCCGCCCGACGGACTGGCAGCAGGCCTGCACCGCTGCCGCCAAATGGCCCGAAGGCCAGGCGCTGCGCTTCTTTGCCCAGCATTTCGAGGCGGTGAAGGTTGGCGACGGCAAGGCTTTTGCCACGGGCTATTACGAGCCCGAGATCGCCGGGGTGCGCACCCGCCAGCCCGGCTATGACGTGCCGGTCTATGCCGTGCCGCCCGATCTGGTCCGCGCCAAGCCGGGTGACGCACCGCCCAATCCCAATGGCACCATGCCGCTTGGCCGCTATGACGAGACCGGCAAATTCGTCCCCTATTACGACCGCGGCCAGATCTATGACGGTGCGCTGGAAGGCAAGGGGCTGGAGATCGCCTGGGCGGCCGACCGGGTCGAGATGTTCTTCCTGCAGATCCAGGGCTCGGGCCGGCTGCGCGCACCCGATGGCTCGGTGATCCGGATCGGCTATGCTGGGCAGAACGGCCATCCCTATACCGGTATCGGCGGCGTCATGCGCCAGCGCGGGCTGCTTGGCACCCTGCCGGGGCAGTACTCCGGCTCGATGCAGGGGATCATGCAATATGTGCGCGAACAGCCCGAGGCCGGCAACGCGCTGATGCGCGAGAACAAGAGCTTCGTGTTCTTCCGCGAGTTGACTGGTGACGGACCGCTGGGCGCGCTGGGCGTGCCGGTGCGGCGCGAGAGCAGCGTGGCGGCCGATCCGGCCTTCGTGCCGCTCGGCGCGCCGGTCTGGCTCAAGATGGAGCGGCCCGAAGCCAGCGGACTGTGGGTTGCCCAGGATACCGGCGGCGCGATCAAGGGCGCGAACCGCTTCGATACCTTCTGGGGCGCGGGCGATGATGCCCGCGTAATCGCCGGCGGGATGAGCAGCCGGGGCGAAGCACTGCTGCTTTTGCCCAAGGGTACCGTGGCCCGGCTGGGCGCCAGCTGATGCGCACGCCCCGGGGCTTGTCGGCGGCTGAGGCCGGGTTGTGGGCGCGTGTCGCCAGCACGATCGATCCGCTCCATCCGGCCCGGCCTGCCGCCAAGATCTTGGCCGAACCCCCGGCGCCGCCACCGCCCCTGATAAAGCGGGTCAAGGGCCGGGTTCCTCCGCCCTTGCCGGCTCCGCCGCCCAAGGCGATGCCGCCGCGCCCGCTTGATCGCCACGGCCTCGATGGCTCGTGGGAGCGCAAGCTGGCCAAGGCGCAGATTTCGCCCGACCTGACGCTCGACCTTCACGGCCACTCGCTTGATGCCGCGCACGTCCGGCTCGATGCCGGGCTGATGCAGGCCGTGGCAACGGGCGCGCGGCTGCTGCTGGTGATTACCGGCAAGCCGCGCCCGGTCGCAGCGGCTGACCGGGGCGAGCGGCGCGGCGCGATCCGGGCCAAATTGCTCGACTGGCTGGCCGCCGGGCCGCACGCCAGCCGAATTGCCGCCGTCCGCCCCGCGCACCAGCGCCATGGCGGTTCGGGCGCGCTCTACGTGATCCTGC
>DKII01000138.1 GCA_002454125.1 Novosphingobium sp. UBA6722
GCCACGATCGGCCCGGCGGTGCGCTCGGCGCTGGCCGGGGCGATCTCGCGCCAGCTGAAGCCCAAGTGGGTCGCGCCGCAGGGGGCAGAGGCTGAGCTGCTGGTCACGATCCTGACCTGGGATCTCAACCCCGATGGCACCTTGGCCGGAAGCCCGCGTGTGGTCCGTCAGGAAGGGATCACCGACGCCAACCGCGCCCAGGCCGCCCGCCACGCCGAACAGGCGATCCGCGCCGTGCGCCTGGCTGCGCCCTTCAACCTGCCGGATGAGTTCTATCCGGCGTGGAAACGTATCACCACCTTCCGTTTTGACCGAAAGCTGTCGCAATGATCCGTACCTCGCTTGCCGTACTTGCCCTGCTGGCCGGGTCGCCGCTGCTGGCGCAGCAGTCCACCCCCACACCGCAGCCGACCGTGGCCGTCCCGGCCGACGAAGGGCTGTCGGGCTCGGTTTCCGACGAAAGCGACTGGCAGGACCTGGGCATTGCGATCCCGGCCTTCGCCACCAATGCCGATGTGCCAACTGCGACCAGCGCCGGGTCGACCGGGGCGCTGGGTTACAGCCTGGCCCAGGTGATCACCGCCAACCTCAAGAACAACGGCCTGTTCAAGCCGGTCGGGCCGGACAGCCTCCCGCGCCCGGCGTTTGAAGAGGTCCGCACCCCCAGCTTCGATGCCTGGTCTGGGCGCAGTGCCGAAATGCTGGTCCAGGGCTTTGTCCGCCCCGGCGATGGCGATCAGCTCCTGGTTGGCTGCTACCTCTATGATGTCGCGCTGAAGCAGCAACTGGCCAGCGCGGCCTGGCAGGTCGCCCCGGGTGACTGGCGGCGGGCGGCGCACAAGTGTTCGGACATGGTCTATGCCCGCCTCTCGGGCGAAAGCCCGTTCTTCGACAGCCGCATCGCCTATATTGCCGAGACCGGCCCCAAGGACCGCCGGATGAAGCGGCTGGCGATCATGGACTCGGACGGGGCCAACCACCGCTACCTGACTACCGGGCAGACCACTGCGCTGACGCCGCGCTATTCGCCCGACTACAAGTCGATCCTCTACCTCAGCTATTTCAACGGCCAGCCCCGGATCTACATCTACGATCTGGAGCGTAATAGTCAGCGACTGCTGCTGCAAAGCCAGAACCCGCTGTTCGCGCCGCGCTGGTCGCCCGATGGCAAGTGGGTGCTCTATTCGATGGCGATTGCCGGCAATACCGACATCTACAAGATGCCGGCCGGCGGCGGCGCGGCGGTGCGGCTGACCGATACGCCGGGGATCGACATCGGCGGCTCATTCTCACCCGATGGCAGCCGGATCGTGTTCGAAAGCGACCGTTCGGGCAGCCAGCAGGTCTATGTGATGAACGCCGATGGTTCGGGCCAGAAGCGGATCAGCTTCTTCGGCGGCCGCGCCGCGACGCCCGAATGGAGCCCGCGCGGCGATCAGATCGCCTTTACCCATATCGCCGGCAATTTCCGCATTGCGGTGATGAGCCCGGGTGGCGGGGAGCTGCGCTATTTGACCGATTCGTGGCAGGACGAGGCGCCGACCTGGGCGCCCAACGGCCGCATCATCCAGTTCTTCCGGACCGCGCGGGGCAGCGGCAAGGCCTCGCTCTGGCAAGTCGATCTGACCGGCCGCAACGAACGGCGGCTGCAAACCCCGGTCGATGGCTCTGATCCCGCCTGGGGACCGCTTCGTCCCTGAGGGAACCCAGATCGCCGTTGACTCGGTTATAATCGCACCATCACAATGATCGAAATTCGAAGGAGAGTTCCATGGCCAAGTCCAGCCTGACCCTGACCGCCGTGATCGCGGCTTCGCTGGCGCTGGGCGCCTGCGCCAAGAAGGCCCCGCAGCAGCTGCCGCCCGATCCGGGCCCGGCGGTTTCGACCGGCTCGACCGAGGGCACTTCCACTGCGCCCGCACCGGGCAGCCAAGCCGATTTCGTCGCGCAGATGTTGGGCCAGGACACGATCTATTTCGATACCGACAAGTTCAACGTCGATAGCGCCGACCAGGCCGCGCTCCAGGCCCAGGCCGCCTGGCTCCAGAAGTATCCGGCCAAGCGCGCCTCGGTCGAAGGCCACGCCGACGAACGCGGCACGCGCGAGTATAACCTGGCGCTGGGCGAACGCCGCGCCAATGCGGCCAAGAACTACCTGGTCTCGCTGGGGGTCGATGCCAGCCGGCTGACCACGGTCAGCTATGGCAAGGAACGTCCGGTAGCGCTCGGTTCCGACGAGGAAAGCTGGGCCAAGAACCGCCGCGCGGTGACGATCACGATCGATTGAGCAGCGGGCTGCTGGCCCGGCGCTGCCTATTGCAGCGTCGGCAGCAGCTGGCCCAGATCGGGCAGGGCCGAAGTGTCGGCATGGGCCGACCAGCGCGGCCCTTCATCCAGCATCGCGCGGCCCGGCGCTTCGGCACCGAGCAGGGCATAGGCCGCCATCGCCAGGACCGAGGCGGCAATCGACAGGGCGAGTTGCTTGCTCATCAAGGGAAAACTCCGGCGGAAATCGCGCGGCCCATGTGGGCCCTCGCATGCTGCAGCGCAATACGGACTTTTGCCCGCCATTCCTGAATCTTCCCTGAAGGCCGCTTTCGCTTGCGCGGACTCGGTCCGCGGGCTTATCGCGGCCTGATGAGCAGAGCGCGCCGATCAGACAGCTGGGGCTTTCCGCGCTGGGGCGGATACGGCGGCGCACGCGAAACCGTGCAGGTCCGGCTGTGCGACCGCGCGGGCTGCAGCGAGCCTGGCACCTGCCCGGCGCCGAAATCGCCGAACAATCCCGATCGCTGGATGTTCTGCCAGGAGCATGCGGCCGAATACAACCGCGGCTGGGACTATTTCGCCGGCCTGACCGCCGAAGAAGCGGCCGAGCGCGAGGCGAAAGAGCGCCAGACCCACGAAGGCTTCCGGGAATCGGCGCACTATGAATGGGCCGGATCAGGCGATGGCACCCGCAGCCGCGACGAGCTGCGCGCGCTGGACCTGCTGGAACTCGATCCCGATGCCGATTTCGAGGCGATCAAGAAGAGCTACCGGACCAAGGCGAAGCAGGTCCACCCTGACCTGCGCCCCGGCGACGAGGAAGCAGCCAAGGCCTTCCAGGCGCTGCAACTGGCCTATGAAGTGCTGCGTCAGGCTGAGGAACGACGGGAGTGGAAGGGCTAGATCCCGCCACTCGGGAGGACCGGATCGAGGCTGGCCGGGTGGTGCTGCGCCGCGCCGTGCCGGGCGATCTGCCCATGATCCACGCCGCGATGAGCGATCCCGGGGTGATGCGCTATTGGGCCACGCCGCCGCATGCCGATCTCGCCACCAGCCGGGATTGGCTCGAGGCGATGATTGCAGCCGATCCCGCGATCAGCGATGACTTCATTATCGAGCATGGCGGACAGGCCATCGGCAAGATGGGCTGCTGGCGGTTGCCGGAGTTTGGCTACCTACTGCATCCTGACTATCAGGGCCGCGGTCTTGCCAGTGAAGCGCTGGTTGCCCTTGTCGGATACATGCGCAGGCGCGGCTTGCCCAAGCTGAAGGCCGATGTCGATCCGCGCAACGCGCCGTCGCTGCGCCTGCTTGAGCGGGCTGGCTTCGCGGTGACGGGCCACGCCAGCGGCACCTGGCTGGTGGCTGGCGAGCTGTGCGACAGCGTCTATCTGGAGCTGGCGCTCAACCCTTCTTGAAGCGCTTGATCGAGGCCGAGAACGACAGCACGTTGCGCCCGGCATCGTCAATGATCCCGCGCACGAAGACCACGCTGCCGCCGGCGCGGACAACCTCACCGCGTGCGGTCAGCATCCGGCCGGGTTCGGCCGCGCCAACGAAATCGCAGTTCATGTTCATCGTGACGCCGTGGACCGAGGTGTCCATGCCGCCGGCGATCATGAACAGCGCATAGTCGGCAAAGGTCATCAGCGCGCCGCCGTGGATATTGCCGCCGCCGTTGCGGTTCTTGGCCTCGGGGATGAAGCCGCAGAGCACGGATTCGCCCTCGGGCTTGCAGTAAAACGGCCCGGCGTGCTCCTCGAAGAAGTCGACCGGCTCCCAGTGATACCAGCCGGCCCATTGCCCCTCGGCCATCAGAACCAGGCCGGCGCGGCGGGGGGCTTCGTCCTGCTGCAGCTTGTCGTGGGGATGTTCGCTCATGCCAGCAGCCTCAAGCAGAAGCGGTGGCCCCTATCAAGCCTTGCCGTATCGGAACATGCGGCGTAGCCTCGGCGGCGTCCGGGACTGGAAGGGTGGGCCAGTTCGAAGGGGGCAGTTATCGGGTCGCGCCGATCCCCGCCCGGGGGAGAAGTCCGATGGCTGACAGCGAAGGCGCAGTTGCGCCCGTTACCAAAGCCGCGCGCGTAGAATCGCTCGACATCCTGCGCGGGATCGCCGTGTTCGGCATTCTGGCGATGAACATCACGGCCTTTGGGCTGTTGTTCCAGGCCTATGGCAATCCAACCGTGGCGGGCGGGGTCGAGGGGCCCAACCTGCTGGCCTACAAGATCATCAACGTTGGCTTCGAAGGGACGATGCGCGGCATCTTCTCGCTGCTGTTCGGGGCCGGGATCGTCCTCCTGACCGAGCGGATGGAGCAGGCCGGGGCCGGGATCATGGCGGCCGAGGTGCATTTCCGGCGGATGCTGTGGATGATGCTGTTCGGCGTGATCCACTGGACCCTGCTGCTGTGGACCGGTGAAATCCTGTTCGCCTATTCGCTGTGCGGGCTGGTGCTGTTCTCGTTCCGCAAGCTCGCGCCTCGCCGCCTGCTGATCATTGCCGGCGTGCTCTTGCTGGTTGCGACGGTGATGTCCTTCGGCGGTGCCAAGAGCCTTGCAGAAGCCAGGGAGACCGCGACTGCGGCCATGACCGCCAAGGCCGCCGGAACCAAGCTGACCAGCGAGCAGGAAAAGGCGGTCGAAGGCTGGGAGCGCGAGCTGAGCCACTGGACCCCGACCCCGGAAAACGCGGCCGAACAACAGGCCTGGCACAGCGGCTCCTACCTCGATGCGGTTAGCGGCCAGCTGCCGGGCAGCTTCGAGTTCCAGTGGATCGGCCTGCCGTTCTTTTTCTTCTTCGACATGGTGCCGTTCATGCTGATCGGCATGGCGCTGCTCAAGCTGGGTGTGCTGGGTGCACAGCGCTCGATGCAGTTCTACCTCGGCATGGTGGTGGCGGGCTATGGCATCGGCCTGCCGCTGGGCTTTTACGAGATGAACCTGATTGTCGGTTCGGGCTTTGACCTGGTCGCCGCGCGCCAAGCCGATACGACTTATGAGATCAGCCGCCTGGCCATGGTGATCGGCCACCTTGGCCTGCTGTTGGCCTTCATCAAGTCTGGCCTGTTCAAGGCGTTCCAGCGCGGCATGGCCGCGGTCGGCACCATGGCGCTCAGCAACTACCTGATGCAGACGATCATCTGCACCTGGCTGTTCTACAGCTTCGGGCCGGGCCTGGGCCTGTGGGGCCAGCTTGAGCGGCACGAGCTCTATTATGTCGTCGGCGCGATCTGGGTGGCCGAGTTCATCTGGAGCGTGATCTGGCTGAAGTACTTCCGCTTTGGCCCGTTCGAATGGCTGTGGCGCTCGCTGACCTATTGGGAACGCCAGCCGATGAAGCTCTGA
>DKII01000119.1:0-4339 GCA_002454125.1 Novosphingobium sp. UBA6722
TCGCCAACTGGATGATCCCCGGCAAGATGATCAAGGGCATGGGCGGCGCGATGGACCTGGTCGCTGGCGTCAAGCGCGTGGTCGTGGTGATGGACCATGTGTCGAAAAATGGCAGCCCCAAGATCCTGCCGACCTGCACCCTGCCGCTCACCGGCAAGGCGGTCGTCGATCTCATCATCACGGATCTCGCCGTGATCGCCGTCGATCGGGCGAAGGGCGGCCTCACCCTGGTGGAACTGGCGCCGGGCGTCACCGAAGCCGAAGTCGTCGAGAAGACCGGCGCGCCGCTGGCGATCCTCGAAAACGCATAAGACTGGAATTTACCGTGCCCAATCTGATCGTCGTCAACCGTGCGGGGGACGAAACGAGCATCGATGCCCGTGAGGGCGTGTCCGTGATGGAGGCCATTCGCGACAATGGCTTTGACGAACTGCTGGCGCTGTGCGGCGGCTGCTGCTCGTGCGCGACCTGCCACATCCATGTCGATGCCGACTGGGCGGCCAAGCTGCCGGCGATGAGCGAAGACGAAAACGATCTGCTCGACAGCTCGGATCACCGCGGTGAAACCTCGCGCCTGTCGTGCCAGATCCAGCTGACCGACGCGCTCGATGGCCTTAAGGTCATCATCGCGCCGGAAGACTGAGCTTAACAGGGGGCAAGCGCAAATGCGTTGCGCCGCGCCCCCTCCAGTCCTACCTCTCGGGCGATGACGATGGCGCTCGTACAGAACAATACGCTCGATCTGATCGGCAACACCCCGCTTGTCCTGCTCAAGGGACCGAGCGAAGCCGCTGGCTGTGAGATCTGGGGCAAGTGCGAATTCGCCAACCCCGGTGCCTCGGTCAAAGACCGCGCGGCGCTGTGGATCATCCGCGATGCCGAGGCGCGCGGTGAGCTGAAGCCTGGCGGTACGGTGGTCGAAGGGACGGCCGGAAATACCGGGATCGGCATTGCCCTCGTTGCCAATGCGCGCGGTTACAAGACCGTGATCGTCATGCCGGATAACCAGTCCAAGGAAAAGATGGACACCCTGCGCGCGCTGGGGGCCGAACTGGTACTGGTGCCGCCGACCAAGTTCGCCGACCCGGCCCACTTCGTTCACACCTCGCGCCGCCTGGCGGAAGAGACTGAAGGTGCGGTCTGGGCCAACCAGTTTGACAATGTCGCCAACCGCAAGGCCCACATCGAAAGCACCGCGCCCGAAATCTGGCAGCAGCTTGACGGGCGGATCGATGGCTTCACCTGCGCCGCGGGCACCGGCGGGACAATCGCCGGGGTGGGCCTTGGGCTAAAAGCGTTTGACGAGAATATCCGCATCGCCCTGACGGATCCGCACGGCGCGGCGCTGTACAGCTATTACGCAACCGGCGAATTGAAGGCTGAAGGAACCTCGGTTGCCGAAGGGATCGGGCAGGGCCGGATCACCGCCAACCTCGAAGGCGCGCCGATCGATACCCAGTTCCGCATCTCGGACGAGGCTGGCCTCGAATGGGTCGCGCGCCTGTTGCGCGAGGAAGGGCTGTGCCTGGGCCTGTCGTCGGGCATCAACGTCGCCGGTGCGGTTGAGCTGGGCAAGCAGATGGTCGCCGAAGGGCGCAAGGACGTGCGGGTTGCGACGATCCTCTGCGATACCGGCTTCCGCTATCTCTCGACGCTCTACAACGCCGAGTGGCTGCGCGCGAAGGGCCTCCCGGTCTTCCCCTGGCTGGCCTGATCGGCTAGACCTGCCGCATGGCCAGTCAGCCAAACCGCCCAACCCCTCAGCATTTCGTGCCGCCAACTGCGCGTGAATTGCGCGCCCAGGCAGTGCAGCGGCTTCAGGCCGGGCTGTTTGGCCTCGCCGCGATTGTGCTGCTGGTTGGCCTGGCCAATATCATCAATGATCGCGCCCGGCTGGCCGATACAGCCGCGCCGACCGCGGCCGCCCCGGCCAAGGCCGACGATCGCGGCGATCCGCTGGCCGATATCGGCGTGGTTCCGGCGGCTTCGCCCGAAGCCCTGGCCAGCCCCAGTGCCGCGCCCAAGAACTAGGCTTGCCGCCACCCTCCTGCTGATCCTGGCCGCAGTCCTCGCCTGGGCTGTGCTCTCGCGTTCGGCCGAGCCGCAGCGACCGGTTGCGCTGTTCACCTCGCTGCCGATCTTCTGGGGTGAAGAAGCGGAGCTTGGCGATCTGCTCAAACAGGACCGTCCGCCGCATTGGGCCAAGGCGGCGATCGCGGCGCACGGGCCGATCCGCCCGCTCGACACGCTCGACCAGCTCGGGCCAGAGCTGAGGCGGCTGGTGATCGCCCAGCCGCGCCCGCTGTCCCCAGCCGAAAACGTCGCGCTCGACAATTGGGTGCGGGGCGGGGGGCAACTGCTGCTGCTGGCCGATCCGGCGCTGACCGAGGAAAGCGCCTTTCCCATTGGTGATAAGCGGCGGCCGCAGGATATTGTCCTGCTCTCGCCGATTTTGCGGCGCTGGGGTCTCGAGCTGACCTTCGACGACAGCCGGGAACGCATTGGTGACGGTCCGGTGGATGTCGACGGCCTCCGCTTGACCCTCAATATGCCGGGACACTTCGTGCCGTTCGGAACCGAGCGGGCCTGCCGGATCAGCCGCGAAGGCGTGCTGGCCGATTGCCGGATCGGGCAGGGCCGGGCGCTGATCCTTGCCGACGCCGCAGTGATCGAACGCGATGACCCGGGCGGGCTGCGGCAGCAGGGCTTCGAAAGCCTGCTCACCCGGGCCTTCGTCAACCCCTGATCCGGGCCAATTCGGGGAAAGTGCGGGAAGGGCTGCCAGGCCCTGGCGAGTCGCGCGGTAAACCGCTGATTTTCTGTCAGAACAAAGCGTAAACGAAATGGCCGGATGGCGTCCTTGCGTGGATTCCAACGACTAAGATTCAAACATTTACCGAGTTATCCCGTGATTTCCCGCAAAAAGCCCTTCCATCCCCAATAATCAGTGTTAAGAAATCGTTTCATCGACAGTGGTGTTGGCCTTCGTGCCCCGTGATTGGGGTGCCGGTTGCCGGGGCGGGCAATCGGAGCGGAGGGGGATTTAAACGCCGGGCATTCCGGCATTTGGGGCAGGTGGCGTGGAGGCGGTTCGGCCGATCAGCTATAGCGGGCAGGGCTTTTCGCTGATGGGCGAAAAGGGCCGGTTCGTGCTGCCGCCCGATTTCCGCAAGGCGGTCCGCGATTCCGGCCTTGGCGAGCGCGTCCTGTGCCTCGCCAAGCATCCGCGCTGGAAGTGCCTGATCGGCTTCGGCCTGGGCCGGGTCAGCGAGTTCGAGGCTGAGCTGGACCGCGAAGAGCGCATCGCGCTGGAACGCAACCAGGATTACGACCGCGAACTGCGCGCCAACCAGCTCTATGGCTTTGCCCGCGTCCCGTTCGACGATTCCGGCCGCTTCGTCCTGCCCGAGCGGTACTTCAAGCTCGGCGGGATCGATAATGCGGCCTTCTTCCAGGGCGGCGGCAAGTCCTTCACGATCTGGAATCCGGCCGAGCTCGCCAAGATGGGCGAAGGCTGGGAAGACGCGCAGGAGGCCTGTGCTGAACTTGCGGCGCAAGCCCAGAACGGGAAGGGCCGCAAATGAGCGCCCCCCATATCCCGGTCCTGCTCGACGAAGTTATCGCGGCGCTCGCGCCTGCCCCTGGCGCAGTGATTGTCGATGCGACCTTCGGTGCCGGCGGCTACACCCGCGCGCTGCTCGATGCCGGGGCAACCGTCCACGCCTTTGATCGCGATCCCGATGCGATTGCTGCTGGGCAGGCCTGGCCGGAATGCGGCGAGCAGCCCCCGCGGCTGGTCCTGCACCCGCGCCGCTTCTCCGAAATGGTCGCCGCGCTCAGCGAAGCTGGCGTCGCCCGGGTCGATGGCGTCGCCATGGATATCGGCGTTTCCTCGATGCAGCTTGACCAGGCTGGCCGCGGCTTTGCCTTTGCGGCCGATGGCCCGCTCGACATGCGGATGAGCCAGGATGGCCCGAGCGCCGCCGATTTCGTCAACACCGCCGCCGAGAGCGACATTGCCGACGTGCTGTTCCAGTACGGCGAAGAGCGCCAATCGCGCCGGGTTGCCCGCGCGATCGTCGCGGCCCGTCCGCTGGAGACCACTGGGCAGCTGGCCGCCGTGGTGCGCAAGGCGCTGGGCTATCACCCCGGCATGCCGAAGGATCCGGCGACCCGCAGCTTCCAGGCGATCCGCATTCACGTGAATGCCGAACTGGATGAACTGAACGCCGGGCTCGATGCCGCCGAGGCGCTGTTGGCGCCGGGCGGACGGCTGGCCGTGGTCAGCTTTCACAGCCTGGAAGACCGGATCGTGAAGCAGTTCCTGCGCGAAGCCGGC
>DKII01000119.1:4388-23028 GCA_002454125.1 Novosphingobium sp. UBA6722
GCGGGGCGCTGGCCAATGCCTCGCGCCACCTGCCGCAGGTCGCCCCGGCCAATGCGCCGACCTTCGATCATATCGCCAAGGCGGTCCGCCCATCGGCCGCCGAACTTGCCCGCAATCCCCGCGCCCGGTCGGCCACCCTGCGGTCGGCCCTGCGCACCGCTGCTCCCGCGCGCCACAGGAGGGCTGCATGAACCTGACCCGTGACCGGATGCGTTCGATCGGCTGGGTGGCCTTGCTGATCACCTGCGCGGCTCTGACGCTGGTGCTGATGGTCCGCGTCAATGCGGTGAAGAGCGAGGTTCAGCTCGCCCAGCGCCAGATCAACGCGATCAAGCAGGAAAAGCTGATCCTCGAGACCGAGTTCCTGACCCGCGCCAGCCAGCAGCAGCTGCGCAACCTCAACGCGATCGAGTTTGGCTATCAGGCGCCGACTGCCGGCCAGTATCTGGAAGGCGAACGCCAGCTTGCCGCCCTGGGCAAGGCGCGCGGTCCCAACGCGCCCGAGCCGATCCGGGTCGCCAGCGCAGCCCCGCTGGTCGAAGAAGAAAACCCGATCGCTGCCATGGTTTCGCCGCTGACTGGCAAGGCCATGGCCGCCGAGGTCAAGGTTGCCGATACGCGTGACGCTTCCGAAAAGGCCACCACCGCCGCCAAGCTCAGCGCGCGGCTGACCAAGCTCGACCGGGTGGAGGTCCGCGCCGAATGAACGCCGTGGCGGTTTCCAGCATTGTTGCCTCGGGCCGGGTGGAAATCGCCAACACGCGCCGCCAGGCGCTGACCATGGCCAAGGCCCGGATCGTGCTGGTTGCCGCCGGTTTCGCGCTGCTGGCACTGATCGCGGTGCTGCGCGTGCTCTATCTGGGCCTGGTCGAAGGCACCCCGGCCAATGCAGCGGCCTATGGCATGACCCCGCCGCGCGGCGATATTGTCGATCGTAACGGCGTGCCGCTGGCGCGGGCCTTTCCGGCCTATGCGCTGTGGTACAACCCGGCTGCGCTGGGTGACGATGGCGCACCGCTGGTTCGCTCACCCAATGAGGTGGCGGTTGCGCTCAACCGGATCTTCCCGGAGATGGACGTGGCGGAAACCACCGCGCGGCTCGCTTCGGGCCGGCCGGGTTACCTGCGCCGCCGGATCCTGCCGGAAGATGCCAACAAGATCCACGCGCTGGGCGAGCCGGCGCTGGAATTTCCGCGTGAGACCGAGCGGTTCTATCCGCAGGGTTCGCTTGCGGCGCACGTCCTGGGCTTCGTTGGCGCCGATGGCCGCGGCCATGTCGGCATGGAAGGCGTGTTCGACAAGCGCCTGACCGATCCGGCCACGCGCGGCACTCCCGCCATGCTCTCGCTCGACAGCCGGGTCCAGGGCGCGCTGGAAGACGAACTGCTGAAGGGCATTGCCGATACCAATGCCAAGGGCGCGGCGGGACTGGTGCTCGATGTCGAAACCGGCGAAGTCCTTGCACTGGCATCGCTGCCTTCGTTCAACCCGAACCTGATCGACAACGCCAGCGCCGGCAACATCTTCAACCGCGTGACCAACCAGGTCTACGAACTGGGTTCGACCTTCAAGCCGATCACCGTGGCTGCCGCGATTGACGCCGGGACCGTGACCGACCTCTCACGCCGCTATCAGTCGGGCCGTCCGCTCGAGATCGGCGGCTTCCGCATCCGCGATTCGCACGAATTCGGTGCTTCGCTCAACGTGCCCGAGGCACTGATCCATTCGTCCAACATCGTCACGGCGCAAATCGCCGACGAGCTGGGCGGGCCGCGCCTCAATGCCACCATGCGCTCGCTTGGCATGAACGAGCGGCCCTATATCGAACTGCCGGCGCGCGGTTTCCCGCTGTGGCCCAAGGGTGAATGGGCGCGGATCACCACCATGACCGTCTCCTATGGCCACGGCATCGCCGTTACCCCGCTGCATCTGGCGACCGCCTATGCCGCGCTGGTCAATGGCGGGATCTGGCGGCCGGCCACGCTCAAGAAGCTGGGTGCTGGCGAGGTGCCGGAAGGCCGCCGGGTGTTCAAGGCTTCGACCAGCGCGCGGATGCGCCAGTTGCTGCGGATGATCGTGGTCGATGGCACCGGCAAGAAGGCCGATGCCGCAGGTTACCGCGTTGGCGGCAAGACCGGATCGGCCGAAAAGCCGGGCGTCGGCGGCTATCGCCGCAGCTCGCTGGTTTCGACCTTTGCTGCAGCCTTCCCGATGGACCGCCCGCGCTATGTGATCATCGCCATGCTCGATGAGCCGCAGGGCACGGCGGCCACCTCGGGCCAGCGCACCGCTGGCTGGAACGCGGCGCCGATCGTTGGCCGCGTCGTGCCCCGCATCGGGCCGCTGCTCGGCATCATGCCCGATCCAACCCGCGACGTGGACATCTCCGATCTCTCGCCGCTGGTCGGCAATGGAGACGGCGAATGAAGCTGGCGCGGCTGGCAGAACTTGCCGGCATTTCCATCGCCAGCCCCGCTGAAGCCCAGGTCACCGGCTTCGCGATCGACAACCGCAAGGTTGCGCCGGGCACTGTCTTCGGGGCGTTCCAGGGTGCGGCGGTCAACGGTGAGGACTTCATCCCCGCTGCCATCACCGCCGGGGCGGTCGCCGTGGTCGCCCGGCCCGAGGCGAAAGTGGACGGTGCGGTCCATATCGCGGTCGACAATCCGCGCCAAGTCTTTGCCCAGCTCGCCGCGCAGTTCTTCACGCCCGTCCCGGCGACGCTGGTCGCGGTTACCGGGACCAATGGCAAGACCTCGACCGTCGAGATGACCCGGCAGATCTGGCGCATGGCCGGCCACCGCGCTGCCTCGATCGGCACGCTGGGTGTCACCACCGCGGATGAGAGCATCTCGACCGGGCTGACCACGCCCGACATCGTCACCTTCCTCGCCAACATGAGCGGGCTGGCGCGCGAGGGCGTGACGCATGTGGCTTATGAGGCGTCGAGCCACGGCCTGTCGCAGTATCGCAACGAGGGACTGGTGGTCGCCGCGGGCGGCTTCACCAACCTCAGCCGCGATCACCTTGATTACCACAAGACCATGGAAGATTACTTCGCGGCCAAGATGCGGCTGTTCGGCGAAGTGGTCGCCGATAATGGCGCGGCGGTGATCTGGGCCGATGACGAATGGTCGCAGCACGCGATGGACCATGCCAGCAAGCGCGGGCTCAAGATTTTCACCGTTGGTGAGCAGGGTGAGGGCATCCGTCTCGTCAGCCGCACGCCCGGCCAGCTCGGCCAGGTGCTGGAGCTGGTCCACGCTGGCCAGGCCCGCAAGGTCAACCTGCCGCTGATCGGGGCCTATCAGGCTGCCAATGCGCTTGTCTCGGCCGGGCTGGTGCTCGCGACCGGCGGCGATGCGGCGCAGGTATTCGATGCCCTGGCCCGCCTGCAACCCGTGCGCGGGCGGCTGGAACGCGCAGCGATCAGCCGGGCCGGGGCGCCGGTCTATGTCGACTATGCCCACACGCCCGATGCGCTTGAGGCGGCGATTGCTGCGCTGCGCCCGCACTGCTCCGGCCGCCTGATCGTGGTCTTCGGCGCCGGCGGCGACCGCGACCAGGGCAAGCGCCCGGAGATGGGCCGGATCGCGGCCGAGCAGGCCGATCTCGGCATCGTTACCGATGACAACCCGCGCAGCGAGGAACCGGCCGCGATCCGCGCCGCGATCCTGGCGGGCGGGGCCGGCAAGCTTCAGGAAGTGGGCGATCGCCGCGCGGCGATTGCTGCAGGAATTGCTGCAGCGGGGCGCGATGACATCGTGCTGATCGCCGGCAAGGGCCATGAACAGGGACAGATTATCGGCGCCGGAGATTCCCTGCGCGTGCTGCCCTTCGATGATGTAACTGTAGCCAGGGAGTGCGCCGCATGAATGCCGTTGCCCGGATCCTCGAGTGGCCGATCGAAGCCGATGATGCCCACGGCCTGGCGCTGTGGACCGCGGCCGAAATTGCGGCGGCAACCGGCGGCACCGCCAGCGGCGATTTTGCCGTTTCGGGGGTCGAAATCGACAGCCGCGACGTGATCGAAGGCGACCTGTTCTTTGCCCTGAAGGGCGAAGCGATGGACGGCCACCGCTTTGTCGAAGCTGCCTTTGCCAAGGGTGCAGCGGCGGCCGTGGTCGATCGGCCGATCGACGGCCCGCATATCCTGGTCAAGGATACCTCAACCGCACTTGAGCTTCTTGCCAAGGCTGCACGCGAACGCACCATGGCGCGGGTGATCGGCGTTACCGGTTCGGTCGGCAAGACCGGGGTCAAGGAAGCGATCTTTGCTGCACTCGACCGGTCGAGCCGGGGCCGCGCGCATCGCTCTGTCAAGAGCTACAACAACCATGTCGGCGTGCCGCTCAGCCTTTCGCGCACCCCGGCGGCGACCAAGTTCGGCGTCTACGAAATGGGCATGAACCACGCCGGCGAAATCCGCGCGCTGACCGCGCAGGTCCGACCGCACGTCGCGCTGATCACCACCATCGCTCCGGCGCACATCGAGAACCTCGGTTCGATCGAGGCGATTGCCGATGCCAAGGCCGAGATCTTCGAAGGGCTCGAGCCCGGCGGCACCGCGATCATTCCGGCCGATGTCGCCCAGTACGGCCAGCTGCGCCGCACGGCCGAGCGGCTGGGGGTCAAGATCGTCTCGTTCGGGCGTAGCGATTTTGCCGATGTCCGCCTGCTTGATGCCGTGCCGGCTCCGGGCGGTGGCTCGCTGGTCACCGCCGACATGGGCGATCGGCGCCTGTGCTACACCGTCGCCACGCCGGGTGAGCACTGGGTGGTCAACAGCCTCGCCGTGATCGCCGCGGTGCGCGAACTGGGCGGAGACCTGGGTGCCGCCGGTCTGGCCCTGGCTGAGCTGGAAGGGCTGAAGGGGCGGGGCGCTCGCCACCGCTTGCCGGTCGAGGGCGGCATCGCGCTGCTGATCGATGAAAGCTACAACGCCAATCCTGCCTCGATGAAGGCCACGCTCGCCGATCTGGGCCACACCACTGCGGCGCGGCGCATCGCCGTGCTGGGCGCGATGAAGGAGCTGGGCGAACATGGTCCGGCCTTCCACGCCGAGCTGGCGGTTCCCCTGCGCGCGGCCGAAGTCGACCACGTGATCATGGTTGGCGACGAGATGCTCCCGCTGGCCGAGGAACTGGGGAAATCCGCCGCTACGGCGCTTGGCAAGCCCATGTCCTTCGCCCATTGCGGGTCTGTTGGGGAGGCACTGGCGGCGCTCGGCAAGCTCGGTTTGCGGGCCGACGATGCCATTCTCGTCAAGGGGTCGAACTCCGTCGGGCTGGGGGCTGTTGTCACCGCCCTGACGCAGCACAAGGATTAAGATCAGGATGCTTTACCTGATCGCGGAATATTTCGAGTTCTCGGGGCTGGCGAACCTCATTCGCTACCAGACCTTCCGCGCGGGTGCGGCCCTGATGACGGCACTGGTGATCGGACTGATCATCGGGCCGAAATTCATCAACATGCTGCGCGTTCGCCAGGGCAAGGGCCAGCCGATCCGCGAGGACGGACCGCAGAGCCACCTCGCCAAGCGCGGCACGCCGACCATGGGCGGGCTGATGATCATGATCGCGCTGGTGGTCTCGATGCTGCTGTGGATGGACCTGTCGAGCCCGCTGGTCTGGGCCTGCCTGATGGTCACCACCGGGTTCGGCCTGATCGGGTTCCTCGACGATTACGACAAGGTCAAGAAGCGCAGCACCGCCGGGGTTTCCGGACGGGTGCGGCTGGCGGCGGAATTCTTCGTGGCCGGGATCGCGGCCTGGATCATGGTCAGCCAGACCAGCACGAACCTCTACGTGCCGTTCCTGTCGGGCCACTATATCCCGCTTGGGCCGGTCTACTTCGTCTTTGCCGCCTTCGTGATCGTCGGCGCGGGCAATGCCGTGAACCTGACCGACGGGCTCGATGGCCTGGCGACGATGCCGGTGGTGATTGCCGCCGGGACCTTCGCGATCATCGCCTACCTCGCCGGCCGGGCTGACTTTTCGGCCTACCTTGGCATCCCGCACGTGCCGCGCGCGGGTGAGCTGGCGATCCTCTGCGCCGGGATCATGGGCGCGTGCCTGGCCTTCCTGTGGTTCAATGCGCCGCCGGCCGCGGTGTTCATGGGCGATACCGGCAGTCTCGCGCTGGGCGGGGCGCTCGGCGCGATCGCGGTTGCTTCGCGGCACGAGATCGTGCTCGCCATCGTCGGCGGCCTATTCGTGGCCGAGGCGCTGTCGGTGATCATCCAGGTTGCGGTCTACAAACGCACCGGCAAGCGGGTGTTCAAGATGGCTCCGATCCACCACCACTTCGAACAACTGGGCTGGAAGGAATCGACCGTCGTGATCCGCTTCTGGATCGTCTCGATCGTTCTTGCCCTTATCGGTCTGTCGACACTGAAGCTGCGATGATCACCACGCCCGCCTTTGCCGGTCAGCGCTTTGCCGTCCTTGGCCTTGCCCGTTCGGGCATGGCCGCGGTCGAAAGCCTGCTGGCGGGCGGGGCGCAGGTCACCGCCTGGGACAGCCGCGAAGAACCGCGCCGCTGGTTCGAGGGCCGGGTCGAACTGGCCGATCCGCTGGGCATCGACCTGACGGGCTATGCCGGCGTGGTCGTTTCGCCCGGCGTGCCGCTCAACACCCATCCGATCGCCGCCCATGCCGCAGCCTGCGGCGTTCCGGTGATTGGCGATATCGAGCTGTTCGCGATTGCCCGGCCGCATTTGCCGGCGCACCGCGTGGTCGGGATCACCGGCACCAACGGCAAGTCGACCACCACCGCGCTGGTTCACCACGTGCTGCAAAGCGCGGCCCTGCCGACCCGAATGGGCGGCAATATCGGCCTGCCGGTGCTGGGCCAGGCGCCGCTGCCGCCAGGCGGGGTCTATGTGCTGGAACTGTCGAGTTACCAGATCGACCTGACGCACAGCCTCGCTTGCGATGTCGCCGCGCTGCTCAACATCACGCCCGACCACCTTGACCGTTATGACGGGTTTGAGGCCTATGCCGCCAGCAAGGCCCGGCTGTTCGAAATGCAGCATGCCGATCAGGTCGCGGTCTTTGGCATTGGCGAGCCGGAAACCCGCGCCGTCGCGGAGCGCGAGCTGGCGCGCCGCGGCGCTGCAAAGGTCCTTTCGGTCGATGGCAGCAACCTGCTGCACCTCCAGCCGAACTGGCCGACGCTGCAGGGTCCGCACAACCTGCAGAACGCCGCCGCCGCCGTCGCCATTTCCGAAGCGCTGGGCCTGACCCCGGCACAGTGGGGCCCGGCGCTGGCCAGCTTCCGCGGCCTGCCGCACCGGATGGAGCGCGTTGCCGAAGCGGGCGGGGTGCTTTTCATCAATGACAGCAAGGCGACGAACCCGGCCTCGGCCGCGCCAGCGCTCGGCGCGTTCCCGCCCAAGCCGGACAAGCGCATTCACTGGATCGTCGGCGGCCTGCCCAAGGGCGATGACCTGGACGAATGCGCGCCCTATTTCGGGAATGTCGCTGCGGCCTATACCATTGGCGAGGCCGGGCCGCTGTTCGCGGAGTTGCTGCGCCCGCACATGCCGGTCAACCGCAGCGAAATGATGTGCGATGCAATCCAGCAGGCGATGGCGGCGGCCAAGCCGGGCGACGTCGTGCTGCTTTCGCCCGCCTGCGCCAGCTTTGACCAGTTCCGCGATTACGAGGCGCGCGGTGACAGTTTCCGCCAGATCGTCCAGGCCTTGATCGCCGATCATGCGTCCGCCGGCGAAGGAGCCCGCTGATGGCCACGCATCCGCCCTTCGTTCCGCGCGCCGGCCAGGCCCCCAGCGCCATCGGCCTGCCGCGCCAGCGCCGCAATCGCCGCAGCGAATTCGCGATGTGGTGGCGCGAGGTTGACCGGGTGCTGCTTGGGCTGATTCTGCTCTTGATGGCGCTTGGTACGCTTGCGGTTGCCGCTGGCTCACCGGCCAGTGCGCAGCGGCTGTCGACCGCGCGGGTCAAGCTGGATGACCTGCATTTCTTCTACATCCACCTGCGCTGGCAATTTGTCGGCCTGCTGGCGATGTTCGGGGCAGCAGCGCTGCCCAAGGACATGGCGCGGCGCTTCGGCATCCTGCTCGGCGTGGCAATGCTGATCGGGCTGTTCCTGGTCCCGGTGGTTGGGTCGACCATCAACGGAGCCAAGCGCTGGCTCAATTTCGGCATTTCGCTCCAGCCATCCGAGTTCCTGAAGCCGGCCTTCGCAATCTGCCTGGCCTGGATCCTGTCTTGGAAGGCGCGCGATCCCAAGCTGCCGGTGCTGGCTCTCAGCACCGGGGTCATGCTGCTGGTGGTCTGCCTGCTGATGTTGCAGCCGGACTTTGGCTCGGCGATCCTGTTTGCGGGCGTGTGGTTCGTGCTGGCGCTGCTGGCCGGGATTTCGGTGCAGCGCATCGGCATCATCGCGGTGGGCGGGATTGGCGCGGTGACGCTGGCCTATCTGTTCTATGAAAACGGCCGCAACCGCATCGATGCCTTCCTGGGGGGCGGTTCGGCCTATGACCAGGTTGACCTCGCCAGCCGCACGCTGCTCTCAGGCGGCTGGACCGGGACCGGGATCTGGCTTGGCAAGCGCAAGATGTCGCTGCCCGAAGCCCATACCGATTACATCTTCTCGGTGATCGGTGAGGAGTTCGGGCTGCTGATGTGCATGGTGATCGTCGCGCTCTACGTTGCGATCGTGCTGCGCGTGCTGCTGCGACTGCTGAAAGAGGATGACCTCTTCACCACGCTCGCCGCGGCGGGGCTGACGGCCCAGCTCGGCGGGCAGGCCTTCATCAATATCATGGTCAACCTGCAGCTGTTCCCGTCGAAGGGCATGACCCTGCCGCTGATTTCCTATGGCGGTTCGTCCACCATCGCGCTGTGCCTGGGTGTCGGGCTGCTGCTTTCGATCACCCGGCGCAACCCCTTCATCGAACGCGAACCGTTCAAGGTCGGGAATTTCGGAGACTTGTGGAAATGACCGGGCCGACGCGGCATTACGTCCTGGCAGCCGGGGGCACTGGCGGGCACCTGATCCCGGCCTTTGCCCTGGCGGTCGAGTTGGAGCGGCGCGGGCATCATGTCGCGCTGGTGACCGACACGCGCGGCGCCAAACTGCCGGGCAAGCCGGACAGCCTGGTCACCCACGTGCTGCCCGCTGGCCGGATCGGCAAGAACCCGCTGCACTGGCCGCGGGGCATTGGCGCGATCCTGGAAGGCAAGCGGATGGCCGAACGGCTGTTCGAAAGCTTCCAGCCGGCCTGCGTGGTCGGCTTTGGCGGCTATCCGGCCTTCCCGACGCTGTGGGCGGCCACGGCAAACGGCGTGCCGAGCGTGATCCACGAACAGAACGCCGTGCTGGGCCGGGTCAACCGGCTGATGGCGGGCCGGGTCGATGCGATTGCCACCTCGTTCGAGCAGGTCGACCGGCTCAAGCCCAAGTTCGCGCTCAAGACCCACCTGGTCGGCAATCCGGTCCGGGCCGAGGTTCTGACCCTGCGTGACGAGCCATTCCCGCCGTTCAGCGAGGACGGCCTGCTGCGCGTGCTGGTGACCGGCGGCAGCCAGGGGGCGAGTGTGCTCTCACAGGTTGTGCCCGATGCGCTGGCCATGCTGCCCGCCGCGCTGCGCACCCGGCTGCAGGTGACCCAGCAATGCCGGCCCGAGGATATCGAAGCGGTCCGCGCGCGCTATGCCGGGCATGACATTCCGGCCGAACTTGGCACCTATTTCGAGAACATGGCCGAACGGTTGGCCGATACTCACCTGTTCATCGGCCGCGCCGGCGCCTCGACCATTGCCGAGCTGACCGCCGTTGGCCGCCCGGCGATCCTGGTGCCGCTGCCGATCGCGACCGACGATCACCAGGCTGCCAACACCCGCGAGATCTGCGCGGCCGGCGGCGCGCGGATGATCCGGCAGGAGCGGTTCACCGCCGCCGAAGTGGCCAAGCAGATCCTGGCCATCGCGCAGAGCCCCGAAACGCTGGCCAATGCCGCCCACGGCGCGTGGAACTGCGGCTATCCCAAGGCGGCGCAGGACCTGGCCGATCTGGTCGAAGGATTTGGCGGCAGCCCGCTGATGGACGTCATTCGCGTGGCCGATGCGGCGGTCGCCGGCGCGACCTTTGGCGGCGCGGCGGCGGCTGGTTAGGAAGAGAGTGGAATGAAGGGCGTAGGCACTGACATCGGCACGATCCATTTCGTCGGAATCGGCGGGATTGGCATGTCCGGCATTGCCGAAGTGATGCACAACCTTGGCTATACGGTCCAGGGCAGCGACATTGCCGAAGGCTATGTCGTCGAAGGTCTGCGCGCCCGCGGGATCAAGGTCATGATTGGCCACAAGGCCGAGAACCTGGGCGATGCCGCCGTGGTCGTCACCTCGACCGCCGTGAAGCGCGACAATCCCGAAGTCGTCGCCGCGCTGGAAAGCCGCGTCCCCGTGGTGCGCCGCGCCGAGATGCTGGCCGAGCTGATGCGGCTCAAGCGCACCGTCGCCGTCGCCGGCACCCACGGCAAGACCACCACGACCAGCCTGGTCGCCGCGTTGCTTGATGCCGGCGGGGTCGATCCGACCGTGATCAACGGCGGGATCATCAATTCCTATGGCTCCAACGCCCGCCTTGGCGAAAGCGAATGGATGGTGGTCGAAGCGGATGAGAGCGACGGCTCGTTCCTGCGGCTCGACGGGACCATTGCGGTGGTGACCAACATCGATCCCGAGCACCTCGATCACTACGGCTCGTTCGATGCGATCAAGGACGCCTTTGTCGAATTTATCGAGAATGTGCCGTTCTACGGCTGTGCGGTGCTGTGCATCGACCATCCCGAGGTTCAGGCGGTAATCCCCAAGGTCCGCGACCGCCGCGTCGTGACCTATGGCTTCTCGGCCCAGGCCGATGTGCGCGGTGAGAACGTGACGCCATTCCCCGGCGGCAACCGCTTTGACGTAGTCATCCGTCAGCGTGACGGCTCGCAGCGCCGGATCGACGGGATTGAGCTGCCCATGCCCGGCCGCCACAACGTCCAGAACGCGCTCGCCGCTGTCGGCGTCGCGGTCGAGATGGGCTGCGCGGATTCCGTGATCCAGACCGGCTTTGCCAAGTTCGGCGGGGTCAAGCGCCGCTTTACCAAGGTGGGTGAGATCGATGGCGTGACGATCATCGACGATTACGGCCACCACCCGGTCGAAATCCGCGCGGTCCTGGCCGCCGCACGCGAGGGGGTACAGAACCGCGTGATTGCCGTGGTCCAACCGCACCGCTTCACGCGCCTGCGCGATCACCTGTCCGAATTCCAGGCCGCCTTCAACGATGCCGATCTGGTCTATGCCGCCCCGGTCTATGCCGCAGGCGAAGCCCCGATCGAGGGCGTCGATTCCGCTGCCCTGGTCGAAGGGATCAAGGCCCGCGGCCACCGCTCGGCCCACCTGATCGCCAGCGCTGATGCCCTGGCGGCAGAGCTCGCCAACGTCGCCCAGCCGGGCGACATGGTCGTGTGCCTCGGGGCGGGAGACATCACCAAGTGGGCCGGCGGGCTTGAGGCTGCGATCCGCGTCTTCCGGACCGGCGGATGAGCACCGCCACGCTCCCCTCCGTCCGGGGTAAGCTAACCCCTTCGGCCCCGCTGGCGCCGCTGGTCTGGTTCAAGTCCGGCGGCGCGGCCGAGTGGCTGTTCGAGCCGAAGGACCTGGCCGATCTGCAAGGCTTCCTGCGCGAACTCGATCCGGCCGTGCCAGTCATGGCGCTGGGGCTGGGCAGCAACATGATCGTCCGCGATGGCGGTGTGCCCGGTGTTGTCGTCCGGCTGGGCAAGGCCTTTGCCAAGGTCGAACAGACCGCTGACCTGACGCTCAATTGCGGCGGCGGGGCCTCGGGCATCCTCGTTTCCTCCACCGCGCGCGACAATGGCATCGCGGGTCTGGAATTCCTGCGCTCGATCCCCGGCACGGTCGGCGGCTTCGTGCGGATGAACGGCGGGGCCTATGGCGGTGAGGTCAAGGACATCCTGGTCGATTGCGATGTCGTGCTGCGCGATGGGTCGCTGGTCACATTGCAGGTCGAAGCCTTGCACTACACCTATCGCCATTCTGAGCTGCCTGAGGGTGCCATCGTGGTCGCCGCGCGGTTCAAGGGACGGCCGGGCGAGCCGGATGCAATCCAGGCCGAAATGGACCGCATCTCCGCCAGCCGCGAAGCCAGCCAGCCGCTGCGCAGCAAGACCGGCGGTTCGACCTTCAAGAACCCGGCTGGGCACAAGGCCTGGGCCCTGGTTGACGAGGCCGGCTGCCGGGGGCTTCAGCTCGGCGGCGCGCAGGTCAGCGAGAAGCACACCAACTTCCTGCTCAATCTGGGCGATGCAACCAGCGCCGATATCGAGGCGCTGGGCGAGGAAGTGCGACGCCGGGTGAAGGAAAAGTCGGGCGTCGAACTCGAATGGGAAATTCAACGAGTAGGTAAGTCCAAGTGAGCCTCCCCAAACTCCATGTTGCGGTCCTGATGGGCGGCTGGTCAAACGAGCGGCCGGTCAGCCTCATGAGCGGGGAAGGCGTGGCCAAGGCGCTGGAAGAGCGCGGCCACCGCGTTACCCGGATCGACATGGACCGCGATGTCGCGGCCAGGCTGGCAGCGACCAAGCCGGACGTGGTGTTCAATGCGCTCCACGGCACACCGGGTGAGGATGGCTCGGTCCAGGGCATGATGGACCTGATGGGCCTGACCTATACCCATTCAGGCATGGTCGCCTCGGTCATCGCGATCGACAAGGAACTGACCAAGCAGGCGCTGGTCCCCCATGGCATCCCCATGCCAGGCGGTCGGATCGTGCCGGTGGCGGAGATCTATGAGCGTGACCCGCTCGAGCGGCCCTATGTGTTGAAGCCGGTCAACGAAGGGTCTTCGGTCGGCGTGGCGATCGTCACCGCCGAGGGCAATTACGGCAACCCGATCAGCCCGGAGACCAAGGGGCCGTGGCAGGAATTCGATAGCCTGCTGGCCGAACCCTATATCCGCGGGCGCGAGCTGACCACGGCGGTACTGGGCGATCGCGCGCTGATGGTCACCGAACTGCGGCCCAAGTCGGGCTTCTACGATTTCGACGCCAAATATACCGAAGGGATGACCGAGCACGTCTGCCCGGCCGAGATCCCGGACGAGATCACCCAGGCCTGCCTCGACATCGCGCTGCGCTGCCACCAGCTGCTCGGCTGCAAGGGCTGCAGCCGCACCGACTTCCGCTGGGATGACGAGCGCGGGCTGGCGGGCCTGTTCGTGCTGGAAACCAACACCCAGCCGGGGATGACGCCGCTCAGCCTCGTGCCGGAGCAGGCCAAGCATCTGGGGATCGAATATGGCGAACTGGTCGAAATGATCATCGCCGAGGCGCTCGCTGAGAAAGATCGCAAGGGGGGCAAGCGATGAGCCAGACCATCAAGCGCGGCGGCAAAAGCGTGCGCAAGGCTGCCGCCGCGCAGGGCAAGGTCCGCCAGGTCCGCGCGGCGCGGGCCAAGACCGGCTCGGCGATCGGTACGGCAATGGGCTGGCTGCCGATCAGCGAAGAGCAGTGGCAGCGGGTTTTCCTCGCTGGGATCCTCGGCGGGGCAGCCGTGCTGGCCTGGACCGTGGCGAGCTTTGCCGGGGTCCCCGCCATGGCCGAGGCGCAGCTTGCCTCGGTCGCCAGCGACGCCGGTTTCGAAGTGCGCCGGGTCGAAGTGCGCGGGGTCAAGAACCTCAACGAACTCAAGGTCTATGAGCGCGCGCTGGCCGAGCGTGACCGGGCGATGCCGCTGGTCGATGTCGAAGCGCTGCGCCAGGAACTGCTCCAGCTTTCGTGGGTCCAGGACGCGCGCGTTTCGCGCCAGCTGCCGGATTCGCTGGTGATCGACATTGTCGAGCGGACCCCGGCGGCTGTCCTTCGCAAGGCTGACAAGCTGGTGCTGATCGATGCGACCGGGGCGGAGCTTGAAGTGGTCGGTCCGGCCCGGGCCAAGGGCAAGCTGGTCGTCTCCGGTCCCGGCGCGGGCAAGCAGGTGGCGGCGCTGCAGGAACTGATGTCCGCCGCCCCGGCGCTCAAGCCGCAGCTGCGCGAGGCTGAGTGGATCGGCAATCGCCGCTGGAACTTCACCTTCAAGACCGGTCAGGTCCTGGCGCTGCCGGAGGGCGATGAAAAGTCGGCCAAGGCGCTGATGACCTTTGCGCGGCTCGATGGGGTCAACCGGCTGCTCGGCGGCAAGGTGGCGGCCTTTGACATGCGCGCGGGCGATCGCATTTATCTGCGCGTGCCGGGCCGGACCGATCCGGTCGAACAGCCTGTGGCGAAGCCGGCGGCGAGCGAAACGAAGAAGGCCGAAGCCGCGCCCAAGGCCAAGTCCGAATCCGCAAAGGGGGACAAGGACTGATGGCCACGCCCCGCATCGTCCGCACCTTTGGCGCGGTCAACATCGGTTCGTTCCGCATCTCGGCGATGGTCGCCGGGCTGACCGAGACGGGCGAGATGGTGGTGCTTGGCTCGGGCCACCGCGCCGCCCAGGGGATCAAGCGCGGCTATGTGACCGACATGCAGGCCGCCACCTATGCGGTGCGCGATGCGGTCGAGCGGGCCGAGAAGATGGCCAATACCGCCGTCACCTCGGTCTGGATCGGCTCATCCGGGGCCGGCCTGGCCAGCCAGGTCGCGCAGGTCGAGATCGATATCGGCGGCCGCCGGATCGAGGAAGACGATATCGAACACCTGCTGGTTGCCGCCCAGGGCGTGATCCAGCCCGACGGGCGGATGGTGCTGCATGCCCAGCCGGCGCATTACACGCTCGATGGAGCGGACGGCGTGTCCGATCCCAAGGGGCTCCATGCCGAGCGGCTGGGCGTCGATATTCATGTCATGCTGGCCGACGGTGCGCCGATCCGCAACATCACCGAGACGGTCCAGAACGCGCATCTGCAGGTTGAGGCCGTGGTCGGCTCACCGATCGCCGCGGGCTATGCCTGCCTCAACCCGGAAGAGCGCGACCTGGGCGTGGCCCTGGTCGAGTTTGGCGCGGAAGTGACCAATGTCTCGGTCTATGCCTCGGGCATGCTGCTGGGGCTTGTCACGATCCCGATGGGCTCGGGCGACGTCACCGATGCGATTGCCTCTGCCTTCGGCATTCGCCGCTTCCAGGCCGAGCGCCTGAAGTGCGTCCACGGCTCGGCGATTGCCAGCCCATCGGACCACCGCGAGATGATCCCGGTCAACGCGCCGGGCGATGAAATGACCGGGCCGATCGCCCGCCATGCCGATGACAAGAACCGCATCCCCCGCGCCGAACTGATCTCGGTCATCACCGAGCAGCTCGCCCGGCTGATGGAAGAGGTTTCGCGCGCATTGAAGTCACTGGGCTTCACCGGCCAGCGCGGGCAGCAGATCGTGCTGACCGGGGGCGGGGCGGAGCTGGCGGGGCTGGCTGACTATGCCCAGGCCGCGCTTGGCAAGCCGGTGCGGATCGGGCGGCCACTTCACATCAAGGGTCTGCCGGAAGCCCATGCCACGCCTGGATTTTCTACCCTGGCCGGCCTGGTGCTCTATGCCGCCGCAGACCCGATCGACATCCGCAAGGTTGGCCGCGGGAAACAGGAGATTACCCGGTTCGACAAGCTCGGACTGGTCGGCCGGCTCTACCGCGCGGTGCGGGAGTATTTCTGAAATCCTGCGTAGGGGCCTGGAAAACCTTAGGGTGACTGTGGACAACGTGGGACTACGGGTTGGAAACTTGAGATTTCGCGGTGCAGTAACCACGATAGTTGTTAGAATTGCATCCGCTTGCCGGACAGGAGAGCGCCATGAGCATCAATATCGGACCGCCAGCCGTTGAAGAGCTGCGTCCCCGGATCACCGTGATCGGCGTGGGCGGTGCGGGCGGCAACGCCATCGCCAACATGATCGGGGCCGGGATTGAGGGCGTCGACTTCGTGGTCGCGAACACCGATGCCCAGGCGCTGAACAATTCGATCGCCGAACATCGCATCCAGCTGGGCCCGGACATCACCCAGGGCCTGGGTGCCGGCTCGCGCCCCGAAGTGGGCAAGGCCGCGGCCGAGGAAACCCTGGCCGAGATCGACCGTGCGCTTGATGGCGTCCACATGTGCTTCATCGCCGCCGGCATGGGCGGCGGCACCGGCACTGGCGCGGCTCCGGTCGTCGCCAAGGCGGCCCGTGAAAAGGGCGTGCTGACCGTTGGCGTGGTGACCAAGCCGTTCCTGTTCGAAGGCACGCGCCGGATGCGCTCGGCCGAAGCCGGGATCGAGGAGCTGCAGAAGCACGTCGATACCCTGATCGTCATTCCCAACCAGAACCTGTTCCTGGTGGCGAAGGCCGAAACCACCTTCAAGGAAGCCTTCCTGCTGGCCGACGAAGTGCTGCAGCAGGGCGTCCGCTCGATCACTGACCTGATGGTCATGCCGGGCCTGATCAACCTCGACTTTGCGGACGTCCGCTCGGTCATGGCCGAAATGGGCAAGGCGATGATGGGCACGGGCGAAGGCAGCGGTGAAAACCGCGCGCTCGAGGCTGCCGAAAAGGCGATTGCCAACCCGCTGCTCGATGGCGTGTCGATGCAGGGCGCCAAGGGCGTGATCATCTCGATCATCGGCGGCGACGACATGAAGCTGCTCGAAGTGGACGAAGCTGCGAACCACATTCGCGAGCTGGTCGATCCCAACGCCAACATCATCTGGGGCAGCGCCTTCAATCCGGACCTGCAGGGCAAGATCCGCGTCTCGGTGGTCGCCACCGGGATCGAGCAGACGGCGTCGATGGCGGAAGAAGCCTCGCGCCCGTTCAACCTGACCGCCTCGCGCGGGCCAGTCCGTCCGCAGGCCGAGGCCGTGCAGCCGCTGTTCGAGCGGGCTGCGCCGACACCGGAGCCTGAACCCGCCCCTGAACCGGTGGCCGAAGCGGCGCCTGCCCCAGAGCCCGAAGCGGAAGTTCAGGCGGAAGCGCCCGCACCGGTCGCAAGCTACAGCGACGATGACGATGACTGGGGCACGGCCGCGGCCGCGACCGATGCTGCTGCAGACGAGCCGCTTGAGCTGGAAATGGAAGCCGAGGAGCCCGCTCCGGCCGCTGCAGCCGAACCGGCCGACGATCTCCTCAGCAATGCCTCGCGCCTGGTCGATGAAGACCAGCCGGTCGGCGGCGGCCTGCCCGGTCGGCGTCGCGGCCTGGTGTCGAGCGACAGCGGCGAAGGCGGTGCTTCGGCCGGCAGCGCGGATGAGGGCGCCGACGCGCCGATCCAGCCCGCAACCAAGGCGCCGCGCGTCTCGACCGGTGGTGCCACTCTGTTTGAGCGCATGGCCAACCTTTCGCGCGGCGGCCGCTCGAAGGACGAGGATGAGGATGAGGACGATGGCGATGGCCCGTCGATCAGCATCCCGCGCTTCCTTGGCCGGCAGAATAATCAGTAAGGTGATCTGAACCCGGCGGTTCGGCGCAAAGCCGTTCCGCCGGGAACAATTTTCGACTATCGCTGCCGGGTCGCCAATTCGGCGGGTTGTCCATCCTCGCTTTCAGGGTCCCGATGTCCCTCTCCATTCCGGCCAGACTGGTCCGTTTCGCGCTGCTGACCGGGACCTCGTTTGGCCTGGCGCTGCACCCGGCTTTTGCCCAGGCTGACACCCAGGCTGATGATGGTGAGATTGACGCGGTCAGCCAGCCGGTGGTTCAGCCGCTGCCGGGCGGTCCGGGCATGCAGCTCAACGCCGCCCTCGGCAAGCTGGCCCGCAACCCGCGCGACGTCGCGGCACTGATCGAAGCCGGCAAGGCTTCGGCCGCGATCGGCGATGCCGAGGCGGCGATGGGCTTCTACCGCCGCGCTGACCAGCTCCAGCCCACCAATGCCAATATCAAGGCCGGCCTGGCCGGCGCGATGGTGCTGGCCGAAGATCCCTATTCTGCCATCCCGTTGTTCGAGACGGCCGAGCGGATCGGGCCGGTCGATCCCAAGTTGCTGTCCGAACGCGGCCTGGCCTATGACCTGGTCGGCGATAACGAGCTGGCCCAGCGCTATTACCGCCAGGCGCTGAGCGCCGGGCCGGATGATGAAACGCTGCGCCGCCTGGCGCTGAGCCAGGCGATCTCGGGCGATCGGCGCGGCATGGAAGTGACGCTTAGCCCGCTGCTGCAGAAGCAGGACAAGGCTGCCTGGCGCACCCGCGCCTTTGCCTTTGCGATCCTGGGGCTGGCCAGCGAGGCCGAAGCCGTGGCCCGCGCCAACCTGCCCGAAGCGGCGGCTGGGGGCATGGTTGCCTATCTGCGCTACATGCCGCGGCTGACTCCGGCGCAGCAGGCTGCTGCTGCCAACCTTGGCCATTTCCCGCGCGCGGCCGAGATTGGGCGCGATGATCCGCGCATTGCGGCTTTCGTGCGGCCCAAGGCCGTGCTGGCCGCGGCGGAAAAGCCCGCGGCGGCAGTCGTGCCGGTCAAGAACGATCGCTCCAACCGCTCGCGTAACCGCCAGCCTGCCAAGCAGGAGCCGCCCAAGGTGGAAGCAACCCGGCCGCCGCCGGTGCGGGTTGATGTCCGTCCGGTCCCGCCCGAGCCGCAGCCGGTTCGCGTTGCCCTGGCGCCAGCCCCGGCGCCGACCCCGGTTCCAGCGCCCGCGCCTCAACCGCCCGCAGT